>NZ_JBQEPD010000002.1:0-440400 GCF_052045675.1 Brucella sp. 22210
TTACTCGATGATCGAAGCGACGATGCCTGCACCGACGGTGCGGCCACCTTCACGGATAGCGAAGCGGAGCTTCTCTTCCATGGCGATCGGGACGATCAGCGTAACGTCAACGGTGACGTTGTCGCCTGGCATAACCATTTCCGTGCCTTCCGGCAGGGTCACAACACCGGTCACGTCAGTCGTACGGAAGTAGAACTGTGGGCGGTAGTTGGTGAAGAACGGCGTATGACGGCCACCTTCGTCCTTGGTCAGAATGTAAGCTTCTGCCTTGAACTTGGTGTGCGGCTTAACCGAACCCGGCTTGCAGAGAACCTGACCGCGTTCAACGTCTTCACGGCCGATACCACGAACCAGTGCGCCGATGTTGTCGCCAGCCTGGCCCTGATCGAGCAGCTTGCGGAACATTTCAACGCCGGTAACCGTCGTCTTGCCGGTCGCCTTGATGCCGACGATTTCAACTTCTTCGCCAACCTTGACGATACCGCGCTCAACGCGACCCGTCACAACCGTACCGCGACCCGAGATCGAGAACACGTCTTCGATCGGCATCAGGAACGGCTGGTCGATCGGACGTTCCGGGGTCGGAATGTAGCTGTCGACTGCGTCCATCAGGTTGCGAATGGCGTCTTCGCCGAGTTCCTTCGAGGAATCTTCGAGAGCTGCCAGAGCCGAACCCTTGACGATCGGAACTTCGTCGCCCGGGAAGTCGTACTTCGAGAGAAGTTCGCGAACTTCCAGTTCAACCAGTTCGAGCAGTTCTGCGTCGTCAACCTGATCGCACTTGTTCAGGAACACGACGATTGCCGGAACGCCAACCTGACGAGCGAGCAGGATGTGCTCACGGGTCTGCGGCATCGGGCCGTCAGCTGCCGAAACAACCAGGATCGCGCCGTCCATCTGTGCAGCGCCGGTGATCATGTTCTTCACATAGTCAGCGTGGCCTGGGCAATCGACGTGGGCGTAGTGACGAGCTGCGGTTTCGTACTCAACGTGAGCCGTCGAGATCGTGATACCGCGGGCGCGTTCTTCCGGTGCAGCGTCGATCTGGTCATACGCCTTGAATTCACCGAAAAACTTCGTGATTGCCGCAGTCAGCGAGGTCTTGCCATGGTCAACGTGACCGATGGTGCCGATGTTAACGTGGGGCTTGTTACGTTCGAATTTGCTCTTAGCCATCGCCGTTGTTCTCTTTGTTCTAGAACCGCTCGAGCGCCAGCGCAAAAGCCGATTTGCTTCGGGGCCAGCATTTATGCCAAAACGGAACGGCGAACCGCCCGTCGATGATTCCTTACACGCCTATCCGCTCTTGAAAACTGGAGCGGGTAACGGGAATCGAACCCGTGTATTCAGCTTGGAAGGCTGCTGCTCTACCATTGAGCTATACCCGCATACTCTAAACTCTAATCCGACAGTGGTGGAGGAAGTTGGATTTGAACCAACGTAGGCTTAGCCAACGGATTTACAGTCCGTCCCCTTTAACCGCTCGGGCATTCCTCCTAATATCACTATCAGCAGCGTCGAGTAACTAGGCATTTTTGCGAAGCGGTCGGTTGGCTGTTGGGCTCGCCGTCGCTCCACGGGGGGCCTTATGACGATAAGCGCTTCCCCTGTCAACAGGGTAAAAGCGAAAAGAATGCATGCCTATCCACAGTTTGACCAAAGCATTCCAAAAGACCGGGCTCAGGCAGGCATTCGGATATGCAAAAAAATCAGGACATGCGGGCTTTCGCCTCTTAATAGGCAGCCATAACAGCCTGATAGTATTTACAGGGCAAGCAGCTATCTTCCCTCTCTCTTAAGAGTTATAAGCGCGCCATGACCGATCAGAACACGCCCCGTACCCCTAAAGACACTCATTATGCGCGCCTGCGCCGCCAGCATCGCGACCAGAAAGCCGCAGCAGAAGGCAAGGCGCCGCACAGACCCCAGCGCGCCGCCATATCGGCCAGCGCCGTCGCGGATGGCACTGTGCGCCTTTATGGGCTGCATACGGTGCGCGCAGCCGTTGAAAATCCGGCCCGCAAGATTCTGCGCATGCGCGCGACGCGCAATGGATTTGCACGGCTTGAAATCGGAGAAGCCGATTCGTTGCCCTTCCCCGTCGAAATTGTCGATCCGAAAGACATCGACAAGGAAACCGGTTCCGACGCCGTGCATCAGGGCGTGATGATCGAAGCAGAACCGCTGCGTGCGAAAAAACTCTCCGAACTTCAGGAGAGCCCGCTTCTGCTGGTTCTTGATCAAGTGACCGATCCGCACAATGTCGGCGCGATCATGCGGTCGGCTGTGGCCTTTGGTGCAGGAGCACTGATCACCACCAGCCGCCACAGCCCGCAGGAAACCGGCGTTCTGGCCAAGGCTGCATCCGGTGCGCTTGAACTTATCCCGCATATAGAGGTGAGAAACCTCGCCGAAGCGATTGAAGAACTGCATGGTCTGGGTTTCCAGACCATCGGCCTTGATTCGGAAGGCCCGCAGGAAATGGAAGTGACGCTTGCCGGCGGACGAATCGCTCTGGTTCTCGGTGCGGAAGGAAAAGGCCTGCGTCAGAAGACGCGGGAAACCGTGACAGCGCTTGCACGCCTCGACATGCCCGGCGAGATTAAATCGCTCAATGTCTCAAACGCCGCAGCGATTTCGCTCTATGCGGCGGAGCGCTATTTGCGCAATCGTTGATTCGACCCCATGCGCCGCATGAGATTTCTTACCGGCGCATGGCATTGTTGAACGAATATGTTCAAGCGGTCGCGATATAGGTGCGAATTTCGTCGGCCTCGCGCTCCACATCTTCGATTCGCCGTTTCACGACGTCACCGATAGAGATGATTCCGACAAGTTTGCCGTGTTCTTCAACCGGCATATGTCTGAAACGGCTGCGCGTCATGATTTCCATGACCTGATTGATCGTGTGATGCTCCCGACAGACCTGCACTTTTGCGGTCATGACCTCTGCAACCGGCATGGCCATCGCGCCGCTTTCCTTGACGGAGAGCGCCCGGACCACATCGCGTTCGGAAAGAATGCCTTTGATATGACCGGCCTCGTCGCAAACCACCAGCGCGCCGATCTTGTGCTTGTTCAACATGGCAACGGCATGGGAAAGCGTGTCGGCAGGTGCAATTACGACGACATCCCTGCCCTTTTTCTCGAGAATCGATCTTACTGTCATGCCAAGTCCCTCCAAGATTTAGCATTCGCTGTTTCAGGCGCTCAAACACCTGAAAACAGAACGCAGCTCCTCCCGCCGCGTTCCATGATGGTGCGCTTTGATTGCACGTTTAGCAAGTACCATAAAACTGGGAGGGAACTGTTCTAAAGCCTTAGAACTGCGTCATAGCTGCGCGGACGATCCAGCAGCGAAATCCCGAAGAAACCGGCGATAAAACCGCCAATATGCGCTTCCCAGGCAATGCCCGACAGATCAGCGCCGCCGGTCGTGTAGAGACCGGTGATGATATTGATCACGAACCAGACGCCAACGAAGGTCAGGACAGGCTTCAGCGTCAGCGTGAAGCCAACCGGCAGCACCGGCCCGGCAAATTCTGCGCGTCGTCCGGAATTCACACGCCGGAACCCATAGCGCGCCGAAGCGCCCATCATGCCAGAAATCGCGCCCGAAGCGCCAACCAGTGGGGTCACGCTATCCGGATAAACCGCATAATGCGTTAGTCCGGCGATAATCGCCGTGAAAATCCAGAAAATGATCATGCGAGCAGTTCCGATTCGCCCTGCCAGAGGCGAACCGAAGGCGGCGAGCCAGATCATATTGACCACGATATGCTCGATACCGCCATGCATGAAGGAATAGCTGATCAGCGTGAACAAGCCTGCCGGGTCAGAAAAACCGCCCGCCATCGAGAACCGCGCCGGGATCAGTGAGAAGTTCAGCATGAACTCATAGTTCTGCTGCTCGCTGATAAGGTAGTTCTGATAGACATAGACCGCGACGCAGATGCCGATCAGCGCGATCACCACGCCTGGAATATTGAAGATCGGCTCACTTCCGCCCGAACGACCGCGATTATCCTGCATTTCCGGTTGCGGAAGGACCATAAACACTGCTTTCCAGATTGCGAAACCGCGATGGGGCCAGTCAGGCCCAGAAACGACAATCGGCCCAATCGGACCGCTCACGTGGCGAAACCAGCATTTGATAAGATAGAAATCGTTAAAAATAAAGGCCAGTGGAGGTCAACCACCGGCCCTGACGCGAACCACCGAAGATTCGCAAAAATAACGACTGGATCTCAGAAAAACGCCAACCAAGACAACGGCTTCGTCTGATGTCCTCATCAAACGCCAGCCCTATCCGCATTGCAAGAATTACTTGTTGTTAACCTTAACAGCCGAGCGTCGTGGATGAAGAAAGGGTTAAGCTGGCATCTGTGCTGTTAATACTATTTTAATGGTCGCGAGCCGGGGCCAAGGCGCTTCGCAAACGACCAGCATTCCCAATTCACCCAGAATCAAACGAACGGCGCACGATGAAACACCGCAGCACGATCGCGATCTTCAGCGAATGGCAGCGACTGGCCTTTGATCGCAATGACGATCTTGAGCACGGTTTCCAGGCGCCGCAGCGCACCGATGTCGAACCGCGTCGGCTCGGTCGGCATTTGTCCGATCTCTTTTTCGTGGAAGCCGACGAAAATGGCGAACTGGTCTTTCGTCTTGGCGGCACGCGAATCTGCACCCTGTTCGGTCGCGAACTGAAAGGCGTGCGCCTGTTATCCTTATGGCCGGAGCGTGACCGCCCTGCCCTCAGCGAATTGGCGCAGAATGTCAGCGCGATGCAGATCCCGGCGCTGAGCCTTCATGATGGAATCAGTCTTTCGGGTCGCAGCCTCAGCTTTGAAATGCTGCTCGTCCCTTTGGAAACAAGTAACGGTCGCGTCGGCCTTATGGGCAGCATGGCCGTTCTGGACAATGTGACATGGGCAGGCGCCGATCCTCTGGTGCTCGGTCACCTCAACCATATTGAGCCGATTGCACCGGATGTGGCGCTTGCCGACGAAGCGGTGAAGGCAGCCATCTTCACGGTCAATGCTTCGAATCGTACCCGCCAATGGACGGAAACTCGCATAGCGACGCCACCCATGCGCAAGGCACCGCATCTGCGCGTCATCAATGGCGGCAAAGCCTGAAATCGCAGTTTCTCTTTTGCGCCAAAACTGCTTTAAGTGTAACGTAAATAACAGGTTATTGGCGAAAGACTGAGATGGGCCAGCTTCAATGAGGGGATTTGCGGCGACATCACCTGCGAATAGCGGGCGGCAGGATAATTTCAATGCCGTGAATGTTGATCTCAACGGTCGCTATATGCTGGAAAACCGCAGCGAATATCCTTGCGTCCTGAAGCGCATGTCGCCCGGCACCGCCCTGATGACCGGTATCTCAACACCGCGCAATGGCGAGCGTATCATTGCCTATATCGACCATGTCGGACGAATCGAAGGCACGGCTTACCAGATTTCAGCAGAAGGCTTTCACCTTCTTCTCACCAATACCGCGACCAAGAAGGACAAGCTCTCAGCGCAGCTGACATGGCTTGCCAACCGGCATGAACTTTCCCTGCCGGAAGATCGCCGCCACGAACGTGTCGTACCGCGCAAGTCGCATCAGAATGTCACCTTCCCCGATGGCACCCAGTTGCTCTGCCGTATTGCCGACTTGTCGCTTTCGGGCGCGGCTATCGAATGTGACGTCAAGCCCGCCATCAAGAGCGGTGTTCTGCTGGGGCCGATCCGCGGACGGGTCGTGCGCCATTTCGCAGACGGGTTCGCCATCGAGTTCGCCACAATCCAGACCAGCACCACACTCGACGGGCTTTTCTCCTAATTCTTACGCCGCTGAAAAGATGAACGTCTGTCAAGGTTACGGATTGGCAAACCGCCTTGGTGGGTATAAACATGGAAATCACGCAAAAACCCGCGATTTCAGGCTGAAATAGCCGCTTTCTTTACAAAAAGTTTCAGTATTCCGCGCAGTTTTAATCGAATTTGAATCGCATTTTCGCGCTCAAATTTGCGCGACTTCAAATTGTCCCGGTCATTTTGATCTCCAACAGGGAGACAAAAGAATGACCAAGCAAACCATCATCGCAGCATTCCTTCTGCTGATTGGCGTGGGGCTGGCCCAGGCAGCGAACCCGGCCTCCAACTCGCCATGGATGAGCACCGGCGAGCGTACCTCACAGCCGATCGGACATTATGAATTTTGCGAACGCTATCCGGCCGAATGCAAAATCGTCAGCCGCAACACCAATGCTCTCAAGCTGACGCCGAAGCTTTGGCAGCAGATCATTGCCGTCAATGACAGCGTGAACACACGAATCAAGCCAGCCACCGACATGGAAGTCTGGGGTCGCGAGGAATATTGGGAATATCCGGTAACCGCTGGTGACTGTGACGACTACATGCTGGAAAAGCAGCGCGAGCTGATGGCGCTTGGCATTCCTGCCAATACCCTGCTGTTCACCGTGGTTCGTCAGCCGAATGGTGACGGCCATGCCGTCCTGACAGTTCGTACCGACCGCGGCGATTTCATTCTCGACAATCTCGATGAGCGCGTTCTGGCCTGGAACAAGACCGACTACACCTACCTGAAGCGTCAGTCGACCGCCAATAGCGGCAGCTGGGTTTCGATCAAGGATGACCGCGACATTCTCGTCGGCAGCATCAAGAACTGATCAGACGCCGATTTCGATCAAAGGACGGGCCGCCAGTCTCCCTCTGGCCCCGTCCTTTCTTATTGTCGAGATGTCAGGCTGGTTCCATGCCGCGCATGAAGGAGTGCCCCTTCTCGACATAATGCTTGGCGGATAGCTTCAGCTTTTCCACCGCCGCATCATCCAGCTCACGCAAAACGCGCGCGGGCGAGCCGACAACCAGCGAGTTGTCCGGGATTTCCTTGCCTTCCGTCACCAGAGCACCGGCGCCGATAAGGCAGTTCTTGCCGATTTTCGCGCCGTTGAGCACGATAGCGCCCATGCCGATCAGTGTATTCTCGCCGATGGTGCAGCCGTGCAGGATCGCCCGATGGCCGATGGTGCAGCCCGCGCCAATCGTCAGCGGAAAGCCGATATCCGTATGCATGATGCAGTGCTCCTGCACATTGGTGTCATCCCCGACGGAAATCACTTCATTGTCGCCGCGCAGCACAGCGCCGAACCAAAAACCCACATTTTCGCCCACGACGACCTTGCCGATCAGTGTCGCATCCGGCGCAATCCAGTTGCTGGCGCGGTCTGCGAAATGTGGCTTGTGTCCGTTATAAGCATAAATCGGCATGTGGGCTCCTCCATCAGAATGTCTTCATGGAAAGAGCTAAGCTTTTTTTGGATGCGGAACAAGCGCGGCTTCATGCTCCGTTAACCATAAAAGGCCGATAATCGCCGCAATATCATCAGCATGGCATTCCCGCCGAATGGAAAGCGCAATCGAAACCACTACGACAAAAGATGGCAACCGGCTGTTCGTCCGCGTTTTGCTGGCGATTGCCGTGCTTGTTGTGCTTTCCGCCGCAATCAATATTGGCGGGCGCATCCTCGGCCCGATGATTGCGCGCGGCGGCCATTCCGACAGCACGCATCTCTATAAAGTGCTGGTTGGCAACAATGTCCTGTCGATGCCAGCCAATATGATCCGCTTTTCCAATCAGCGGCGCGACGGCCTTACGACACGCCTCGATCTATACGCGCGCTGGCCCGGACTGACCGGCTATACGGAGGCGGACCGCGCAATCTTCAATCTGCTGACGCCAAAACGGCAATTGCTATTCATGTCGATCGAAGAGCGCACCATGTCCCGCGATATGAGCGGACGCTATCTGCCGATCTATGCTGCGCTGATCGAGCCGGAGGGCGAAGCTTTACCGGGAGGGCTGACGGTCCACCGATTTACGGAAGGAAGCGGTTACTCCGGCGAAGAACTGGTCCTCTCCGATACGACAAGTGGCAATCCCGCGTTCGTGGCACGGTGCATGAGCGATGCATCGGCGGAAAACTTCAATGCGTGCGAGCGCGATATCCAGTTCGGCAAAGGGCTGCAGATTCTCTATCGCTTCCCCCGCGATATGCTGCCCGAGTGGCAAACACTCGATGAAGCCATGCGCCAGTTCGCAACCGGCCATCTGTTGGGAAATAACTGAAAACTGTCGTAATGAAAGTTGGATCATCCAGTTAGAATGGTCTTCGTTCGCCAAAGCCAGCCACGGTACGAACGAGCCTATATGACAAAAGGTGATTCCCAACCATGACGCGTCCACGACTGATAGCAACTGCCGGACTTCCCGGCTCCGGTAAAAGTTCGCTTGCCGAGGGCCTGGCGCAAACGCTTCAGATCGCCGTCCTGTCTATTGATCCGATTGAAGCAGCCATGTGGCGCGCTGACATCCCGAAAGAGATAACGGGCATCGCCGCTTATCAGATGGCGGAGGCGGTAGCGGAAGAGAATCTGAAACTCGGCCTGTCAGTGATTGTGGACGCTGTTAATCCTGTGGAAGCGGCGCGGAACATGTGGGTGCAGCTCGCGGAACGCACTCATGCCACGCTCACTTTCCTGGAATGCTACTGTCCAGATCTCTCAACCCACCGCCAAAGGATCGAAAATCGCAGGCGCAATATTCCGGGAATGGCGGAGATTAGCTGGGAGCGAGTCCAGGAACGGCGCAACGAGTATAAGCCTTGGTTGCATGACCGCATCACGCTCGACACAGCGCAGAACACCACCGACCAACTGGTTCAGCATGTACTCGAAGCTTTCCGGCAAACTGAACAGTGAAACGGTAAAGCCACATCAACAGATGCTGCAAAACAAAACGCCCTCTCCGCAATGCAGAAAGGGCGTCAGATTGTCGGCCTATGACGGATCATCCTGGGTCACGTTCGAAAAAATCTTGCGATTTTTCGAAGTCGCGCCTTAGAGATCGACGTCGAGAATAGCCATCGAGAAATTGTAGGACAGTTCGCCTTCGTCCTCATCCTTGTAGATCAGGCCCAGAAACTCGTCGTCAAGATAAAGCTCGGCCGAGTCGTTCTTGCGCGGGCGCGCCTTCACCTGAAGGCCCTGATTGTTGAAGGTCCGTTTGAAATAGGCGTCCAGTTTTTTGAGTTCTTCGGGTTTCAACCGGCTTCTCCTGAATTTGAATGAGGCCGGTTTATTGCACCCGGTCTTTTGTGATGTAAACCCCTGGGGAGCCAGTCCTTCGGGGTTTTAGCGCCTAACCACCGCTTTCGACAAAATATAGGCCGCTTGCGGAAAAAAACCAGCAAGCGGCCCGGTTTCTGTGCGTTCTGCGTTGGGACGATTAAATGCCTTCACCCAGCACGCCATCGCCCAGCAACTGGTCCATGACGCGGGACGGTTCCGTGCAGCCCGTATCGCCCATGATCTTGGCAGGCACACCGGCAACCGTGACATTGTGTGGAACAGGCTTGAGGACGACAGAACCTGCCGCGATCTTCGAGCAATGACCGACTTCAATATTACCGAGAATCTTCGCGCCAGCACCGATCAGCACGCCATGGCGAATCTTGGGATGGCGATCCCCGCTCGACTTGCCTGTGCCGCCCAGCGTGACGCCATGCAGGATCGAAACATTGTCTTCGATCAGTGCAGTCTCGCCGACGACAAGCCCCGTCGCGTGATCGAGGAAAAGCCCGCTGCCCAACTGCGCTGCCGGATGAATGTCGGTCTGGAAGATCGACGACGAACGGCTCTGCAGATAATAGGCAAAGTCCCGACGGCCCTGATGATAGAGCCAATGCGCCAGACGGTGCGTCTGGATCGCATGAAAGCCCTTCAGATACAGGATTGGGTCCATGAAACGGCTATAGGCCGGGTCGCGGTCGTAAACGGCCTGAATATCCACACGAACAGTCTGCGACCATTCCGGGTTGGCGTCCAGCATGGCATCAAATGTCTGGCGCAGAATATCGGCACTCAAATCCGCATGGCCGAGACGTTCCGAAATGCGGTGCATCACGGCATCTTCAAGGCTCGGCTGATTGAGGATCGTCGCGTAAAGAAACGTTCCGAGCACCGGATCGGACTTGGCGGCTTCCTCCGCTTCGGCGCGGATGGAGTGCCAGATAGGATCGACTTGCCCGAGGCTGGCATTCAATTTCGCAGTTGAGCGAACAGACATGGATATACTCCGGTTTTGCACCGCGCGGGCCAGACAAAAGCCGAATTTTCCGGCATGGCTCCGCACCGCAATACGAGTTCGGCGCGCAGCATAACTGAAAACGCTTTGCCTTGACACCGCAGAAATTGACACAGGCCCTATAGGGCGATCAGAGCGGATTTTCCTCGAGAAATTCCAGCACTGCCTTCTTGTAAACCTTGTCGCCGACAGCCAGCATGTGGTCGCGCCCCGGGATATCGAGCGCCTGACCGTTTGGCAGAAGATCGGCCAGGTCCTGCGGGTTGCCAGCAATGTCATCGGTTGTGCCGACGGCCACCAATACCGGCTGCATGATCCGTGCGATAGCTGCCGCCGGAACCAGTTCCTTCGAGGTGATCACACAGGCTGCAAGTGCAATGCGATCGCTCTTGGTCTGGTCTGCAAATTTGCGGAACATTTGCCCGCGCGCATGGGTGATCGTCGTCGGATCTTCCGCCAGAAGCGCCTCGCCAATCGGTTCCCAGTCGCCAGCGCCGGTGACCATGCCGATGCCCAATCCGCCGAAAATTGCGCTGTGAACACGCTCCGGATGCTCGATGGCCAGAAACGCGGTAATCCGCGCGCCCATCGAATAGCCCATCACATGCGCCTTCTCGATGCCCAGATGATCGAGCAGTGCTGCCGCATCGCCCGCCATCTTGGTCGGCGTGTAATCTTCCGCATTGTGGCTTTTGGCCGAAAAACCATGCCCGCGATCATCAATGGCGATGACGCGATAGCCCGCCTCGGTCAGCGTCCGGAACCAGCCCGGCGAAACCCAATTGACCAGACTTGAAGACGCAAAGCCGTGGATCAGCAGGATCGGATCGCCTTCTCCATCCTGACGATATGCAAGACGCAAGCCGTCATTTTCGAAATATTCGATATCGAGGGCACTCAACTGTTCATTCCTTTTGATTGTTCCGTCGGCGGTGCTTGGCGCGATTAGGATCGACACTCGCCGCATATCACGCGGTGGACGGCCCTGTCGCCCTTCTTGATGCCGGTACGCTTTACCGTACCGGCGAGAAGCTCGACCACAAAGGCTGCTGGCACTTCGGATGAAATGATATTTTCCGAATAGGGCACCGCATTTTCGTGAGTTGCCGTGACACGGCCCTTGTCGTCAAGGAAAACCATATCCAGCGGCAGTGGGGTGTTCTGCATCCACATCATCACGCGACGCATTTCACCGAAAACGAAGATCATTGCGCGGTCTTTGGGAAAATCGGTGCGCCACATCAGCCCGCGCACACGGGCATCGTCTGAATCCGCCACTTCGAGCGCAAAGGGGAGTTTATTGCCCTTGGCCGTAATAAAGGTCAGCGGCGCGGCATCCACTGGCAAGCGCATCGGCTGCTTTTCCTGCGCCTGCGCGCCGAAAGCTGCGAATAAAAATGCAAAAACGAAAAAGAACCGAGCCATACTCAACCCACGCCAAAAACCTGCAATTCGGGCGGGGAGATTATCAACGGGGCGGAATGGGGACAAGAGACGAAGGGCTACCCCTCACCGCCTTTTGACTACAATAGTCACAGGCAGCTCAAAGTGTGCCGCATCAAAGGCCAATTTCACGCATATCCGCCTCCCAAAGCTCTTTCACTTTGGGAAGACAGGTTCAACTTGCTTGGAAAATCAGTGTGAAACCGGGATAGCCGTGCCGATATCCGGGTGAATTTCAGCAGCCATCAGACCTTTGTCGCCCGTGCCGAAGCGAATGAGCACGACCTGACCGGGACGCAATTCCATCATGCCGAAACGGCGCAGCGTTTCCATATGAATGAAAATATCCTCGGTGCCCTCACCGCGAGTGAGAAAGCCGAAACCCTTGGTCCGGTTGAACCACTTGACGATGACGCGCTCAAGACCGCTCGACGGCGTGACCGTCACATGCGTGCGCTGCGGCGGCATCTGCGCCGGATGAACGGCAGTGGATGTGTCCATCGAAAGAACGCGGAAACATTGCATGCCGCGCTCACCGTTGCGAACTTCGCAGACGATCCGTGCGCCTTCCAGCGCCGTCTGGAAGCCATCGCGGCGAAGCGACGTCACATGAAGCAGGATATCGTTCAGGCCCGGCTGATCCGGCACAATGAAACCGTAGCCCTTGGCCACGTCGAACCACTTGATGTGGCCCGAAATTTCAATGATATCGCCCAGCTCTTCCGAGGCGTGCTGGCTGTGAAACTGGTCATTCGACACAGACTTGTCCGCCATGCGTTCGCCCCTCCTCTTTTCTTCCGTTGCGATTCAAAGCTGATTCTTAATCAAAGAATAACACTTCATTAACCGGAGGCGGCAAGCCTAAACTTTTGTTCTCCCCCACGATCATCACAGACTTTGTGTTTCCATGGTTACCGCACCTGCCGCAAAGTCCTGAAACCGACTTCATTTCGGGACATATGGCAATGCCGCCCGAGGGCAATTCCTCATGTGATGTTTTTTGACGACATTGCAGGTTTGCGCTTGTTCGAAACTGCAAAACAAAAAGTGAAACGTGGAAAAGCGCCTGCTATTTGCTATATCCCTTCGCGAGCCCCAAACGCTTCGGCACATGCTGGAAATGCTTCAGGAGAATAATATGCGCTATTTGCACACGATGGTTCGAATCCGCGACATCGACGAATCCCTCGATTTCTATGTGAATAAATTCGGTCTTGAAGAAACCCGCCGCATCGAAAACGAAAAAGGGCGTTTCACGCTGATCTTTCTTGCCGCCCCCGGCGATGCAGAACGCGCCAAGGCAGAGCGCGCGCCAACGCTGGAACTGACCTATAACTGGGACAAGGAAGCCTATACGGGCGGACGCAATTTCGGCCATCTCGCCTATGAAGTGGACGACATTTACGCCACCTGCCAGAAGCTTCAGAACGCCGGCATCGTCATCAACCGCCCGCCACGCGACGGCCACATGGCTTTCATCAAGACGCCGGATGGCATTTCCATTGAGCTGATCCAGAAGGGCGAGAGCCTTGCACCGCAGGAACCCTGGGCTTCCGCCGAGAATATCGGCAGCTGGTGAGAATTCGCTTTTCACGCATTATCCTGCGCTAAACCGCTTCGCACTTTCGCTGGAAATGCTCTAATAGAAAAAGCCCGGTCGCGAGACCGGGCTTTTTTGTTGATTGGAATGTTTATTCCGTTCCCTGAATTGCCGCGAGCAACCAATCGCCGCCATCGACACGGGTAAAGGTCCAGATTTCAGTGCTTTCGACCGGCTCGTTCGCATTACCTTCGACAACTGCGCCGGTGTTGCGGTCAAGCATAACGTCGATTGCAGAGTAGCGGATCGCCACGGTCGCATATTCGACATTACCTTCACGCCAGGCTTCCGAAACATCGCCCTGAAGCAGCTTTACGTCCTTCACTTCGTTGCGCATGCCGCTGGAAGCGATTTCGCCCAGTTCCTCGGCGAGATAGGACATGGCTTCCGGCGTGGTCAGCTTGCGCAGCGCAGCATAATCTTCGCGGCCATAGGCACTCTGGACTTCCGAAAGCATCTGCTCGAAACGATCAAGCTCTTCCTGTCCGACATCCATCGGCTCTTCTTCAACCGCCGGGGCAACCGGCGCTTCCGCCTGCTTGGCGTTTGCGCCAAACGGATTGACCGAAGGCGTGCGACCGCCAAAGTTGCCAGCCTGCTGCGGCGCAGCATCCTTTGCAGCGCCAAACGGCTGCGCCGAACCGAAAGGCTGCGCATTTGCATTGCCAGCGCCTGCCGTTGCCGTTGCGCCCTGACGGCGATTGGCGAACATGCGCATGACGAACATTGCGATCAGCGCGATCACGCCCACCTGCAACAGGAGGCCGAACATACCAGCCAGACCGCCAAGGCCGTTACCGAGCATCATGCCGATCAGACCGCCAACCAAAAGGCCGCCCAGCATGGAGCGACCGAAATTGCCGAACATGCCGCCTGCACGCGCCGGAGCCGCATTCTGCGCGCCAGCGGCGGCAGGACGGGTCGTCTGCGTTGTGCCAGTATTCGGCGTCATCGAACGCTCAATCGGAGCTGCATTATTCGGTGCGGTACGCGTCGGCGCGGGCGCCTGATAGGTACGCGCGCCACGGCTGCCAAAACCGCCACCGCCTGCACGGCGAGCCTCGGCGAAATCGACAGCGGCGAATGAGGCGATCAGGCCCAGGACCATCGCAGCGGTCAGTTTTGTCAGGCGGTTTCCGAAACCCGGCATTGTTTACTCCCATTTAGAGACATGACTGAATGTTTAAATCATTGCTCATATGGGAATTGCCCCCTGTTCGTCACAAGGGCGTGAACGCAAAAAAATCGAGAAATTTCAAATGCGGTTCAAACCGGCTTTGCTGCATCCAGAATCTGGATCTGGGGCGAGACCGAGCCGTTCCAGTGATTGAGCGACAGGTTGCCGACAACATGAACGCTCTGCCCGATATTGTTGAACAGGAAGCGCCCAAGATCGCCCTCTGCCACGCGAAACGCGATGGCATTGACCCGCTTGCCGTCCGCGCCGCGCAAGGCAACACGCACATGGTCGCGACCGACACCGCGCACATCAGCCAGCACATGATGCGGCAGAGCCAGGGTCGGTTGCGGATGGGCGGAACCGTAAGGTCCAGCCTTCTGCAAGGCTTCATAAAGCGAAACAGTAGCACCTGAAGCAGCCAGTGCACCGTCTATCGAGAGGCTCTGGTTTTCGCGCAGGCGTGCGACGACATGCGCCGATTCGTCTTCAAGATAGGCTCTCAGCGCGCCCAGCTTGGCGCGTTCGATGGTGATACCCGCCGCCATGGCATGACCGCCGCCCTTGACGAGCAACCCACGCTCCACAGCACCGCGCACCAGCTTGCCGAGGTCAAGGCCGCTGATCGAGCGCCCCGAACCGGAGCCGACGCCATTGGCGTTAAAGGCAATGGCGAAAGCGGGTCGACGGGCCTTTTCCTTCAGGCGCGAAGCCAGCAAGCCGACGATGCCCGGATGCCAGCGTTCGCTGGCCGTCACGATCACCGAAGCGCCCTCACCGCCTGAAATCTCAAGCGATGCTTCCGCTTCCGCTTCCAGAAGCATTTCCGCTTCCATTGCCTGTCGTTCCTGATTGAGCCGATCGAGTTCGACGGCGATACGGTCTGCCATCGATGGATCGTCGAGCGTCAACAGCCGCGCACCCAGCCCGGCATCGCCGATACGACCGCCCGCATTGATACGCGGACCGATGAGATAGCCAAGATGGAAGACATTGATCGGTTCACCGATACGCGACACCCGCGCAAGCGCTGCCAGTCCGGCATTGCTCTGTGCACGCGCAACCAGCAAACCTTTGACGACGAAAGCGCGATTGACGCCTTGAAGCGGCACCACATCGCAGACGGTTGCCAGCGCGACAAGATCAAGCAGCGACAGCAGGTCCGGTGCTGCGCCCTTGCCCCGTTCGCGCAAGATCTTGGTGACCTGCACCAATGTCAGAAACACGACGCCCGCAGCGCAAAGATGGCCCTGTTGCGAAATATCGTCTTCGCGGTTGGGGTTGACGATGGCCACCGCATCTTCCGGCAGATCGCCGCCAACCTGATGGTGGTCAAGCACGACAACATCCGCTCCGGCCTGTTTGGCCGCAGTGATCGACGGAGCGCTGTTCGTGCCGCAGTCGACGGTGACGATCAGGCTCGCGCCCTTGGAAACCAGCTCGCGCATGGCATCGGGATTGGGGCCGTACCCCTCAAAAATCCGGTCCGGAATGTAGATCGAATGCTGAATGCCGTAATGTTTTAGAAAACGCGCCATCAGCGCAGAAGAACATGCGCCGTCCACATCATAATCGCCGAAGATCGCTACGGTCTCGCGGCGCTCAATGGCGTCGGCAATGCGGCTTGCCGCCTTTTCCATATCGGTCAGCGTCGACGGATCGGGCATGAGATTGCGCAGCGTCGGATCAACGAATTCCGGTGCGCCTTCAACCGTTACACCCCGCCCCGCCAGAACGCGCGCAACCAGATCGGAAATGCCATGATGCTGGGCGATGGCAAGCGCAGTGTTTGCTTCGCGCAAGCCTAGCCGATCCACCCATTTCTGGCCGGTTGCAGATTGTTTTATTCCAAGGAAAAGGCGATCTGTCGTCATAAGCTCTTAAAGACACAAAAGGCGGCATATTTGCAATGCCGCCCACAATTTATCAGCCGCGCCTCATCTTAATTGTCACGCGCCGCACGGGCCATGCCATGCGCCACGAGCCGGTCAATGACTTCTGGATAGCTGACGCCACTCACTGCCATGACTTTCGAATACATGCTAATATTGGTGAAGCCCGGAATGGTATTCAGCTCATTGATCAGATACCGCATGTCCGGTGTCACGAAGAAGTCGACACGCGCCATGCCGTCACAACCGAGCGCCCGAAACGCCCGCGCTGCAACCGCCTGAATTTCAGTTTCGATTTGCACCGGCAGGTCTGCAGGGACTTTCAGCGCCGCGCCGTCTTCGTCGATATATTTGGCGTCATAGCTATAAAAGCCATGGCTTTGCGCGGGCACGATTTCACCAGTTCGCGATACGAACAGGCCGTGATTCTCGTCCTCCAGCACTGCGCACTCAATCTCGCGGCCCTGAATGAACTCTTCCGCCAGAAGCTTGGCATCGTGTCGGAAGCCTTCCGCAAGCGCCTTTTGATAATCCGCTTCTGACTGCACCTTACTGACACCAACGGACGACCCCTGACGGGCAGGCTTGATGAACACCGGCAGGCCAAGCGCTTCGGTCATAGCGTCGAAGGATGGAACCGTCTCGCGCGTAATCGTCATGGCGCGCGCCACCGGAATGCCAGCTTCGGTCAGCAGGCGCTTCGCAATATCCTTGTCGAGCGCATTCGCCGAACCACAAATGCCGCAACCCGCCATCGGCACACGCGCCACTTCGGTCAGCCCCTGTACGCTGCCATCCTCGCCATGAAGGCCGTGCAAGACCGGAAAGATGATGTCGATCCGCGCCAGTTCGTAAGGCAAACCGTTTTCGGGCAGCGCAACAGCGCGCCCCTTGCCGCCAGGCAGCAATGACACCTCAGTGCCGTGCTCGGGCCGTTCCAGCTTGCCGCCTGCAAAGCTCGTCAGCAGCCATTGCCCCTCACGGGTGACATAGATCGGAATGGCTTCGTATTTGGCCGGGTCCAATGCGTTCATGACATTCGTTGCGGAAAGAACCGACACTTCGTGCTCGGCGGAACGTCCGCCAAAGAGTACCGCGATCCGTAACTTGTTCGGCGTTTCAGTCATGCCCGCTCCATTTTTTCATCAAAGGTGATTGAATACAGTCGCGATCAAAATGACAAATCTTTGGCCAAAGCAGCTGAGCAAGGCTCCATAAACAGAAATCCCGGAAAGCGCGGGGCTCTCCGGGATTTGTTTGCTTTGTCGTCAAATTTGAAACGAAAAAACTAGAACTTCGACAGGTCCTGATGGCGAGCCTTGATCTCGCGCACGGTCTGCGAGCTGGAGCGCATCACGATGGTATGCGTCTGGATGTAATCGCGGGCAAACTTCACGCCGGAAAGCATGTTGCCGTCGGTCACACCGGTAGCGGCAAAGAGCACGTCGCCCTTGGCCATTTCTTCCATCGTGTAGACCTTCTTCGGGTCCGTGATGCCCATCTTGAGAGCGCGGGCGATCTTCTCGTCCGTGTTCAGCTGGAGACGGCCTTGCATCTGACCGCCGATGCAGCGCAGAGCTGCCGCGGCCAGAACACCTTCCGGTGCGCCGCCGATGCCGATGTAGATGTCGATGCCGGTTTCATCCGGATTGGTCGTGTGCATCACGCCTGCAACGTCGCCGTCGCCGATCAGGCGAATAGCAGCGCCGGTTGCGCGCACTTCTTCGATCAGACGTGCGTGACGCGGACGGTCCATGATGCAAGCCGTGATTTCGTTCGGCTTCACACCCTTCGCCTTGGCGATGGAGTTGATGTTTTCCGTCGGGCTGGCGTCGAGATCGACAACGCCCTTCGGGTAGCCCGGGCCAACGGCGATCTTTTCCATATAGACGTCAGGCGCGTAAAGCAGGTTGCCCTTCTCGGCAATGGCGATGACAGCCAGCGAGTTCGGCAGGTTCTTTGCGCAGATCGTCGTGCCTTCCAGCGGGTCGAGCGCGATATCGACATCCGGTCCCTGCTTGGTGCCGACTTCTTCACCGATGTAGAGCATCGGCGCTTCATCGCGTTCGCCTTCGCCGATCACAACCGTACCAGCAATCGGCAGACGGTTCAGTTCCTGACGCATGGCGTCAACGGCGGCCTGATCGGCAGCCATTTCATCGCCGCGTCCCCGCAGCCGCGCTGCTGCCACTGCTGCGCGTTCGGCTACACGGACCAGTTCCAGTGTGAGAATGCGATCCAGTCCGTGGGGGTGCTGCTCTGCGGTTTTGGCCATTTGAACAAAGTCCTGAATTCGAATTGCGTTGATGCGCCGCAAAGGGCGCCATGCCGCGTTTATAGCGGCATTATGCGAACCTTTTGTCAAAGTCCCCGGCGCCCTGCAAGAGCCCGAAAGCTAAAAACTATGTGCGCTCAAATGCTTAATCGATTTAAGAACTACACGCTTCGTTTCATGCCATGGCCGGACGTGAACTGGCATGCCCGACATCATGGTGCAACCTGCCCCGGAATAACCACGACAGGTTGCGGAAAGCGACTCGCGATTCAGCCGGCGCGCTCGATCCTGATCATCTGCGGCTTATCCACCAGATGGTCGTCCTTGAGGATAGCTTCCAGCGCCTTCTTGACGGCTGCTTCCGTTGTCTCATGCGTGACGAGGATGACAGTCTTGATGCCTTCCTGCTGCGTGTCGCCCATGGGCGGGCGCTGCACGATCGACTCAAGCGAGATGTCGTTCTCGGCCATGCGCTTCGCGATACCGGCGAAAGCGCCGATGCGGTCGAGAACCGTCAGACGAATGAAATAACCGCCTGCATGCTTGCGCATCTTGGCGCGCTTATATGGCTGGAGCGCCTTTGCGGGCGTACCGAATACCGGGCCATGCTGGAAGCCCGGACGGCTCTTGGCAATATCAGCAATATCGCCGATGACGGCAGATGCCGTCGCATTGCCGCCAGCGCCCGGTCCCGACAGCAGCAGTTCACCCAGCAGATCGGTCTCGATGGCTACGGCGTTTGTGACGCCGTGCACCTGCGCAATGACCGATGAGGTTGGAACCATGGTCGGATGCACGCGCTGTTCAATGCCCGTATCGGTCTTCTGCGCAACGCCCAGAAGCTTGATGCGGTAGCCCAGTTCATCGGCGGCGCGAATATCGGCCAGCGAAATATTGCTGATGCCTTCCAGATAGATATCGTCGGCAGCAATCTGCGTGCCGAAGGCAAGGCTGGTCAGCAGCGCAAGCTTGTGCGCCGTATCGTTGCCTTCAATATCGAAAGTCGGATCGGCTTCGGCATAACCAAGACGCTGCGCATCCTTGAGGCAGGTCTCGAACGAAATGCCCTCTTCCCACATCCGGGTCAGGATGTAGTTACAGGTGCCGTTCATGATGCCATAGACGCGCGAAACCGTATTGCCGGTCAGCGACTCGCGCATCGCTTTGATGACCGGAATGCCACCAGCAACCGCCGCTTCGAAGTTGAGCAGCACGCCCTTATCTTCGGCGATTTTCGCCAAGGCAACGCCGTGGCGCGCAAGAAGCGCCTTGTTGGCGGTCACGACATGACGACCGGCACGCAAAGCCGCCTCAACGGAAGCTTTGGCAGGACCATCATCACCGCCGATAAGCTCAACATAGACGTCGATATCAGCCGACTTCGCCAGCTCGACCGGATCATCGAACCAGTCGATGCCATTGAGGTCAACACCACGGTCGCGCGAGCGATCACGGGCGCTGACGGCGGTAATAGTCACAGGCTTACCGCATTGGCGCGTGAGCATTTCGGACTTGTCACGCAGGATACGCAACACTGAAGCGCCAACGGTGCCAAGGCCCGCAACGCCGATCCGCAATGCATCACTCATTATATCGACCTTCTGACTCTGATTGTCTGGATGTAGTGGATTTTCGGTAGGTGGGAGTTCTGGCCGCACGCTTGGCGCGGCCAGAAAGGAAGAACCCGGAACGGCGCTTAGCGACGGCCTTCCAGCGGGATAACATTCTGCAAATTCTCATCCTTGGTGGAGAGGAAGCGCTTGATGTTGCGTGCAGCCTGACGAATGCGATGTTCGTTTTCGACCAGGGCGATACGCACATACTCATCGCCATGTTCACCAAAGCCGATGCCCGGAGCAACGGCCACATCGGCCATTTCCACCAGAAGCTTGGAGAATTCCAGCGAGCCCATGGGGCGGAAGCGTTCCGGAATCGGAACCCAGGCAAACATCGTCGCTGCCGGCGGCGGAACATCCCAGCCTGCACGGCCGAAGCTTTCGACCAGCACGTCGCGGCGCTGCTTGTACACATCGCGGACATAGGCAATGTCGGAACCGTCGCCGTTGAGCGCTGCCGTTGCCGCCACCTGGATCGGCGTGAATGCGCCGTAATCGAGGTAGGACTTAACCCGCGTCAGAGCCGCGATCAGGCGTTCATTGCCGACCGCAAAACCCATGCGCCAACCCGGCATCGAGAACGTCTTGGACATGGACGTGAACTCAACGGCCACATCCATGGCGCCCGGGACTTCGAGCACGGACGGCGGCGGGTTGCCGTCGAAATAGATTTCCGAATAGGCCAGATCCGACAGGATGACGATGTCATGCTTGCGCGCAAAGGCCACGACATCCTTATAGAAGTCGAGCGTTGCCACATAAGCCGTCGGATTGGACGGGAAATTGAGGATCAGCGCAATCGGCTTCGGGATCGAGTGCTTTACGCCGCGTTCCAGAGCCGGGATGAAGCTGTCATCCGGCTTGGCCTGAATCGAACGGATCACACCGCCCGACATGATGAAGCCGAACGAATGGATAGGATAGGTCGGGTCCGGGCAAAGCACCACGTCGCCCGGCGCCGTGATGGCCTGCGCCATATTGGCGAAGCCTTCCTTGGAACCAAGCGTGGCCACGACCTGCGTGTCCGGGTTGAGCTTCACACCAAAACGGCGCGCATAATACTGAGCCTGCGCACGGCGCAGCCCCGGAATGCCTTTCGACGAGGAATAACGATGCGCACGTGGGTCCTGAACGGCCTCGCACAGCTTGTCGACGATATTCTGTGGCGTCGGCAGATCGGGATTGCCCATACCAAGATCGATAATGTCGGCCCCGCCCGCTCGCGCCGATGCCTTCAGGCGATTGACCTGTTCAAAGACATAAGGGGGCAAGCGACGGACTTTATGGAATTCTTCCGACATGATCCTGTTCCAAAAGGAGAGTTAACAATAGGACGCGTCATTGCGCCGTAGGAGGAGCTATACACCTGATATCGAATCGGGTCGAGACTTCTTGCCGCGCCGTTTGAGACGTGGCCTTCCGTGTCTGTGAAGGGCTTATTCTTCGCCGGATTCGATCTGCTTCAGGGTAGCATCCGATTCATCCTGCGCCTGCTTGCGCAAGGCCGCAGCCTGAGCGGGGGTAAAGCCGCCGCCAGTGGTTTTCGACGCCGCGAGACGCGTGCGATCGGAATCGAGTTTCGCAGTCATCTGCTGCTTTTCTTCCGGCGTGATTTGGTCGGTCGCAGCCTTCGGCATATGGCCGAATGTCGGGTAGACGCCGGTGCGCAATGCGCCTTCCTGCGGGACACCCTGAAATTCCTTGCCACCGGCACAGGCAGTGAGCATCGCTGCGGCTGTTACTGCCAGCATGAGATGGGCGATCTGCCGCGTGCTCTTGGTCATATGTCTGATCCCGGTTTTGCCGTTGAGGCTGCCGCATAAGTCGCGACAGAATATACTTCCGAAGGGATAGCACCAAGTCGATGCACCATGTCAACAAGCGATTGGTCCAATTCCGACATTTGGCTTGCCGACACCGCTTATTTCGGCTTCGCAGCGCCACACTCTTCGAAAGATTACACAAAGTAATATTTCGTTACTAAAGGATTAATCCTCAATCTTCTGGAATAATGCAGGCTGCCTGTCGTACAAAATGCACTTCGATAGTTGCCTTCACAGCATAAAAAACTTAAAAATTGGCAACAATTGTAGATCGGGTGATTTGCACAATGCTAAAACTGGCTTGCCGCAAAACTGCAGAGGCTACTTCAACGCATTGATATAATGGAGTTTGTTTCCCAAGGCTTATGTAAGGCTTTTATTAGGGGACTGCGGGAGAAATCACATTCTGTGATTGGTTCAACCCGCACGGGAGAGCCGATCTCCCGAAACCAGGTGGGCTCGGACTTGTCCGGTTCGCCAAGCTGGTCAGGGAAATCGAGCTGGAGCGGACTATTGAAATTTGTACCTTCTGCGCACCGGACAACCGGCCGACGACTTTCAGGCAGCGTAGCTCTGCTCGCGCTTCTGTTGTCGTCCTGCACGTCTACCGGGACCGGTCCTGACGGCAAGCCGTTGCAAATGACGGCCAATACCAATGGCTCAATGCTGACAGAGACGCTGCAAAGCGCAGCCGACCAGACTGTCGCCGCCGAATCTGGCGCACAAGCCAAGACCCCGGAGACAAAGACCGAAGAAAAGCCCGGCGACGCAAAGCAGGTCGCAGCGGCTGCAACGGCACAGAACCCTGCGACAGCTACCGCGCCTGCCAAAGAGAATGCGAAAAATGCCGCCGTAACCGCGACTGCGGAAAATACGGCAAGCGAAACGCACCCCACACAAGTGGCGGCAGCTGCGCCGGAAAAGAAGAGCAATTCGCTCTTCGGCTTGTTCGGTGGAAAAGACACCAGCGAATCGAAGCCTGCCGAAGCGACTGAGCCAGCGGCGACAACGGCAACGGCCACCGCTGAAAAGCCAAAGGGCGAAAACGCCGGAGCAAAGCATCAAGAAGCCGAAACGGAATCGGCAGCCGTTGCAGACACGAAGGCGCAGCCACAGGAAGCCGCCAAACCAGCCCAACCGGAAAAGCCGGTGCAGGTTGCTTCGCTTTTTGGCACACCGAAAAATGCCAACGCTTACGCCACACCGCAGCGCCCAACGGCCTCTCAGGGCAGCATCTCGCGGCTCTTCTCCGACGAATCGGCAGGCTCGCGCTCTGACCGCACGGAGAACAAGAAGCTGGCGATGGCGAAGCCTGTCTCACCTGCTGCAAAGCACGATTACAATTACACATTGCCGGGCGTGCGCGCGAATGGCGGCATCGAGATCAAGCATCGCAACAGCCTTTATGATGACACTGACATCGACGCGAACGAATATGACGATTCGCCCAATGTCACGCTTGCTTCGGCCCCCGGCCTCGCCCGTCTCGCGCCGAACGGCCTGAAGGTGCAGCGCCAGACTGTGGATGTTGCCTGCCTCAAGCCGCAGCTCGTTTCCATGCTGAAGACCATGGAGCGGCATTTCCGCCGCCCGGTCATGGTGACGTCCGGCTATCGCAGCCCGTCTTATAATCGCAAGGTCAATGGCGCGCGCAAATCGCTACACATGATCTGCGCCGCAGCCGATATTCAGATTGATGGCGTTTCCAAGTGGGAAATGGCCCGCTACGCCCGTTCCATGCCAGGACGTGGTGGCGTCGGCACTTATTGCCATACGACATCGATCCATGTGGATATCGGGCCGGAGCGCGACTGGAACTGGAAATGCAAGGGCTGATCTGAAGATCTGCGACACAATTCTCAGTTACAATCAGGCTGGCCCCGTTGGAGCCAGCCTTTCTTTTTGCCATCTATTTCAAGGCCATAGCCAACAAATCCACAGGCATCACCCCGTTAAATGGGCGCTTCTGCGACTTTTTTCAGAAAACTGATTTTAGGGGCTTGCGAGTCAGTACCTTCCTGAATATAAGCCCACTCACACCAGCAACAGGCGCCCATCGTCTAGCGGTTAGGACAGCGCCCTTTCACGGCGCAGACAGGGGTTCGATTCCCCTTGGGCGTACCACTTGCTGGTTTTTCTTTTCCCAGACATATCAATCCATTAGCTCTTCGAGCGCGCGATTTCGCGCGTCGTTTTACTGCATCTGAATTTATTTCACAGATGCTGAAAAAGGGGCTTGCATGTCTGAATTTTCCTGACTATAAGCGCCCCACACCAGCAGGCGCCCATCGTCTAGCGGTTAGGACAGCGCCCTTTCACGGCGCAGACAGGGGTTCGATTCCCCTTGGGCGTACCACTTGCTGGTTTTTCTTTTCCAAAAAAATTGATGGAAACAATACTGGTCGTTCTGCCGGTATATTGCTACGCGCATCTGCACCCATTTCGCAATTAAAGGGAAATACTGCTCATGTCGCAAGCTACAGCCATCGTTCCCACCGCCCATGCCAGCCGCTACCTCCAGCAGCTCTGCAAACACTGGGCGCATAAATTTGCCGTCGAATTCACACCTGAACACGGCCAGATCGATCTCGGCGAAGACCGTCTGGTGATTCTGGATGGCGATTCGGAAAAACTCACCGTGACGGTGAAAACCGCAGCCGAAAATCTCGACCGCTTGCAGGATGTGGTTGTGAATCACATCGTCCGCTTCGCCTTCCGCGAGGAACTGGTGTTCAACTGGGAGCAGACGCAGGCTTAACAGCCGTCGTTTACCTTATCTGCAAATTGCCCGCAAAATGCCCGGAATAGCCATCATCGCATCACATTCCGGGCTCATTCCCCCGCGACATTCCTCACAACTTCAAACGACCGATTTGATGGGGAAAGATATGATGACCAGCGAAACCAGAACCACTCTCACCTTTCTCGGTGCTGGCTTTGTCGCCGCAGCGATGGCGCTTGGTGCGGATCTGAGCTGGGCAGACGTCATCAAGGCGCTTTTCTAGAACCCGCATCATGATCGCCCGATAGTGCTTTTGACTTTTTGTGGCTTTAGGCGGACAAACATCTCGCCATTCCGTCCAAACTGTTCAGAAGCTTTATGTTATTCCAAACACCCCTCGTCTCCGGTAGGCTTGAACGCCGCTATAAGAGATTTCTCGCAGACGTAACGCTCGACGATGGCCGCTTCATTACGGCGGCAGTGCCCAATACCGGCTCGATGCTTGGCCTCACGACGCCCGGCTCCCGCGCATGGCTTAGCGTTTCCGATGCACCTCACCGCAAATATGCCCACACATTGCAGATCGTCGAGGCTGACGGCACGCTGGTCGGCGTCAATACCGGCCTGCCGAACAAGATTGCCGAGGAAGCAATTGTGTCCGGTCTCATTCCGAGCCTCAGCGGCTATGCCAGTCTCAAGCGCGAACAGAAATACGGACAGAATTCCCGCGTCGACATTCTGCTCGATGAAGGCGCCCTGCCCCGCGCCTATGTGGAAGTGAAAAATGTGCACTTCATCCGCACACCCGGTCTCGCGGAATTTCCCGATACGGTGACCGCGCGCGGGACAAAACATCTCAATGAGCTGACCGACAGTGTTGCCGCTGGTCATCGTGGTGTGATGTTGTTTATTATCCAGCGAAGTGATTGCAGCAAATTCAGCATTTCCGGCGATCTCGACCCTGTCTATGCACGCGCTTTTGAGCGCGCTGTTGCATCCGGGGTTGAGGCATGGGCCGTTCGATGCCACATAACGGATAAAAGCATTGTCGCCACCGAGCTGGTGCCAATTGAATAGACAAAGACGGATCGAGTGATGGTTACTTATATCGAAGCGACAAGCGCCCCCATGAAATATACCGGCCAGATCAGGCTCTATGGCCCGGATGCCTTCGAGGCGATGCGCAAGGTCTGCAATCTGACCGCACGCTGCCTGGACGCGCTGAACGACATCGTGAAGCCCGGCGTGACCACGAACGAGATCGACCGCTTCGTCTTCGAATTCGGCATGGATCATGGCGCCTTTCCGGCAACGCTCAACTATCGCGGTTATACCAAGTCGACCTGCACATCGATCAATCATGTTGTCTGCCACGGCATTCCAAACGACAAGCCGCTGCGTGAAGGCGATATCGTCAATATCGACGTGACCTATCTGCTCGACGGCTGGCATGGTGATTCCAGCCGCATGTATGCTGTGGGCGAGATCAAGCGCGCAGCCGAACGCCTGCTCGAAGTGACCTATGAAAGCCTGCTGCGCGGTATTGCCGTCGTCAAGCCGGGGGTGAAGACGGGCGCTATCGGCGCGGCAATCCAGACCTTCGCCGAAGGTGAGCGCTGCTCCGTGGTGCGCGATTTCTGCGGCCATGGCGTCGGCCAGCTTTTCCATGATGCGCCGAATATTCTCCATTACGGCACACCAAACGAAGGCGTGGAAATCAAGGAAGGCATGATCTTCACGATCGAGCCGATGATCAACCTCGGCAAGCCGCATGTGAAAGTGCTGGCCGATGGCTGGACTGCCGTGACGCGCGATCGCTCCTTGACTGCCCAGTATGAACATACCGTCGGCGTGACCAAGGACGGCTGTGAAATATTCACACTGTCTCCGGCCAATGTGTTTGGCCCGGCATCGATGCGGTAATACTGAAAATATAGTCTCATCTGTTTTTGCGGGGGTTTAAACAGAATGACAAAGAAGAAAGACAAGCCGGGGAACTATGACATCCCCGGTTTCAGCGACACACTTCAGCTGACGCCGAAAATCGCGAAACAGCCGCACCATGTCGGCCACCGGGATCGTCTGAAGCAACGTTTCCAGACCGCGCCCGATGCGCTGGCCGATTATGAGTTGCTTGAACTGCTGCTCTTTCGCGTGATCCCACGTGCAGATACCAAACCTGTCGCAAAAGCGCTGCTGGCCCGCTTCGGCACCCTTGCCGAAGTGCTGGGTGCCTCCGAATTACTGATCGCCGAAGTGCCCGGCGCGGGTCCCTCTGTGGCGCGTGACCTCAAGGTCATCGAAGCTGTTCACAAACGCAGTGCGCGCAGCAAGGTTATGAAGCGCGAGGTTTTCAGCATCTGGGAAAAGGTGATGGATTACTGCATGGCGGCCATGGCCCATGAGACGCGTGAGCAGTTCCGCATTCTGTTTCTGGACAGGAAAAACCGACTCATTGCCGACGAGGTCCAGCAAAAAGGCACGGTCGACCATACGCCGGTCTATATAAGAGAGGTGTTTCACCGCGCGATGGAGCTTGCTGCGACAGGAATTATTCTCGTGCACAATCACCCTTCAGGCGATCCGTCGCCGTCTCGACCCGATATCGACATGACATACGCATTGGTCGCGGCCGCCAAGCCTTTGAAAATCATCGTGCATGACCACATCATCGTCGGCAAACAAAAATGCATCAGCTTCCGCAGACTGAACCTGATGTAGCGCTCGCCTGAAACGGGCCAGCCGCAGATCGTTACCACTTGTTAAGCATAGCGCGAAGAATGGCTGTGCGACGGGTGGAATTCGCTCGAATTTTCTTAAATTTAGTCACAATCACCCAACAGAAGACCACCGTCACACGGGAACCAACCGAAGGCGGCAGTCACCGTCTTTTGTCGAACAGATCTTGCATATTTTCCATCAGCGTTCCGGATGGAAAAACGGAGTACAAAATGTTGAAGCGTACCTTTACCGCAGTGGCGCTCAGCGCCGGCATCTTCGCCATCGCAGCCCCGGCATTCGCTGCCGATATGATGGGCTCGAACGACTATTCCTACAACGAACCGGTTGCCGCAGGCCCGCACGACTGGTCCGGCAATTATGTCGGCGCACAGGTCGGTGCATCTTCGTCGAAGATCCCTGGTCCGTTCACGAACCGCGCTGGCGTGCTCGGTGGCGTTGTAGCCGGTAAAAACATCCAGAGCGGCAATTTTGTTGTTGGCGGTGAAGTCGAAGCCAATTTCGCAGAAGCCGAGCACCGTATCGGCCATGGCGGCAGCCTCCAGCAGTCCTGGAATACCAATGCCAAGATCAAGGCCGGTTACGCCTTCGACAAGACACTTGTTTACGGCACAGCCGGTTACGGCGTGACCCGCTTCAAGGCAAAAGACAACACCACATCGGGTCCAGGCTGGGAAGGCGGCGCGCTGGTTGGCGCGGGCGTCGAACAGGCCCTCACCGGCCCGCTGTCCGTAAAGGCTGAATATGACTTCCAGCGCTTTGGCGATGTAAAGTCTGAGGTCAATGGCGTTTCGCAGCGCAATAACCTCAAGAACCACGCCATCAAGGCCGGTCTGAACTATCGCTTCTAAGCGTAGCGGGCCTTATACCGTTTTTGCATAAGGCAATTCCATTTTTGCACAAGGGCTGCGGTTCAACCGTAGCCCTTTCTTTTTGCACCAGTTTCTTTGCTTTCAGATAGGTTTGAGCGCACCCTCATCTATTGACTCCCACTACGTCTCCTATCTTATAGGGAAGTACGATTGGGGATTAGGCGCGTGGCATTTTTGTTTAAATTTTATGCAATAAGGCCGATACAAATTCTTCCCGTCACATGAGTTTATTTTATAGAGTGCTAAAGCAAAGCTTTGTCACTCAGCCAGGAAGAAAGCATGCAGCGCGTTTTCGATGGGCATAATGATGTCCTTCTGAGGCTCTGGGAGAATTCCAGAAACGGCGACGATCCCATTCGGGAGTTCATCGACGGAACGCCAACCGGCCATATCGATGCGCCGCGCTCCCGCAAAGGCGGCCTCGCTGGTGGTATTTGTGCCATTTACGTGCCATCCGGTCACCATATCGAGCTTGGCAAGCCGGACGCCAACGGCCACTACGACACGCCGCTTTCGCCGCCGCTTCAGCGCAGCCCTTCCCTCGACATCGCCGTGGAAATTGCAGCCATCGCGCTCCGCCTTGAAGAGGCTGGCGCGTGGAAGCTGTGCCGTAATGGCCGCGAGCTCGATGCAGCGCTGAACAGCGACACCTTTGCCGCAGTCCTTCACATGGAAGGCTGCGAGGCAATCGACGCCGACCTTGACGCACTGGAGCTTTTCTACGCCGTTGGCTTGCGCTCTCTCGGCCCTGTGTGGAGCCGCAACAATATTTTCGGTCACGGCGTTCCCTTCTCATATCCGATGAGCCCAGATACTGGCCCCGGCCTTACCGAAGCGGGCAAGCGTCTCGTCAAGGCCTGCAATCGCAAAGGCATTCTGATCGATCTCGCTCACATCACCCAGAAGGGCTTCTGGGACGTTGCTGGCCTCAGCGACCAGCCTCTGATCGCCAGCCACTCCAATGCCCATACCTTGACGCCCGTCGCCCGCAATCTGACGGACAAGCAGATGGACGCTATCCGCGAAAGCAAGGGCCTCGCAGGCTTGAACTACGCGACCACCATGCTGCGCGCCGATGGCAAGGAAGATGCCAACACGCCAATGTCCGATATGGTGCGCCATATCGATTACATGGTCGAGCGCATGGGGATCGACTGCGTGGCGCTCGGCTCTGACTATGACGGCGCGACCATTCCAGCAGAAATTTCCGATGCCGCCGGAACCCAGAACCTCGTCACGGCCTTGCAGAAGGCCGGATACAACGACGAGGAACTGGCAAAGCTTTGCCGGGGCAACTGGATCAGAGTCCTGAAGCAGGCATGGCACGAAGCCTGAGACACAAATACAACCCAACAAAATCCCAACAAAAATACAGGAAGGGAACACATAACATGATGCATTTTGGACGTTTTCGTATTTTGGCCGCCGGCGCAGCGCTTGCCGCCGTTTTGGCTGCGAACCCAGCCCTGTCGGCAACGCCTGCCGACACGCTCGTTCAGGCATGGGCGATCGATGACACCATCACGCTCGACCCGGCAGAATCCTTCGAACTCAGCCCGGCTGAATTCATCGGTAACTCCTATGACATGCTCGTTCGCCTCGACATCAATGACACGTCGAAAGTCGTGCCGGGCGTGGCTGAAAGCTGGACCGTTTCGGACGACGGCCTCACCTACACGTTCAAGCTGAAGAAGGACATCAAGTTCGCTTCGGGCAACCCGATCACCTCCGCTGACGTCGCCTATTCGTTTGAGCGCGCTGTGCGCCTCGACAAGAGCCCGGCCTTCATCCTGACCCAGTTTGGCCTGACGAAAGACAACGTCAACGAAAAGGCAAAAGCGGTAGACGACAATACTTTCGTCTTCACCGTCGACAAGCCTTATGCACCCAGCTTCGTACTGAACTGCCTGACCGCTACCGTCGCTGCAGTGGTCGACAAGAAGCTTCTCGAAGAACATGCCGTAAAGGTCACGCCGACCGACGATTACAAATACGATACCGACTATGCCAACGCTTGGCTGAAAACCAAATCGGCAGGTTCTGGCCCGTTCACGATCCGCGAATGGCGCGCCAACGAAGTCGTTATTCTGGAACGCAACGACAATTATTATGGCGAAAAAGCCAAGCTGAAGCGCGTATTCTATCGTCACGTCAAGGAAAGTGCGACACAGCGCCTGATGCTTGAATCCGGTGATGTCGATGTGGCGCGTAATCTGGAACCGGGCGACTACGAAGCCGTTCAGAAGAATGACAAGTTGACCACGACCAGCGCCCCTAAAGGCACAGTCTATTACATCAGCCTTAATCAGAAGAACGCGAATCTGGCCAAGCCGGAAGTTCGTGAAGCGTTCAAATATCTGGTTGATTACGACGCAATCGGTTCGACCCTCATCAAGGGCATCGGCGAAATCCGCCAGACCTATCAGGCCAAGGGCGTTCTTGGCGCTCTCGACGCTTCGCCATACAAATACGACGTTGCAAAGGCGAAGGAACTTCTCGCCAAGGCAGGACTGAAAGACGGTCTTTCCGTGACCTTCGACGTGCGCAACACGCAGCCAGTAACCGGCATTGCCGAATCCTTTCAGCAGAGCGCTGCTCAGGCTGGCGTGAAGATCGAGATCATCCCCGGCGACGGAAAGCAGACGCTGACCAAGTATCGTGCGCGTAACCACGACATGTATATCGGCCAGTGGGGCATGGACTATTGGGATCCGAATTCCAACGCCGAAGCCTTCACCAGCAATCCGAACAACGCCGACGATGCATCCACCAAGACGCTTGCATGGCGCAATGCCTGGGACATTCCTGAACTGACCAAGCAGACGCAGGCTGCTCTTCTGGAACGCGATAACGACAAGCGCGCCGAGGTCTACAAGAAGCTTCAGCAGGAAGCGCTCGACCAGAGCCCGTTCGTCATGCTGTTCCAGCAGATCGAAACTGCGGGTATCGCCGGCAATGTGAAGGGCTACAAGCTCGGCCCGACATTCGACTCCAATCCACTGGTGAATATCACCAAGGAATAGTCGGCCGTGCCTTGGCGCATGAATGTGCCTAAGTGGCTTTAAAACAAGGAGATGGAGCGGTTTTCTGAATCAAAAAGGAAAGCCGCTCCAGAGCTTTTCAAGCAAAGATGACTGAGGCTTCAGACCGAAACTGTTCTGAACGCTCTCATTATCGGAAGCGGTCAAAACATTGAGTAATACTGAAACCAAGAAAAAGGTAAGGCGAGCGCCGCGGCGTTCATCGGCCCTTGCCGCGTCGATAGCCAGCTTTCTGGTCATCGTCGTCACGACCTATCTAGGCCTTCTGGCCGTAACGTTCTTTATCGGTCGTGTGGTGCCGATCGACCCTGTGCTTGCCATCGTCGGTGACCGCGCACCAGCGCATGTCGTCGCTCGCGTGCGCGAAGAGATGGGCTTCAACCTGCCCTATTACCAGCAGTTCTATCTTTACGTGAAGGGCGTGCTCCACGGCGATTTCGGCACTTCGGTGCTCACGACCAATCCGGTCATGACCGACATTCGCCGCGTCTTTCCGGCCACCATGGAACTGGCGACCATCGGCACGATCATCGGCGCTCTGTTCGGCATTCCGCTCGGCGTGCTTGCAGCCGTTAAACGCGGCAGCATCATCGACCAGATCGTGCGCGTGGTCGGCCTTGTCGGCTATTCTGTGCCGATCTTCTGGCTCGGCATGCTGGCGCTGTTGGTCTTCTATGCCCGTCTCGGCTGGACCTCTGGTCCCGGACGCATCGACATCACATTCGAATATACGTTTACCCCGATCACCGGGTTCTACCTGATCGACGCGATTCTCCAGCGCGACTGGCCAGCCCTGAAGGATATTGTTTCCCACCTAATCCTGCCATCGGCACTGCTTGGATATTTCTCGCTGGCCTATATCAGCCGCATGACGCGTTCCTTCATGCTCAACGAGCTTGATCAGGAATATATCGTCGCGGCGCGCGCCAAGGGCATTTCGGAAACCCGCATCATCTGGGGTCACGCACTGCGCAATGCTGCTGTCCCGCTCGTAACCGTGATTGCCCTTTCCTATGCCGGACTTCTGGAAGGCTCGGTTCTGACCGAAACCATCTTCTCGTGGCCTGGTCTCGGACTCTACATCACGAATTCACTACAAAACGCTGATATGAACGCCGTCCTCGGTGGCACCATCGTTATCGGGTCGGTCTTTATCGCGCTCAACCTCGTGTCCGATCTTCTCTATCGGCTTCTCGATCCAAGGACGCGCGCACGATGAGCCAAATGACAGATACTTCCAACCTCTCATGGCGCGAATGGCTGCTCACCGAGCGGCCGCAGTCGCGCACGCAGGCCCGCCTCGGTCGCGCCTATATGGTCTGGCGGCGGTTCACCGCCAACAAGCTGGCTGTTCTTGGCCTATTGATCATCATCGGACTGCTGGTTGTTGCAGCTCTGGCCGATGTGCTGGCACCGCATTCGCCGGTTATCGGCGATCTGGCCAATGCACGCCTGCTGCCGCCCGGCTCGCCCGGCTATCTGCTTGGCACCGACGATCAGGGCCGCGATATTCTCTCGCGCCTGATCTATGGCTCCCGCCTCACGCTCTATGTCGTGCTGCTGGTTGCTATCATCGCAGCCCCGATCGGCCTTCTGGTTGGTACGGTGGCCGGTTATGCCGGTGGCTGGGTCGATGCCGTTCTGATGCGCATCACTGACATCTTCCTCGCTTTCCCGAAGCTCATTCTGGCGCTCGCCTTCGTGGCAGCTCTTGGACCGGGCATCGAGAACGCCATCATCGCCATCGCGATCACTTCATGGCCGCCTTATGCGCGTATCGCACGTGCAGAAACGCTGACCGTGCGCAACTCCGACTATATTTCGGCAGTCCGCCTGATGGGCGCCTCGCCGATCCGTATCGTCGTGCGTCACATCATGCCGCTCTGCACCTCGTCGCTGATCGTCCGCGTGACGCTCGACATGGCGGGCATCATTCTGACGGCAGCGGGCCTTGGCTTCCTTGGCCTCGGCGCACAGCCGCCATTGCCGGAATGGGGTGCGATGATTGCATCGGGTCGTCGTTTTATTCTCGACCAATGGTGGGTTGCAGCCATGCCCGGTATTGCGATCCTGATCGTCAGCCTCGGCTTCAATCTTCTGGGCGACGGCCTGCGCGATGCGCTCGATCCGCGGGGTAACAACCAATGAAGCCACTTCTCACGGTTGAAGACCTGCGCGTTACCTTCCCAACCCGCACGGGCGCGATTGAAGCGGTGCGCGGTGTCAGCTTTGAGCTGGGCCGCGAACGCCTCGGCATCGTCGGCGAATCCGGTTCGGGCAAGTCCCAGACCGGTCGCGCGATCATGGGGCTGACGCCACTCCACGCGCAGATCACGGCCAAGACGCTTAATTTCGACGGCATTGATCTTCTCAACATTTCGGCCCGCGAACGTCGCGCTTTGCGTGGCGGTCGCATTGCCATGGTGTTGCAGGACCCGAAATATTCGCTCAATCCTGTGATGACCATCGGCAAGCAGATTGCCGAAACGCTGAAAGCGCATGGCAAATATAGCAGCGCGGAGATCCGCACTCGCTCGGCAGCCATGCTGGAAGCGGTGCAGATTCGCGATCCGGAACGCGTAATGAAACTCTATCCGCACGAGGTTTCGGGCGGCATGGGCCAGCGCGTGATGATCGCCATGATGCTGGTGGCGGAACCGGAACTGCTGATCGCCGACGAACCGACCTCGGCGCTCGACGTGACGGTACAGCTCGAAGTGCTCGGCATTCTCGACAAGCTGGTGGCCGAACGTGGCATGGGGCTGATCTTCGTCAGCCATGATCTGCGCCTCGTTTCGTCCTTCTGCGACCGCGTCATCGTGATGTATGCGGGCCGTATCGTCGAAGAAATCGCGGCCAAAGATCTCGCCAATGCGAAACATCCCTATACGCAAGGATTGCTGAACTGCATGCCGAAAATCGGAGCCGACCGCCATCCTCTGCCAACCTTGCAGCGTGAGGAGGCTTGGAAGGCATGACGCAAGCTCAAGTTCAGGCACAAGCGCCCGCACTCAGCGTTGATGATATTGACGTCTATTTCGACCATTTCCATGCGTTGAAATCCGTCACCATTAATGTGGCGCGCGGCGAATCCTACGGGCTCGTCGGTGAATCCGGTTCGGGCAAGTCCACGCTTCTGCGCGCAGTCGCAGGGCTTGCGCCGGTTGAAAACGGAGAAATCCGTATCGACGGCAAGCCCCTCAAAACGCCCCGTGACAAGGCTTTCTATCGCAATGTGCAGATGGTGTTTCAGGACCCTTACGGTTCGCTGCACCCGCGTCAGACTGTGGATCGGCTTCTGCTGGAGCCGCTCGCCATTCATGGCGTCAGCGATGCCGAACAGCGCATCGTGCGCGCACTGGATGAAGTGGGGCTCGGTTCAGGCTTCCGTTTCCGCTATCCGCACCAGTTGTCGGGCGGCCAGCGCCAGCGCATCGCCATTGCCCGCGCGCTGATTGTCGAACCGAGCATTCTGCTCCTCGACGAACCAACATCGGCGCTTGATGCATCGGTGCAGGCGGAAGTGCTCAACCTGCTGGAACAGGTTCGCCGCGACCGTAACCTGACTTTCGTCATGGTGAGCCACGATCTCGGTGTCGTCACCCATATGTGCGACCGCCTTGCGGTGATGCGCAATGGTGAAGTGGTCGAACAATTGCAGGCTGGCGATCTCGTCACCGGCAATATTCACGCCGACTATACAAAGAACCTGATGCGTGCGAGCGAGGGTTTCAGACGCTGAACATCCGCATGACGCAACTAAAAAGGGGACCTTTCGGTCCCCTTTTTTACATTACTCTCATCGCATTATCCTACGCAAAACCGCTTCGCACTTTTGCTGGAAATGCTTTATTCCTCCGAAGCTTTCCGGGCATTATCGCCATCCAGACCGCGTCGCCAATAGGCCACGATCAGCTGACGATTTTTCGGAACATTGCGTTCCTTGCGCATATAGGTGCGGATATTGCGGAAGGCATTGAACTCGCAGGCCGCCCAGACAAAGATATCTTCTTCCCCTTCCGGCAGCTCAACCGCGCGCACCGCATCCTGCAAAAGCGTCGTGGTGCCAGCCTCGGCACCGTTGCGGTTCAGCCATTGCACGTCGACATTGGCCCGCGAGACGAGGTTCTGTTCCTCGGTCTTGTCGCCAATTTCGATACGCACGACGGCCTTTGCATCTTCCGGCAGTCGCTCAAGAATACGACCGATGGCTGGCAGCGCGGTTTCATCACCTGCAAGCAGATACCACTTGGCGTCGCCTGCATCACCGCCGCCCGGACCAGTCATACCGACAATATCGCCCGGCTTGGCGTTAAGCGCCCAGCCAGAACCCGGTGCATCGCAGTCATCACCATGCACGACCATGTCGATATCGACCCAGCCCGCATCCACATCGATATTGCGGATCGTATAAACACGCGTGGCAAGCTTCGCATCGCCTTCCGGCCAGGCCGGACGCCCATCTTCGCCCGTCACAGGCCACTCCGGCTGCGCGAGAGCTTTCGGTGGAAACAGGAGACGGATATGCAGTCCGGTATGCGAGAACCGCAGAAGATTGTCGCCCTTCAGGCGCACGCGACGCATATGCGGCGTGACATTGGATACGGCCATCACCTGCATTTCGCGGAAATAAGGCAGCGGCAGACCCGCTGCACCATCGCCCTGCCAGATGATTTTCGGCGTTGGGCTGCCCTTGTCCAGAAACTCGAGCACATGCTCGGCAATGGAATATTTCATATAGGCAAGACCGGTCTCGTCATCGCTTTTGACATCGACACTGACCGTCTCGTCATCCCACTGCACATCGGCCTGACCGAAGCTCAAGACGAGTTTCGCGTGCGTTCCGTCACGTTGCACATCGGCGTGCTCTACAAAATGATCGAGCAATTGATTGACGATATGGCCGGCATTATTGAGCGCAAAGCGGGTATTGGCGTTGAGTGCGGACACGACCCGTCCTCCTCTGGGATGAACTGATGCGTCAGCCTTACCTGAATATAAGATGACAATTCAAGTCATCATTTATCTTTGCGTGCGGAATAAAGCGTAACGGGCAGCGCTTGACGCCATACGTCGAACGAGCTAAGTCCTGCTGCCTGTGCCACGGAGAGCCGTATCAACTCGCCGCCGAAACGCTGCTGCCAGGCGAAAAGCTGCATTTCGCTTTGCAGCGTGACGGCATTGGCAACCAGCCGTCCGCCGGGTTTCAATGCATTCCAGCAGGCTTGCAACACGCCCTCATCCGTAACGCCGCCGCCGATAAAAATCGCATCCGGCGCTTCCAGCCCCGCAAGAGCCCCCGGCGCCTCACCGGCCACGATCTGCAAACCCGGCACGCCGAGAGAGTCGCGGTTGCGGGCGATCATGCCCTGCCGCCCCTCATTCGCCTCGATGGCGATGGCGCGACAGGAAGCATGAGTGCGCATCCATTCAATGCCGATAGAACCGCAGCCCGCACCGACGTCCCACAGAACTTCGCCGGGCAGCAGTGCCAGCCGCGATAATGTCACGGCGCGAATATCGCGCTTCGTAAGTTGCCCGTCATTTTCGAAAGCATCATCCGGCAAGCCGATGACAGCAGGAAGAATTTTCGCATCCGGCTCCGCAAGACATTCCACGGCGACGACATTCAGATCGGCACCCGCTGGCACCGTCCATGTCCCGGCAATACCGCAACTGCGCTTTTCTTTCGGTCCGCCCAGATGCTCCAGCACATTGATGCGGCTTGGTCCAAAGCCGCAAGCGTTCAGCATCCGTGCCACTTTATCCGGCGTAGAACCGTCATTGCTGAGGATCAATAGCTTCACGCCGGGCAGAATATGCTTGGCCAGCAATTCCAGCGGACGCCCATGCACGCTGAGGCACCGCACATCCTGCAACGACCAGCCCATCCGTGCCGCAGCCAGCGAAAACGACGACGGATAAGGCAGGATCAGCATTTCATCGGGTGAAAAGTGCCGGGTCAGGGAAGCACCCATGCCGTAATGCATTGGATCGCCGCTGGCGAGAACCACCACTGACTTGCCGCGTTCGGCCGCAATCATCGGAAAAGCATCGTCAAACGGCGAAGGCCATGCGATCTGCCGGGCACCGGAGGTTTCGCCAACCAGCCCGAGATGCCGCTTGCCGCCGAAAATCACATCCGCCAAAGCAAGAGCCTGCCGCGCAGTCTCGCCAAGCCCATTCAATCCGTCTTCGCCGATGCCGATGACCGTCAGCCAGCAAGTCATGCTCTTCGCTCCGTTTTCTTCGTTCGTAGGGTGCGGCAACGGCAAGTGCAAGTCCGAAAGCGGTTCCCACTTTCCGGCCTGTCACGGGGGGCGTATAAGGCAACTATGTTGAACCAAAAGACCATAGCGACAAACACCGAACCGTCCGACAGGCGAAATGCCTGTCCCGGCCTGTCGCGCATGGTTATGGCGCGCGACGGTGCCATTGCACGCATAAAACTGCCGCTCGGACAGGTAAACGCCGGTCAGGTCTTTGCGCTGGCCGAAATAGCCGAAAAATTTGGCCCGAATGCCGTAGAGCTTTCGATTCGCTCTAATTTTCAACTGCGCGCCATCGCGCCTGAAAACTGGGAACAAGCGGTCACAGCGCTGTATCAAGCCGGGTTTGGTGCCGATAATCCCGCGGCGGATGATATTCGCAATGTCATGGTCAGCCCCACATCCGGTATCGACCCCGATCAAATGTGCGATGTCACACCGCTGGCGCGCCAACTGCTGACAACGCTTGAGAACAATACCGATTACCACGCGCTTTCGCCGAAATTCTCGTTCCAGATCGATGGCGGCGAGGCCTGCGCAATTGTCTCGCATCCGGGAGACATTTGGCTATCGGCAACGGATGATGGTCGTCACTTTGCGTTCGGATTCGCTTCGTCACCCGATGGAACGGCATTGGGACGCATAGAGGCCGATCATGCCCTTCCCTTGGTGGAAGCGGTGTTGCGATTATTTCTCGCCCGCTCCAAGGGTGCAACGCGCATGAAGCAACTTTTCGAAGTCATTGCTATCGAAGAGTTTTTAAACGAATTGGCTGCCTGCCTTCCTTTTCCGATCGAACCAGCGACCCACTGGCAGCGACGGCAGCCGCACGCGCTCGCCCATCTCGGAGCCCACGTTCAAGCGGACGGGCTGTTTTACATCGGCGCGATGCCGCTTTTAGGGCGGCTCGATACGACACAATTGCGGACGCTTGGCGCTCTTTCGCAAAAAGTCAGCGGCGAAGAAATCCGGCTGACACCGTGGCAAGGCGTGATCCTGCCAAATATCCACGCTGCAAACTGCGACGAGACCATCCGACAACTGCACGCGCTGGGCCTTTCAACACTCGCGCAAGCGCCGCAATCACGACTGCGCAGCTGCACCGGGTCAACGGGCTGCGTCTCGGCCCTTTCCGACACGCAGGCCAATGCGAAAGAACTGGCGTTGCTCCTTGACGGCGACAGCGCAGAAGTGGTCCATCTGACCGGCTGTACCAAGTCCTGCGCGGCGCTTGCGCCACTCCCGCATACGCTTCTGGCCCGTGCTTCGGGCCGCTACGATGTCTTTTTTGCAGACAAGGCTGGACCATCCCGTTTCGGGCAGCTATTGGCGACGGATGTGACCCTCGACACTGCCGCGCGCCTTCTCAACTCACCAGAGCGGAAACCATGACAGATTACATTCGCGACGGACAGGCCATCTATGACCGCTCCTTCGCCATCATCCGCGCTGAAGCGGATCTGAGCCGTATCCCAGCCGACCTTGAAAAACTCGCCGTCCGCGTCATCCATGCTTCCGGCATGGTGGATGTGGTGAGCGACATCTCCTTTTCGGACGGCGCCGGTCTGGCAGGCAAGCAGGCACTGGCCAAAGGCGCGCCGATCCTTTGCGATGCGCGCATGGTTGCCGAAGGGATCACCCGTTCGCGCCTGCCTGCCGACAACCCGGTCATCTGTACGCTGAACGACCCTTCCGTGCCTGAACTGGCGAAGAAAATTGGCAATACCCGCTCTGCCGCAGCGCTCGATCTCTGGTTGCCGTATCTCGCAGGCAGTATCGTCGCCATCGGCAATGCGCCAACCGCCCTCTTCCGCCTTTTCGAAATGCTGGACGCCGGAGCGCCAAAGCCAGCGCTCATCATTGGCATGCCGGTTGGCTTTGTCGGCGCAGCAGAATCGAAAGACGAACTCGCCGCCAATAGTCGCGGTGTGCCCTATGTCATTGTGCGCGGACGTCGCGGCGGCAGCGCCATGACTGCCGCAGCAGTCAATGCTCTGGCTTCGGAGCGCGAATAATGACAGCAAAAGGCAAGCTTTTCGGTCTGGGTGTCGGCCCCGGCGATCCTGAACTCATCACGCTCAAGGCGCTTCGACTGCTCAAGGCAGCGCCCGTGGTGGCTTATCACGCCGCCAAGGGCAAAAAGGGCAACGCACTCACCATCGTCGAGGATTACCTTTCGCCGGAACAGGTTCTGGTGCCGCTCATCTATCCGGTGACCACGGAAAAGCTGCCTGCGCATATGGATTATGAGCAGATCGTCAGCGATTTTTACGGTGAGATTACCGGAACAATTGCCGGCTATCTCGATCAGGGACAGGATGTGGCCGTGATTGCGGAAGGCGACCCGTTCTTCTACGGCTCGTTCATGTACATTCACGACCGGCTTGCCGAAACCTATGAAACCACGGTGGTTCCGGGCGTCTGTTCGGTTCTCGGCGCTTCGGCTGTGCTAGGCGCGCCGCTTGTTTATCGCAACCAGACCCTGTCGATCCTCTCCGGCGTCATGGAAGCCGACGAATTGAAGCGCAGGCTTGCCGATACCGGTGCTGCGGCAATCATGAAACTCGGCAAGAATCTCGACAAGGTTCGCGACGTGCTGACCGATCTGGGCCTGATGGACCGCGCACTTTATGTCGAGCGCGCCACCATGGCCAATCAGCGCATTGTACCGCTATCGGATGTCAGCGGCAGCGATTGTCCTTATTTCTCGATCATTCTCGTTCCCGGCCAGAAATGGAACGGCGCATGAAGCCGGCTATCGTTGCGCTGGCGGAAGCGGCGATCCCGACGGCGCGCCATATTGCCGTCGCGCTCGATCAGGCCGAAGTCCTGGGTTTGCAGGATCGCGTCGCGGGTGCAGACAGGACATTCGCCCATTTTGGTGACACGATACGCGCCCTCTACGAAGAAGGCCGACCGGTCATCGCGCTCTGCGCCGCCGGTATTGTCATTCGCGCGTTGGCCCCGCTTTTGCAGAACAAGCGCATCGAGCCGCCGGTTCTGGCGATTGCCGAAGACGGTAGTGCCGTTGTGCCGCTTCTCGGCGGATTGTCGGGCGTCAACGACATGGCGCGAACCATCGCCACTGCACTTGAGGTCGCCCCGGCAATCACCACATCCGGTGAATTGCGCTTCGGGATCAATCTGTTGCACCCGCCAGCGGAACTGACGCTTGCCAATCCAGATGCGGCAAAAGCCTTTACCTCCGACCTGCTGGCAGGCGCGAAACTGCGCTTCGATGGACACTCTCGCTGGCTGCAAACATCCAAGCTGCCGTTCTCCGACGACGGCAGGCTTGCCATCAGCATCACGCCGGAAAACCGCGCGCCACTGCCGGATGAACTGATCTATCATCCGCAGGTCGTGGCCGTGGCAATCGACCAGCAGACCGACAATCTTGCGGAAGCAATTGCACAGGCCTTCAACGAAGCGGGACTCGCTCCGTCATCACTCGCCCTGCTGCTTGCCCATGAGCGCCATTGCGCTAAACCGCAAGTCCATGAAGCGGCAAGCGCGCTCGGCGCAGAACTGCGCTTTGTGCCGTCCGCTGAGACTGCCCTTGCTCTCGCCCATCTTTCCGTCGAGCAGCCGCTGCGCGTGGTGGAAACCAACGGCGTCGCACTGGCAGTCGCCCCCACCCCAGCCGATGTGCTGCGGATCGGGCGCAAACGCGGGAAGCTGGTCGTGGTCGGGCTTGGTCCCGGCGCACGCGATCTGATGACGCCTGCCGTGCAACGCGAACTCGAACAGGCGGAAGATATTCTCGGCTACGAGACCTATGTGCGCATGGCCGGGCCGTTTCATGCCGGTCAGACCGTCCATATGACGGATAACCGCGAGGAAATGCAGCGCGCGCGCCACGCCTTCGAACTGGCTGCATCAGGTCGTACGGTGGCGATGGTATCGTCCGGCGATCCCGGCGTTTTTGCCATGGCGGCGGCTGTGGTCGAGGCACTGCATGAAACCGACAATGCTGCCTGGCATGGTGTGGAACTGGTCATTCAGCCGGGCATTTCAGCCGCGATGGCCGCAGCGTCTCGCAGTGGCGCACCGCTCGGCCATGATTTCTGCATTCTCTCGCTGTCCGACAATCTGAAGCCATGGGACGTGATCGAAAAGCGTCTGGCGCTGGCGGCAGAAGCCGATCTCGCAATGGCCTTCTACAATCCGATTTCCAAGGCCCGCCCGCATCAGCTGGGCCGCGCACTGGAAATCCTGCGCCAGCATCGCGCGCCGCAAACCCCGGTCGTGCTCGGTCGCGACATCGGCAGACCGGCAGAGACCACCCGCGTCACAACGCTTGGGCAGTTGACGCCCGATGATGTGGATATGCGCACGGTGGTGATCGTCGGGTCATCCCATACGCAGCGGTTTGAGCGCGCAACAGGCGGCGAATGGGTCTACACCCCGCGCTGGTATGGCGAAAAGCCGGATAAATGATCAAACAAAAAGGCAGGGAAATCCCTGCCTTTTTCGTAACTTATCCAAGTTTATTGAATCAGTTCTTCTTCGCCTTGGTCTTCTTCGGCGCGGCTGCTGCGGCAGCGTCCGCCTTGGCGGCTGCGGCTTCAGCGGCAACCTGATCGGCGCTCTTCGGCGAGGTGTCGATAACGGCGCGCACGCCACCCTTGGCAGTGAGCTGGCAAACTGCGGTGCGCAGATCCACCTTCAGGTCCACATCCGTGCCGCCATTGGCGCCCGGGCGGGAATCGACAGCGCTGATAGCGTGCTCCGGCAGGAAATACTTGTTGGCAGCTGCCGTGATGCAAGGCTGCGCCAGAGAATAGTCTACCGTCTTTACCGGGGTCGGGATGAAGCTCGGCAGCGAAGAGCTGGCTGCAGGCACCGGCGAGTCAGTCTTGCCGGGGGTGATGGCAACCGGTGCAGTCGTCGTACAGGCGGCAGCAAGCGGCGCCAACATGGCGATTGCAAAGAAACGGGCTCCGGTGCGGACTCGTCCGTACATAATGGTCTACCTCATAAGGTCTGCTGGATAGGTAAAATTTTAATTTCGATAACTATTCGCTTTTAGCCGATTGTCGAGTGGCAGGAACGCCACAGAGCCGGAATTTCGATTCGCATCCACAAAACTGTCGTCACTGTTTTGCGAGAATCCAGTTCAGCATCTCCCTCCAGTCGCTCATGCGGATCGGCGTGCCGTGGTTGCCGGACTCAAACCGCCGGAACTGCACCGGATAGCCCGGCGCGCGCTTGCGGATATCACGATAGAAAGCTTCCTGCCGGTCAATGGCGAAAACCGGATCGCGGCTGCCATGCCCGAAGAAGACCGGAATACGCCGCTTGAATGTCGCCGATGTGAAAAAACCATCGTCCCACAGCGACCCGAGCAGAATGAGCCCGGCAAGCTGAGCGCCAGCTTTTGCATTGGACGCGATGCGCCAGCACAGCGCCCCACCCTGCGAACCGCAAGACAAGATCAACGGTGCGGAAGGCGATGTTGCTTTCAAGGCGTCGATCAACCCAGCGATCTGCGCTTCGCCGGTATCGGCGAAATCCTTGAAATCCGGCGTGACGTAGAGACCGCCATTTAACGCAGAGAGATTTTTGACGCGATTGAAATTGCCGCCAAAGGTGAAATCATTCATTCCCTGCAAGCGATTGCCACCGCGCCCATGCAGATAAATCACGATGAAGGACGCGCCCTGCTGCTTGCCAGCGGCCATCGCCTTGACCGACCCAGCCGCAGTCTGAAAGGTGACGTCCTTTTGGTAGGCGCGCGCCTTCAGCGAAATATAGCTGTCCTTGACGCGCTTTTCCGGCACGCTGTCGCGACCGTTGATATCGCGCATCTCATTGTAATCAATGACTTTGTAGTCGCCGTTATCCGCGCTGCTCAACACGCCGGGATAGGCGAACGCATCGTCCTTGAAGGGCGGCAGCGGCCCCTGCGCGCAAACGAGGGACACTGACAACAGAAGCGCGGCAATGCCTCCAAGCCCGGCCCGCGCTGTTGCGTTCAATCGCTTCGTCATTCTGCCTCCTCCCCTCTGGCCAGCCGATCACAAATCGAGCGTGTGATAGCGCCGGTTCAGATAGATGAGCGCAGTTGCGTCGGGGTTTGAGCGCAGGGCAATCACTTCGCCGAAGAGCACATGATGCGTCGAATGATCCTGAATGCTGACAACCCGGCAGTCAAAAGCCGCCAGTGCATCGGTCAGCACTGGTGCGCCGGTGGCAAGCGTGTCCCACGTCGCCAGTTCGAAACGCTCATTCTGCGTCAGGCCAATGCGCCCGGAAAAGGCATCAGCCAGTTGCTGATGCGTTCCAGCCAGCGTGTTGATGGAGAAAACGCCATTTTCGATGAACAGGCGATTGTCCTCGTGGACCTTCTGAAGGCAGATCAGCACCGTCGCCGGAGCGTCGGATACCGAACAGGCGGCCGTCAATGTGAGGCCGCGTCGTCCTGCCGGACCATCGGTCGCCACAATCTGCACCGCACCGGCATAATGGCTCATGGCATCGCGGTAAGCCTTCGGCTCCACAGATGCCGCATTGGAGATGATGTTGTTTATCGTTTGCACGTCAGAATCGATCCGTTGCCGACCGTAATATTTAGCCAAAATACTGGCATAGATTACGGGCATTGCACAAAGGCGCGGAAACCGCTACCCACTTTTCGATCACATTGCCACGAATTGTATAAAGAAGACCAATAACGTGATTGAGTCTGGGAAGCTTCCCGTCACCGCTCTGACAAGCCTTGCCATGCTGTTGCTGGCGGGATCGGGATTTGCTTATGCGGATAATATCCGGATTGGTCTGGCCGCACCGTTGACCGGCACCTTCGCACCTTTGGGCAATCAGCTTGCACAAGGCGCACGCGCCGCCGCTGACGCAAAGAGCGCAGATCTCGTCATCTTCGATGATCGTTGCGACGCCGAAGGCGGCAAACAGGCCGCAGAACGCTTCATCGCACAAAATGTCCGTATTGCATCGGGTTTTCTCTGCGCCGAGGCGCTGGAGGCGGCAGTGCCCGTTCTGGCCGAGCGCAACATTCCGGTTATCGTGTCGGGCGTCAGCGAGCAAACACTGGTCGAGCGTCGCGCCGCTTCGCCCTTGCCGGTGTTCCGTCTGAGCACGGGACTGGAGAAGGAAACGCAGGCGACGGCGAGTTTTCTCGGCAGTCTCTGGCGCGCACAGCCTTTCGCGGTGATTGACGATGGCACCATTGAAGGGCGCGAGCGCGCAAGCCGGGTTCTGGCCAGCTTGAAAGAACAGCAGTTACAGCCGGTCTTCACCGATACCTATCGTCCGGGGCTTGAAAACCAGAATGCTCTGGTTGCCCGGCTCAAGCGCGCTGGCGCGACACATGTCTATGTCGGCGGCGAGCGCGACGACGTTGCCGCCATTGGCGCAAGTGCTGCTTCGCTCAATTATCCGCTGGTGATTGCAGGTGGCAGTCTGCTTGATGCCGCTCCCGGCGCACAGCGTCTGAGCGACGGCACATTGATGACCGCGCCGTTGAAGCCGCAGGATTTGCCCACCGCGAAACCGGCAATCGACGCGCTGCATCAAGCCGGTCGCCTTGTGGAATCTTATGCGATCACAGGCTACGCAACTGCGCAGATCGCCGCCGATGCCGTCAGCAAAGCCGACGAACAAAAGCAGCCATTGCTCGACACGCTGCGCAGTGCATCGTTTGAAACAGTGCTCGGTACGATCAAATTCGATGGTACCGGCATGCGGACGGACAACCCGAACCGTTTGCAGCGCTACGAAGGCTCGCGCTTCATACCAGCCGATAGATAAATGTCTGAATCAAAAAGCGGCAGGCCGAGGCGAAAATGGTGATTTCGAGAACCGGAGCGCAGCGTACATTTGGGTACGTGAGCACCGGAAGCGCAGAAATTGCCATTTGCAGACCGGCATGGCGACTTTTAGATCAGACAATAAGTCCTACGATGCTGGCGGCGATCAGCAACCCTGTCATGAGGCTCATGGTCGCCCAGAACAGGTCAAGCGCCGCGTCGATATCGGCCGCTTCCGCATCACGCTTGCCAGAAGCATTGAGCATCGGCCCTTCCACTTTTTCTTCGCCATACTGACGCGGACCGGCCAACGCCAGATCAAGCGCACCGGCAAAGGCAGATTCCGGCCAGCCCGCATTGGGCGAGCGGTGCAATCGCGCATCGCTGCGCATGACTGATAAGGCAGCCTTCGCTGCCCCCTTGCTGCGGGTGAGCGCAGTCGCCAGCGCCGCCAGAAGGCCGGTCAGGCGCGCGGGAATGTAATTGGCAACATCGTCCAGTTTTGCAGCAAAACGCCCGAAGTGGCGGTAACGATCATTGAGATGTCCGATCATCGAATCGGCAGTATTGATCATCTTGTAGGCGAACAGCCCCGGCAGACCGCCGACGAGAAACCAGAATGCCGGAGCAACGATGCCATCCGAGGCGTTTTCCGCCAGACTTTCAATGGCAGCACGGCTGACCCCGCCTTCGCTCAACTGATCGGGATTGCGCCCGACGATCATCGAAACCGCCTTGCGCCCACCTTCGATACCGTCGTCACGCAGCCCGCGTGCAACCTCGCTGACGTGATCGGCAAGACTCTTCTGCGCCAGTAGCACGGCAACGATGAGGATTTCCGCCACTGCCCCGGCAGAGCCAGCAAAGGGCAGCAGGCTCTCAATCACCAGCCCCACCAGAATACAGGCCGCGACCAGCGCGATGGTCAGCCACATGCCATTCCGTCGCAGAACCGCTTCCGGCAATGTGCGGTCATTGAAACGCTTTTCGCCCCAGGAAATTGCCTTGCCGAACAGCACCACCGGATGCGGCAATCTGTGCCAGAGCTGCGGCGGGTCGCCCACAACGCGATCAAGGATGAGCGCCAGCGACAGGATAATCAGCTTTATTTCCATGGGTTTAACCGAGATTCATGAATCACTTTTTCAAGCTGCTCTTCCCAGACAATGCTTGAGCGCGCTTTCTAGACGCGCGAGGTCGGCATCGTCATTGGCAAGGCCGATCCGCAGCCAATGCGGAGCGTAAGCAAACTTGCGGACAAGAATATGCTCCGCGCACAGTGCATTGTACAATCCGTGTGCATTGTCGTGGGCAACCAGTGAGAACAGTGCCGTGCCGCCGACTTCCCACAATCCGCACCGCGCAAGCACATCCGACAGTCCCCTGCGCCGAATGTCTATCCGCGCGCGAAACGCCTGCAATGTCTCGCCGCCCGCAAAGGCATCGGAAGCGATAACAAGCGCTGGCCCCGGCACAGCCCATGGACCCAATCGCCGCGCTATCGTCTCGACTATCCCAGCTTGCGCGACGGCAAAGCCCAGACGCACACCGGCGAGACCAAAAAACTTGCCGAAGGATTTCAGCACAATCAGCGGCTCATGGCACGCCAGCGCTGCGACGCTTCCTTCGGGATGTGGATCGGCAAAAGCCTCGTCCACCACCAGAAAACCACCTCTCGCACCCAAAATTCGGGCCAGAGCGAGCAATTCATCCGCAGCAATCACTCTTCCATCGGGATTGTTCGGATTGACGATCACCGCAACCGTCGCATTGTCCGGAATATCGGCGATGCCAGCACATTCCACGACCTGCCAGCCGGAAGCAGCGAAAGAAGCCGCATGTTCCTGATAGGTCGGCGTCAGAATGGCGACTGTCGCAGGCTTCGTCAGCGTCGGAATGATCTGGATCAGCGCTTGCGTGCCGGGTGCGGCGACGATAGGTGCGCCTTCCGGCAGCCCGTAATAGTCGCGCGCAAGCTTGCACGTTCCCAGCAGCAGTCGATCATCCGGCAAACGGTTCCAGACTTCGGCTGGAATGCGCGGCAATGGATAGTGCTCGGGATTGATCCCGGTCGAAAGGTCGAGCCAGTCGCCCGGTATACCGCCAAAACGCGCAATCGCCTTGTCCAGCGCACCGCCATGTTCGATGTTGGATGTCACGCATGCTCTCCGGAAAAATCGATGACATGCATGAAGGAACCGGCCACCGATCCGACCCGCAGACCGGCTCCGCCCAGATCGTCCCCCGCCGCATCGCGGACTTTGAAAAGCCTGTCCGCCGCGCCTTCGCGCGTGATGCTGGCATAATGAAACTCGTGGCCTTTCAACGGCACCTGCCAGGGCGACCCGCTCAGCGGCTCCAGAACACGATAGCCGAGATGCAGCTTGCGTTTGGCAAAACCGGTTTGCAGCGGCAAAAGCCCCAGCATCGGGTGCTGTTTTCCACTCGCATCTTCCAGCGTCTCGCCCAGCACCATATAGCCGCCGCACTCGCCATAAACGGTGACACTGCGCGCCGCCGCAGCCTTGATACCGCTCTGGAAATTCTGCGCGGCGACAAGCCTTTCTGCGTGGAGTTCAGGGTAGCCGCCCGGCAGATAGATCGCATCGGCCTCCGGCGACGGCGCTTCATCCGCAAGAGGCGAGAAAAAGGAAATCTCTGCGCCGCGCCTGCGCCATCCCTCGAAAAGATGCGTATAGGCAAAGGCGAAGGCGTCGTCCCGTGCGACAGCAATGCGGCTTCCAAGTGGCGGAAGACGCGGCACATTGGCCATCGGATCGAAGCGCTTCGGCGCCGACCAGATATGTTTCAGCACGGCAAGATCGATATGCGCTTCTATGACATCTGCGGCATGGTCGAGAAAACGCTCCAGATCGGCATGTTCACCCGCCTGCACAAGCCCCAGATGGCGTTCTGGTAAAACCAGCGCTGCATCGCGCGGCAATGCGCCCAGAACCGGAATGCCAAGCGGCTTGAGGGCATCGCGCAACATGGTTTCATGACGAGCGCTACCGACACGGTTCAACACCAGGCCTGCAACGAACACATCCCTGCGAAACCGGCTGAAGCCAGAAACCAGCGCGGCAATGGAATGGGACTGTTTTGCGCAATCGACCACCAGCACTACCGGCAGATCGAGCAGTCTTGCCAGATCAGCAGAAGAACCTTGTCCGTCCAGAGCGCCGTCGAAAAGACCCATCATGCCTTCGGCGATCAGCACTTTTCCGCCTTCAGTCATCCGGGCCGACAGGGCGCTGATCAGTTCCACGCGCATCGCCCATGGATCGAGATTGAAGCATTCCGCACCACTTGCCGCCTTGTGATAGGCGGGATCGATATAGTCCGGTCCGGCTTTCACCGGTGCCAGAGCCACACCGGCCCGTTTCAAGGCGCGCAACAAACCAAGTGTAACCGTCGTCTTGCCCGAACCGGATGCGGGCGCGGCGATCATAAAACCCTTCATGCGCTCTGGCCTCCGCGTCTGTTATCCAGCGGATCGCTGACAAGCTGGCGGCCTTGCGCAGCACCGATCCAGTCAAGACCGCCGCGCAACCGCACCACCTCTCCGACCACCACGATGGCAGGCGGCTTTAGCCCTGAAGCTTCCACGTCGATGGCAGCATGCGCTAGCGTCGTTTCGAGAACGGTCTGTTCAGGCAGGCTGGCATTGCAAACAAAAGCGACCGGTTCGTCCGGCGACCGTCCGGCAGCGATCAGCCGCGCCGTGATGAGATCGATATGTTTCATTGCCATATACATGACAATAACCGGTGACGATTTTGCGATGCCATCCCAATCAATGCGGTCGGGCAGCAATCCCGTCGCGTCATGCCCGGTCAGGAAAGTCACGGACTGGTTGATATCGCGATGCGTGGCGGCGATGCCCGCATAGGCCAATCCGCCGATCCCCGCCGTGATACCGGGAACGATGCGGAATGGCACACTATGTTCCACCAGCGTCAGCGCTTCTTCAGCCCCCCGACCGAAAACAAACGGATCGCCGCCCTTGAGGCGCAGGACTTTCTTGCCCTGCCGCGCCAGTTCTACCAGCCGGAGTGAAATATCGCGCTGCTTTGGCGACGGCTTGCCGCCCCGCTTGCCCGCATATTCCAGCACTGCCTGTTCGTTTTTCAGCGAAAGACAGGCTTCATCCACCAGCGCGTCGTAAACGATGACATCTGCCTGTTGCAGCGCATTGACGGCATGAAGCGTGAGCAATCCCGGATCGCCCGGCCCGGCACCGACAAGCCAGACATGGCCCGGCTCCATCGCTGGCAGGGTAACGTCCCATTTTGTTTTCGGCTCGAATCCGCTCATTCTCTTGGACCATTATTTCATCTGGCGGCACTGCTATCAGATACCTTATAAGGCATCCATGACCGACGAAACCGCAGATCCCAATAAAAAGCTTGGAAAAAGCGAGCTTAGGCGTGGCTGGACCACGGGCGCATGCGCAACCGCTGCGACCAAGGCGGCGCTGACCGCGCTTATCACCGGCGAATTCCCCGACCCGGTCGGAATCATTCTGCCGAAGGGCGAAGTGCCTTACTTCCAGCTGGCCTATGAGGGGCTTGGTGAAGGCTATGCTATGGCGGGCATCGTCAAGGATGCGGGCGACGATCCGGATGTCACGCATGGCGCGACGATCATTTCTACCGTCTTTCCCGCACCGCCCGGAACCGGCGTGGTCTTTCGCGCTGGTGAAGGCGTCGGCACTGTCACACGGCCCGGACTGCCAATTCCGCCCGGTGAAGCCGCAATCAACCCGGTTCCGCGCCGCATGATGACCGAAATCTGCGAAGAAATCTGTGCCAAGTATGGCCTGCCCGCCGATCTCGTCATCACCATTTCCGTGCCTGATGGCGAAGAAATCGCCAAGAAAACGTGGAACCCGCGCCTTGGTATTGTCGGAGGCATTTCCATTCTCGGCACCACCGGTGTCGTGCATCCCTTCTCATGCTCGGCCTGGATTCACTCCATCCACCGCGGCATCGATGTGGCGCGCGCGGCGGGCCAGAAACATGTGCTTGGCGCGACAGGCTCGACCTCGGAAGATGCCGCGCAGGCGATCTATGATCTGCCCGATTTCGCCATTCTCGACATGGGGGATTTTGCGGGCGGCGTGCTCAAATATCTGCGCGACCACCCGATCGACAAACTGACAATCGCAGGCGGCTTCGCCAAGCTTACCAAGCTTGCTCAAGGCGCGCTCGACCTGCATTCGGCACGCAGTCAGGTCGATATGGGCTTTCTGGCAGAGATTGCCGAACAGGCTGGCGCACCGGGAAACCTCAAAGACCGGATTCTCTTTGCGAACACCGCCAAGGAAGTGCTTGATATGACTCAAGCAATCGGCATCGATATCGCCACGCCGATTGCCATCAGGGCAAAGGAAACGGCGCTTGCGACCTTGCGCGATGCGCCTGTCGATGTGGAAATCATCATGACCGACCGGGTGGGAGCCATCCTTGCCCGCGTCTAGACCCAAGGTCCTCATTCTGGGCGGCACGACCGAAGCAGCTCAGCTGGCGCAGGAGCTATCGGCCCTGCCGATCGACGTCGTGACCTCCCTTGCGGGACGCACCGCCAATCCGGCACCCTTGCCCGGTCCTGTGCGCAGCGGCGGTTTTGGCGGCGCAGACGGCCTCGCCGCCTATATCGCGGCTGAGAAAATCGACTACATCATTGATGCTACCCACCCTTATGCCACGCGCATTTCTCAAAATGCAGTGACGGCAACTGCCTCGACCAGAACGCCCCTGCTCCGGCTTGAACGAGCGCAATGGGTGCAGCAGAGCGGCGATCAATGGATCATCGTGGCCGATGAAGAAGAGGCAGAAAAACTGATCCCAGCGGGGGAATGCGTCTTCCTCGCGCTCGGGCGTCAGCATATTGCGCCTTTCGCAACCCGTGCCGACGCGCATTTCATCATGCGCATGATCGACCCGACCGATGCCCCTTTGCCTGCGGATTGTGAAATCCTGCTCGCCAGACCGGGCGACTATACGCAGGAAAAACAATTTCTGACGGAAAAGCGTATCGGGCTGATCGTCTGTCGCAATTCAGGCGGCGACACGTCCTATGCCAAGATCAGGGCCGCGCGCGATCTCGCCTTGCCCGTCATGATGATCGCCCGCCCAGCGGTCGTCGCTGAACATGTCGCATCAACTGTGGAAGAAACGGTCCGATTGGTCCGCTCACGATTCGGGCTTTGACCGGGCTGCATGGCTATGCGCCTCATGATAAAGCGCAGAGTCCCGAAAATTCCTCGGATCAAGCCCGCGTCCGACAAAAACCATCGCAGTTCGCTTCAGATCGGCCGCTTCGATCTTTCCGGCAATGTCCGATAAAGTGCCACGCAGGATGAGTTCATCCGGCCAGCCGACGCGATAGGCCACGACAACCGGGCAGTCCGCACCATAAAGCGGCGTCAGCTCACGTTCGATCTTGCCAAGATTGCGGATCGACAGGTGGATGACCAAGGTGGCCCCCGAACGACCGAGCGTGGCGAGGTCTTCACCTGCCGGCATGGCCGAGGATTTCATCGACGTGCGCGTGAGAATGATCGTCTGGTTGACTTCAGGGATCGTCAGTTCCTGCTTCATCGCCGCTGCTGCTGCGGCGAAAGCCGGAACGCCTGGCGTCACATCATAGGGAATGCCTAGCGCATCAAGCCTGCGCATCTGTTCGGCAACAGCGCCATAGATGGACGGATCGCCGGAATGAACGCGGGCGACATCCTGCCCCTTCGCATATGCTGCCGCCATTTCAGCGATGATTTCATCGAGCGTCATGGACGAGCTGTCGACAAGCCGCCCATCCGCCGGTGCGGAAGCAACCACATCCTTTGGCACCAGCGATCCCGCATAAATGCAGACGGGGCATTTTTCGATCAGCCGCAGGCCGCGCACAGTGATGAGGTCTGCCGCACCCGGACCGGCGCCAATGAAATGAACGGTCACGTCTTTTTCCTTGTTCTCCTGCCCTTCGAATGCCTTCGACGGGAGAACAAAGTCAATTACTTTTCAGCGCCTTTCGGCATCAGATCCTCGATATCGTCGAAGATCGATTGCCATTCTTCTGGCGAAAGCTCGAAGAAATTGAAGCTACGCAGCAGAAATGCACCCTCATTGGCGATGAAGGCGAGACGCGCCCGGCGGCCTTCGGGCGTCGAAACATCAAGCCCGTTCCACTGTTTACGATACCAGTCGCGCGTATCGTCCAGATGCTCGGTATTGGGGGTAAGGCTCGTCATCATTGCCGCGAAACGGGAATTGTCTTCCGCATCGCTGTCGCGCGTCACCTTGATATGCGCCGCGATATGCGCCAGCGCGTCGGCCTCGCCCCCCTTAACGGCATCGACTTCCGCATCAAAGCGATCGCCCCATCGCGCGATCATGGCCTTCAACAGCCCGTCCTTGTTCTTGAAGCAATATTGCACGCCGCCCTTGGTCACGCCTGAAGCCTGAGCCACCGCGTCCATCGTCAGAGCCGCGACACCGCCTTCCGTGACGAGTTTTTCAGCCATGTCCAGCACGTGATCGCGATCAATCGTGCGGGGACGTCCCATCTTGTGCAACTTATTACTTTCCATACGGATGGATTTATATTATGTCACCCGGCTCGACAAGTTTAAATACAACCGTATTGAAAAGGTGAACTCCGATGTTGCCGCAAAATCGCTGGCTGGTTCTTGCAATCGTTTCCAGCGCGCTGTTCCTGATCGTTGTGGACATGACTGTGCTCTACACAGCCCTGCCGCACCTGACGCACGATCTGGCAGCCAGTGCTTCGGAAAAGCTCTGGATCATGAATATTTACCCGCTGGTCGTGGCGGGCCTGCTGCCCGGCCTCGGTACGCTGGGCGACAAGCTTGGGCACAAGCGTATGTTCATGACCGGCCTCGTCGTATTCGGTTTAGCGTCGCTTTGCGCAGCCTATTCGCCCACCCCGGAAGCGCTCATCGCCGCGCGGGCTTTTCTGGCCTGTGGTGCAGCTATGATGATGCCTGCGACGCTTTCGATCATCCGCCTGACCTTTACCGACGAGCGTGAACGCTCGCTTGCCATCGGCATCTGGTCGGCTATCGCTTCCGGCGGCGCGGCTCTCGGCCCAGTCGCGGGCGGCGTGCTGCTCGAATATTTCTGGTGGGGCTCGGTGTTCCTCATCAATGTGCCCGTTGTTGCGATTGCCCTTCTGCTGTCCGCCTACAATCTGGAAAATCGCCCGCTTGGCTCCGCGCGCAAGTGGGATCTGGTCGGCTCGATCCAGATCATGGTTGCGCTGATTGCGCTGACTTATGCGGTCAAGGAACTGGCAAAGCGCGATGCATCAATGACTGTCTTCGCAGTCGTTTTCGCGGTCGGAGCTATTGCTGCCTTCATCTTCGTGCGCAGACAGTTTTCCGGCAGAGAACCATTGATCGATTTTACGCTCTTCCAGAACCGGCTGTTCTCGATAGGCGTATTCGCAGCGCTGGTCGCCTCTGGAGCCATCACGGGTATGGAACTGGTTTTCAGCCAGCGCTTGCAGCTGATCGAGGGTTTCTCGCCCTTGCAGGCAGGGCTGGCGATTCTGCCGATTCCGCTTGCCGCTTTCGTGGCTGGTCCGCTGGCTGGCATGCAACTGCCCCGCATCGGTGCAGGCCGACTGCTGTCCGGCGCACTGGCCACCGCAGCGCTTGGCGTGATTGTCTATATCCTGACCTTCAAGGCGTCAGGCTACAGCTATCTCATCGGCCTCGCCCTGCTGGGCTTCGGTGTAGGTGCCGCAATGACCGCCGCTTCCTCGGCCATCATGGGCAATGCCCCTGCCGATAAGGTTGGGATGGCGGCATCCATTGAGGAAGTGTCCTACGAGCTTGGCAATGCGCTGGGCGTCACGATCTTCGGCGGCATCCTGTCTGCCTCCTACACGGCAAGCATGGCGCTTCCAGATGGCAGCACCATTGCGCCTGTCGTTCGCGACAGTCTGGATGAAGCGCTTCTGGTCGCCCAGAATTTGCCAAAGCTGGAGGCAGAAAACCTCGTTGCTCTGGCCTCAAACGCTTTCGAGAATGCCTATGTGGCGGTGATTGTCGCGACCGCAGCGCTGTTGCTGCTTGCAACAATTGCGACCTGTTTTGTGCAGCGTCGTCGTAAGGCGGTTACTGTCTAAACGACAATATGACGATCCAGCTTCACGCTATCGCAACTGCCGCGGTGGCGTGAAGCACACCAGTCTTGTAAACGATCAGCTTGGCCGAGGGTCCCGCCCCGGCAAGGGCAGCAGCTTCGGCAACCCCGTGACAACCGATACGCCTGAACACAGCTTCAGAGGGATTGGCGAGACGCGGCGTTTCTTCTTCGAGACGCCCGGCCTCGTAGAAGCGCAAGGCGCACCCATAATGAGCCGCCAGTTCAGTCCATACGGATTCACCCGCTTTCGATGCCAGCGTGGCGATCATGTCAGGCTTGCGCAGTCCGCATTGCGATAAAACACTGCCCGCAAGGGCCATCAGCTCGCCAAGCGTCGCGCCTGAAGAGCTGCCCATTCCCAGAACGGAAAGCCGAGCCTTACGCCCCACAGGGCGAACCCCGTTGCGCCTGCTGCAATTCTTCATGCTTGATGCCCAGCACATCCGCAACGCGCTGGATCAGCACCGTTTCCGATTTGTCGATACGGTTATCGGCGCAGGCAATCGTCATCAGATCGCGCAACAGCGACAGGCGACGTTCGGGGGCCATTTCGGCCAGCATATTCGCGGCCTGCTTGGTCGTGGTTTCGTAAGCGAAATCCTTCAAATATTCGGCCACTTCCGGAATATCTTCCGCTGCGATACCGAAATTCTTGAAGGCGATTTCCTTGAAGGCCGCAATTTCCGCTGGATGCTGGTCGCCATCGGCGAACACAACATGCAAAAGCAGCAGCAATTCCGAAGCCAGCGCCGGATCATCGGCAACACGCTGTACGGCACTCTTCTTGTTCAAAAATGCGCTAATGCGGTCGAAGATGCTTTCGCTCATAGGCGCCCCTCCGGGTTCGTGGTTAGATGCACATCATTAATGCTGGCGCATCGGGAAAACAACGTTATGTTGCGACAACAGTTCCCGGACCCTCCCCATGCCAGAATTTCTCGACTCACTTACCCTGCTCCTGACGGCTGCCGCGTTCATCGCTGGCATCATCGATTCCATTGCCGGCGGTGGCGGTATGATCACCATCCCCGCTTTGCTGCTTGCGGGCATTCCTCCGGTGGAAGCGCTCGGCACCAACAAGCTGCAAGGACTATTCGGCTCATCGTCGGCGACACTCGCCTATGCGCGCAAGGGACATGTGAATATTCGCGAGCAATGGCAGGAAGCGCTTGCTTCGCTGATCGGTTCTGTTTTCGGCGCACTGCTCGCAACAGTTTTACCCGTTGCAATCATGCGCACCGCATTGCCGCTGCTGTTGATCGCAATCGCCCTCTATTTCGCCCTGAAACCGAATATCGGCGATATCGACCGTTCCCGCCGCATCGGCCCGTTCCTGTTTGGCATGACCATCGTGCCGCTGATCGGCTTTTATGACGGCGTATTCGGCCCGGGCACGGGATCGTTCTTCATGCTCGCCTTTGTGGCGCTGGCAGGTTACGGCGTCCTGAAAGCCACCGCCCACACGAAGCTGTTGAACTGCGCCTCCAATGTCGGCGGCTTTGCGACCTTTGCAGCGGTCGGCGTCATCAACTGGAAGATCGGCATCTGCATGGGCATTGCGCAGTTCATCGGCGCGCAGATCGGCGCGAGCCTTGCGATGAAGGTCGGCTCGCGCATGATCAAGCCATTGCTGATCGTGGTCAGTCTCGCGCTGGCCGTGCGTCTTTTGATGGACCCCACCAATCCATTGCGGCAGTGGGTCGGGTTCTAAACCCGTAGCGCCACCAGCACGACACCGCAGCCGATCAGCACGATGCCGAACCAGTTGATGGTCGACATGCGCTCGCCGAGAAATACAGCGCCGAACAGCGCCACAAGCACCACCGAAAGCTTGTCCACGGGCGCGACGCGCGCCGCATCGCCAATTTGCAAGGCACGGAAATAGGCAAGCCAGGACGCCCCGGTTGCCAGACCGGACAGGACGAGAAACAGCCATGACTTGGCGGAAATCTCGCCCGGCCTTTGCCATTGGCCGGTGATCGTCAGAAACAGGCACAGCGCGCCGATAATGACAAAAGTACGGACCAGTGTTGCAAAGTCCGAATTGATGCCCTGAATGCCAACCTTTGCGAAAACCGCGGTCAGCGCAGCAAATACCGCCGACATCAGGGCCCAGAACTGCCAGCTTGCTACCATAATCAGAACTCTATCCCCTTCTGGGCTTTCACGCCCGAACGGAACGGATGCTTGATCATTTCCATCTCGGTGACAAGATCGGCCACCTCGATCAGCTCATCTTTCGCGTTTCGACCGGTCACGATGACGTGCTTCATCTCAGGCTTGGCTTTCAAGACTTCGACGATTTCGTCCACGGGAAGATAATCATAGCGCAAAACGATATTCAGCTCGTCGCAAAGCACCATGTCGATATCTTCATCCATGATCATGGCCTTGGCCTGTTCCCATGCGCCACGCGCCATGGCGATATCGCGGCTGCGGTCCTGTGTTTCCCAGGTAAAGCCTTCGCCCAGCGCCGAAATCGTCACCTGATCGGGGAATTTTTCCAGAACCCAGCGTTCGCCCGTATCCCACGATCCCTTGACGAACTGCACAACGCCGATCTTCATGCCGTGACCGAGCGCACGGAACACCATGCCAAAACCGGCAGTGGATTTGCCCTTGCCCTTGCCCGTATGGACAATCACGAGACCCTTTTCCTCGGTCTTGGTGGCCTGAATCTTGTCGCGTGCGGCCTTCTTCTTGCGCATCTTGTCCGCATGGCGCGCATTCAGCTCATCTTCGGTCATCGACAGAAGTTTTTCAGATTTCTCAGCCATTTGTCGCCCTTTCCGGATTCAACTTCTGAAGATTTTCCAATATGAACCGCGCCGAATTCGAACGCGGCGTCCAGAAACCGCGCTCGACTGCATCATTCAGCTTCGCGGCGGTTTCCGCCAGCGCTGCCGGGTTCTTTTCCGCCATGAAATCATGGACCGCCTTGTCGGCGATATAGGCCTGATAGACCGCCTCGAAATGATGGTTGCCAACCTTGCCAGTGGTCGCCGCAAAGGCGAACAGATAATCGACCGTCGCCGCGATTTCCGCCGCACCCTTATAGCCGTGGCGCATCACCCCTGCGATCCATTTCGGATTGGAGGCACGCCCGCGCACCACACGCGAAAGCTCTTCCTCAAGCGTGCGGATCACCGGCTTTTCCGGCCGCGAATGGTCGTTGTGATAAACCGTTGGCATAGCGCCGGTCAGGTTTTCCACCGTCGCAGCCATGCCGCCCTCGAATTGGTAATAGTCGTCACTGTCCAGAAGATCGTGTTCCCGATTGTCCTGATTCTGCACGACAGCCTGCACCGAACGCAGGCGTTCTTCGAGAAGGCCGCGTTCTGCCTGCCCCTCCTCGCCCGCGCCATAGGTATAGCCGCCCCAGACAAGCCAGGCTTCCGCCAGATCGTTGCGCCCGGCCCAGCCGTTTTCGTCGATCAGCGCCTGCAATCCTGCGCCATAAGCACCCGGTTTTGAACCGAACACGCGATAACCCGCGCGACGTTGCGCCGTTTTTTCATCGGCTCCACTGGCGACGAGACGCGCCTGCTCTGCCGCCATGCGCGCTGCAATCGGATTGTCTTCCGCGTCTTCGTCCAGCGCTCCAACCGCACGGACCGCCTTGTCGAACAAGGCGATCTGTTCGGGAAACGCATCACGGAAAAACCCCGATATGCGCAAGGTCACATCGACACGGGGACGCCCGAGCATGGCAAGCGGTACGATTTCGTATCCAGTGACGCGGCGCGAGGCCATATCCCAAACCGGCTTCACACCGATCAGCGCCAGAGCCTGCGCAATGTCGTCACCACCCGTGCGCATATTGGACGTGCCCCAGGCCGTGAGACCAAACGAGGTCGGCCATTCGCCATGGTCCTGCGTGTAACGCGTAACCAGCAGTTCCGCCGATTTGCGCCCCAGTTCCCACGCGGCAGGTGTTGGCACAGCACGACTGTCGGTCGAGAAGAAATTTCGTCCGGTCGGCAAGACATCGGGCCGTCCGCGCGTTGGCGCGCCAGATGGCCCCGGCGGCACGAAGCGTCCATCGAGCGCGGTCAGCAGGCCTTCGATTTCTGCGGGACCACAGGCAAGAACGCTGGGGCGCAGATGATCGACGATCGCTTGCAACACGGCGTCAGTCTGTTGCCAGTCTCGCGGACAAGCCTGCACGCCCGAAACGAACTTTGCCGCCAGAAGCTCAATACGTTCCACCGTGTCGCCCGTTATGCGCCAGGTCGCCGGGCTAACTTCAGCCAGCAATGCTGGCTTCGGCCCTGTCCACGGATCGGCCATGTTGCAATCGAGGGGATCGAAACCTTCATCCAGCCCGGCATCGGTGGCAATGGCGCGCTGCAAGCTCTGGTCACCGGCACTTCCGCCCAGCGAAACCGGCACGCCACGCGGAACGCGGGCCAGTGCCACCAGAAGATCGGTCAAAAGCCGCGCCTGCGGCGCTTGCCCGAAAATATGCAGCCCGTCGCGGATCTGCATTTCCTTCAGATCACAGAGATAGGCGTCGAGCTTTTGCAGCGCCATGTCTTCGTCGTCATGGTCGTGAATGCCTGCATCACGGTCGAGACCAATATCGCGTACCAGATCGAGAATCTGCCCCTTCAGGCGTAACAGTCGACGCGGATCGACACCCGACGCTTCATAATATTCGTCGACGAGCGCTTCGAGATCCTTCAGCGGGCCATAGCTTTCGGCACGGGTCAAAGGTGGCGTCAGATGATCGATGATCACCGCGCCCGCACGGCGCTTGGCTTGCGTGCCCTCGCCCGGATCATTGACGATAAACGGATAGATATGCGGCGTCGGCCCGAACACGGCTTCGGGATAGCAATTTTCAGACAGTGCCAGCGCCTTGCCCGGAAGCCATTCAAGATTACCGTGCTTGCCCATGTGAACAATAGCATCAACATCCGCTATCGCACGCAGATAGGCATAGAAAGCGATATAGCCATGCGGCGGCACCAGATCCGGCGAATGATAGCTGTCCTTCGGATCGATGTTGTAGCCGCGTGCGGGCTGAATGCCGGTCAGCGTTTCGCCGAGCCGCATCAACGGCAGCGCAAAGGCGTCGCGTTCGTCGTCGAAAAAGGGATCCGCTTCCGGCTCACCCCAACGGGCGGTGACTTCCGCCTGAATCGCATCGGGAAGTTTTTTAAAAAAGTCGTTGTATTGATTGAGCGAAATGGTCTCACGAATCTCCCGGCCATCGCGTGCGGCATTGGTCGGCCCGGCCATCAAAAGCTGCATCAGCGCATCGCTGTTCGCAGGCACTTTGCCAGTCTGATAACCCGCATCGGCCATAGCCTTGAGCGTTTCAACTGTTCCGGCAGGCGTATCCAACCCAACGCCATTGCCTAGCCGCCCGTCGCGGTTGGGATAGTTGGCAAGGATCAGCGCCACACGGCGCTCGGCAGCCGTCTTTCGCTTCAATCGCACCCAGTTCGCTGCGAGTTTCGCCACAAAAGCCACACGGTTTTCATCCGGCTCGTGGGTGACGATATTCGCCTCCACCGCCGCATCGAACTGCCGTGCCGATTTAAACGAAACCGCGCGCGACAGAACGCGCCCGTCCACCTCTGGCAAGGCAACATTCATGGCCAGATCGCGCGCCAGCAATCCCTGCTGAGAGGCCTGCCAGACCGCCTTCGGCGTGCCGGAGAAAATCACCTGCAAAACCATGTTGCCGCGCTTGTCGAGCACGGTTGGCTTGCGTTCTGCGCCCGGTGAGGAAATGGCAAAGCCGGTCGCGTTCAGCACGATATCCGGCGGGCAATCTTCAAAAACACCGTCCACGACGGCAGCAGACAGCCGGTCCTTGAGGCTGGAGACGAACACAGGCAACGGATTGATGCCTTCCGCCTGCAAACCCGCAATCAACGCCTCAACCGGCTGGGTCTGGCCGCTTTGCACCAGCGCACGATAGAAGACGATCGCCGCAACGGGTGCATCCTTGATCCAGCGGCTGCGGATGAGATCGAGCGGAACCACCGGCTCACCGGGCCACCAAAGACCCGCTTTGAGCAGCGGCGCTGCTTCGGCCGGTTTTTCGCCCCCACCAATCAATGCTGCGCAATAATCAAGGAAGGCGCGCATATTGGAAGCACCGCCCTCGATCAGATAATGCCACAGCGCGTCACGGTCGGCGCTCGCAACCGTCGAGAAACGATCCAGCCCATGATCGGGCTTGTCATCACCGGGAAGCACCGCAATCTTGACGCCATGATTCACGGCGCAGGCATGAAGCGCTTCCAGCCCATAAGGCCAGTAAGTCTCGCCGCCGATAATGCGCACGATAATCAGCTTTGCATGACGCGCCGTCCGCTCGACATAAGCGTCGACGGACATGGGATGCGTGAGGCTCAGAAAACTGGCAAGCCGCAGGCTTGGCCCGTCTGGCTCAGCGCGATGCGCCTGCGCAAGACTGGCCAGTTCCGTGTCGGCAGCGGAAAGGAACAGAATATCACCCGGCGTCTGGCCGAGATCGACGGCCTCATTGCCGTCGCTGATCGTTCCTTTCTGGGCAAGCAGAAGATGCATTACAAAACTGCGTCTTTCACGGCCTTGGCAATGGCGGTTTCATCAATCTCATGCAGACCGATGACTACGAGCCGCGTCGAACGGGCTTCATCCTTGCCCCAAGGGCGGTCGAAGTAATGCTCGATACGCGGGCCGACAGCCTGCACCACCAGACGCATCGGCTTGCCCGGTACATCGACAAAACCCTTGAGCCGCAGAACATCGTGGTCCGCGATGATGGTCTTCAGCTTTTCGGCAAAGGCCTTCGGGTCCGAAACAGAACCGGCTTCGACAACAAAGCTCTCGAATTCATCGTGATCATGCTCGTGGCCATCGGCATGATGGATTTCATGATGCGACTTGCGGTTGGCGATATCGTCTTCCGTACCGACACCAAGGCCGAGCAGCACATCAGCGCCAAGCTTGCCGAAACTTGCAGGCACCATGTTGACGCGGCGCGACGAGCGCTCGGCAACGTCAGCCTTCACGCTATCGAGGCTCGACGCGTCGATCAGATCGGCCTTGTTGAGCACGATCAGGTCGGCGGCGTGAATCTGGTCTTCAAACAGTTCTTCAAGCGGGCTTTCATGATCAAGCGATTCATCGGCAGCGCGCTGCGCATCCACCTTGTCATGATCGTCTGCAAAACGGCCTTCGGCTACAGCGGCGGCATCGATAACCGTCACCACGCCATCGACCGTGACCTGTGTCTTGATTTCCGGCCAGTTGAAGGCGGCGACCAGCGGCTGCGGCAATGCAAGGCCGGACGTCTCGATGACGATGTGATCCGGACGGTCCGCGCGGTCGAGCAGCTTGGTCATGGTCGGGATGAAATCATCGGCAACGGTGCAGCAAATGCAGCCATTGTTGAGTTCGATCACGTCTTCCTCGCGACAGGTTTCGATGCCGCAACCTTTCAGAATGCCGCCATCGACACCCAGATCACCAAATTCATTGATGATCAGCGCAATGCGCTTGCCATTGGCGTTTTCGAGCAGATTGCGGATCATCGTGGTCTTGCCCGATCCGAGAAAGCCGGTGATCACGGTAGCCGGTATCTTTTGACCCTGCATAAAATTATCCCTTCATCTTGAGCGGCAAACCTGCCGCCATGAAATAAACTTCGTCTGCCGCCGCAGCGATGGCCTGATGCAGAAAACCTGCATGATCGCGAAATTCCCGCGCCATGCGGTTTTCCGGCACGATGCCGAGCCCCACTTCGTTGGACACAAAAACCACTGGCCCGCCGAGGGCCGAAAGCACAGCGACCAGATCGTGTGATTCCGCGGCAATGTCGCGCTCGGCCATCATGAGATTGGTGACCCAAAGGGTCAGGCAGTCAACCAGCACGAATTTCGATGATTGTGCCTGTTGCAGAAGTGCGCTCTTCAGATCGAGCGGCTCTTCTACGGTCTGCCATTGCGTGCCGCGTCGGTCGCGATGCACAGCAATACGGCTCTCCATTTCTCCGTCGAAGGCGCGCCCCGTCGCCAAATAGACCGGCTGAAGCCCGGAGGCTTCAACCAGCTTTTCGGCATAGGACGACTTACCCGAACGGGCTCCGCCAAGAACAAAGGTTATTTTTCCGGGCAGAGCCACGCTATCAGCCTTCCAGTTCCGATGCGGCGTAATGCTGGATAAACCAGCCAAGCGCCAGACCGATCACCGCCCACATGAACAGGTTCGTCGCCAGCGAAGCGACCGCATATTGCGATGCGAGCAGCGACGGTATTGGCGATGCAATATCCTCTGGATGCGGCGCGCCATAGACATGCGGGGCAATAATGGCGACGAGGCCGAGCAATTTTGCCCAGATTTCGCCGCGCAGCACGATCAGATAGAGACCGACACCGCTAAGAACGACCGTCGATATCCACCAGAGCTGGCGCTGGACAAGATCAGCCGCAGGCATGGCCGGCAGTTCCGGCGACAGGCCGAGCGCTGGCATGAACGCCACCGCGAAGAAACCGGCCATGCCCCAGTAAAGGCCGTTCTGCACCGTGATCGGGCGACCGAGCAGCAACGCAATACCACCGAGCAGCAGAGCAAAACCAGAACCGGCAACGAGGTTGGCCAGGATCGTATTGCCAAGACGGCCAAACGGCAGTTCTGCCCCGGCTTCTTCTTCGGCTGGTGCGGCTGCTGCCGCATGATCATGGGCGGGGGCTTCGGCATCGGCCTGTGCATGCGGCGCGGCTTCCGCCGGTCCATGACCCAGATCGTGGCTATGACCGCCGCCAGCCTCTTCATAAACTTCCGCCTGCAGGATGAGCGGAACGGTCTTGAGATACATGGCAGGCGTCACGAGAAGCCCTGCCAGAAGGCCCGCAGCAAGCGTAGCCAAAAGATAACGGATCAACATTTTAGTCCCCCAACTGCAAAAAATCGCCGATAGCCACAGCCATCGGACGCAAAGCAGTGTCAGCTTCCTTGAAAAACACGTCTACGTTCATTCCCCACGCAAACCAGCGCGTAAACGCGGTTCGCAATGTCGATGCTAATGCATCAATGGCAGGGAAAGCCGTAAGAATGGCGGGTATCGTGCGCTGAATCGTGCAGCGTATCCGAATGCGCAAGGCCAACGCCGTAAACGAGAAAGGCGCCGAGGAGCAGGGAAACCACAGCCGTACCAAGGCGTGCAGCCAAAGGCAGAGATACAGTGGTGGAGAGAGAATTATTTATACGTGCGGCCATGACAACCTCCGTGCAGGCAGCAGGGAAAAACCTCCCATGGGGCGCGGGTATAATACCCTTCTGCAACAGGCAGGTCTCCTGGCTCACGGGTCGTCGGTAATGTCACCGCCTTCCCGGAACTGTAAGTTCCAGTGGCTGCCGGTTGCCCGGCCTGGCTTCATTCCTCTCCGCTCTACAGTCGCGGGGTCGGCTGCGATCAAGACGCCCGAATTGGGTCCGTCCTTCGCATTCCCTCTTGGTCCCACCGGATTCGTCCGGCGAAAACCTGTCACATGGTCGGACATTAGGCCTTTGCTAAAGCACCGTCAATCGGGCTTGCGGGCACAAAAAGCTCGTAGCTGACGCCGCGTCCAGATATCGATTGCATCGGCATGAACGGCTATATGCGGCCATAGCCAAAGCATGAGACCCACGACCAAGGTCCAAGCTATTACGACATCCGACAAGAAATGCGCGCCCATGAAGATGCGATTCATGGAAATAAGCGCCAGAAAAGGGACTAAAACCACAACAACGAGGACACGCCGACGCTCTGGAACAAAAATCAGTAAAGATAGCATTGCAACAGCGGCAGCACCCTCTCCAGATGGAAAAGAGCAGTTTATATTGCAAGCGGTCGTCATTTGCCAGGCTGGCGTAAAATCCATTGCACCACCAAATTCCAGCAAATGTCTCGGCCGCGCCCGTCCAATAAGCAACTTTAAGCTATGCACCAAAGCTCCTGGACCTAGAATGAAGGTCAAGAAAACGTATACTACCTTGTGTGGTGCGATTGATGGTAGCGGATGCCTCCACAACGCATAAACAGCAAGCAAAATCAGCAATATCACCAGCAGATATAACTGACTGGCGCGATGAAAATCCCTTAGAATAATCCAACCAACTGAATCTGCTGCAAAAAAGACCCCCGATTGATAAAAATATCGACTAAAAACCATATCAATTTGGGGTACAACAATGAAGAATGCGTTGATCGCTATGAATAAATATACATAGCTACCCTTTTGAAATACACGATTAATACTTGTAAATAAAAATATAATATGCAAATTAATCTCACTAAAATATTCATCATAGAATTAATATGAATATTTTGTTCGAAAATAGATTTTAAATTGTTAATTTTATGAAAAATTACATATTTCTAAGTATTTTATAAATAGTTATTACTCAATTCGCAAAGACATCAAGAGTAAGTGCGCATAATTTAAATCATCCTAACACTATAAAGGCGGCCTGACATCAAATTAAAGAGAAGATCGCATCGATATCGAGACAGGCTTCCAGCCCCTCGGCCAATTCATCGAGCGCCGTCTCGACGGTCAAACGATAATTGCCTGCGCCGCCTTCGACCCCCAGCGTGGCGAGAAATTGCTGCCGGAAGCGATCCGCGCCGAAAACGCCATGCAGATAAGTCCCCATAATCCGACCATTCGGAGAGACCGCGCCGTCATCATGATCCCCGATGCGTGCAAAAGGCCTGAACATATCGGTCCCTGTGGTGCGGCCGATATGAATTTCATATCCTTCAAGTGGCGCATCATAGAGCAATGAATTTGCCTCGACATTGCGGACGACTTTTTCCGGCTCCATGATGGTTTCGATATCCAGCAGCCCCAGTCCTTCCGCTTCGCGCACCTGTCCTTCAATCCCGTGCGGATCGCGGATGCTGCGCCCCAGCATCTGAAAGCCGCCGCAGATACCGAGCACATGTCCGCCGCGCTTTACGTGCGCTGCCAGATCACGATCCCATCCGTTTTCGCGAAACGCCAGCAGATCGGCAATGGTGGACTTCGTTCCGGGCAACACGACCAGCCCGGCATCGGGCGGAAGCGGCTTACCGGGCGGCACCATGACCACCTCCACGGCAGGCTCGACCTTCAGTGGGTCCAGATCGTCAAAATTGGCGATGCGCGGCAACATCGGAACCGCAACTTTCAGCGCCTTGTCGGCGCTGCGCACGGCACGCTCCAGAACCACCGAATCTTCGGCAGGCAATCTGGAAACAGCCTTGAGCCACGGAACAACACCGAAAGAAGGCCAACCGGTGAAGCGCCCTATCGCTTCCAGCCCGTCGTCGAACAGAGAAATGTCACCGCGAAACTTGTTGATGATGAAACCGCGCACCATGGCGCGATCTTCTTCCGGCAGGATTGTGTGCGTCCCTACCAGCGAGGCAATCACCCCGCCCCGATCAATATCACCGACCAGCACCACCGGCACATTTGCCCGTGTTGCGAAGCCCATATTGGCGATATCTCCGGCCCGAAGATTGATTTCCGCTGGCGAGCCCGCCCCTTCAATCAAAACGAGATCTGCACCTTCGCTGACGATGGAAAAGGATTCCATCACCGACGCCATCAGGTGCGGCTTTAGTTCCTGATAATAGCGCCCGCGCGCTTCGCCGCGCACCTGGCCCTGCACCACGATCTGGCTGCCCATATCCGTCTGGGGTTTCAGCAGAACAGGGTTCATATGCACCGACGACGGAATGCCGGATGCCAGCGCCTGTAGCCACTGGGCACGACCGATTTCCCCACCGTCATCACTGACCGCAGCATTGTTGGACATGTTCTGAGGCTTGAACGGACGGACCTTCAATCCGCGATTGCGCGCCACGCGGCAGAGCCCTGCGACAAGCACACTCTTGCCGACATCAGACCCAGTTCCCTGAAACATAATTGCCCGTACCATCTGACCTGCGTAGCCGAAACGGTAAGCCATGGCAATCTGGGTCTAAGCCTGCGCCTCACAGCACATCCAACGCGCTCCGCAATGCACCTTCTATGCAAAAATGCGCATCAGTTTATTACAAATGTGAGCAAGATTATTCCAATGGAGCGTTGGCAGCTCTCCGGTCTTATGCTCTAGTCCACCTCAGAGGAGCGGTACTCATAGGGAGGAAACCATGGATGCTGCCGAACAGAACCAGTTCGAGCTGAACGAAGAACAGCTTGCCATTCAGGAGATGGCGCGCGGCTTCGCCAGCGACCGGATTGCACCCCATGCGCTGCAATGGGACCGCGATAAACATTTCCCGGTTGATGCGCTTCGCGAGGCCGGATCACTCGGCATGGGCGGCATCTACGTCCGCGAGGATGTCGGCGGATCAGCGCTGAAACGCATGGATGCGGTGCTTATTTTCGAGGCGCTTGCCGCCGCCTGCCCGTCATTCTCGGCCTTTGTCTCTATCCACAACATGGCTGCGTGGATGATCGACACATTTGGCAACGAGACGCAACGCCAGCAGTTCCTGCCTAGTCTGGCATCGATGGATCGGCTGGCCAGTTATTGCCTGACCGAACCGGGTTCCGGCTCGGATGCGGCCGCCCTTCGCACCCGCGTCACGCGGGATGGCGACCATTATGTCATCAACGGTGCAAAGCAGTTTATTTCCGGTGCCGGAGAGACCGACATTTACGTCACCATGGTGCGTACCGGCGAGGACGGTCCGAAAGGCATTTCCACCCTCGTTGTGCCGAAAGATGCACCCGGCCTGTCCTTCGGCGCTAACGAATACAAGATGGGCTGGAACTGTCAGCCGACACGAACAGTCATTTTCGACAACTGCCGCGTACCGGCGGAAAACCGGCTTGGCGACGAAGGCACAGGCTTCAAGATCGCTATGGCCGGTCTCGACGGTGGACGGCTGAATATCGGAGCCTGCTCGCTCGGCGGTGCACAATCCGCGCTCGACAAGGCGCTGGATTATTGCGGCGAGCGCAAGGCCTTCGGACAAACAATAGACCGTTTTCAAGCCTTGCAGTTTCGCCTTGCGGATATGGAAACGGAACTTTCGGCTGCACGGCTGCTGCTTTACGCCGCCGCAAGCAAGCTCGACCGCAAGACCCACGATGCTGGCAAATGGTCGGCCATGGCCAAGCGGTTTGTGACCGACACCGGCTTCAATGTCGCCAATGAAGCGCTGCAGCTCTTTGGCGGCTACGGTTATCTCCACGATTACGGGATCGAAAAGCTGGTCCGAGACCTGCGCGTGCACCAGATTCTGGAGGGGACCAACGAAATCATGCGCGTGATCATTGCAAGGCATATGATCGGCCGCTGAACAGCACTTAATACGGAGGAGTTTATCATGGCCACTATCGCATTTATCGGCCTCGGCAATATGGGCGGCCCGATGGCGGCAAATCTGGTCAAGGCCGGACACACGGTGCGCGGGTTTGATTTGTTGCCGCAGCATCTTGAAGAGGCACGCGCCAATGGATTGCAGATTGCGACCAGCGCGGTGGATGCCGTTGCGGATGTCGACACGGTCATCACCATGCTGCCTGCTGGCAAGCATGTTCTCGCCGTTTATGAGGAAATCGCCCCTAAGGCGCGAAAAGATTCAGTTTTTATCGATTGCTCCACAATCGACGTCGATTCCGCCCGCAAGGCGCATGCGCTTGCAGCAAGTCATGGACATCTCTCCATCGATGCGCCGGTTTCGGGCGGCACGGGTGGTGCAGCCGCAGGCACACTGACTTTTATGGCCGGCGGCAGTGACAAGGCCTTCGAGCGTGGCGAACCAATCCTCAAGCCAATGGCTGGCAAGATCGTGCATTGCGGCGGCGACGGAGCCGGACAGGCTGCCAAGATCTGCAACAATATGATTCTCGGCATTTCGATGATCGGCGTCAGCGAAGCCTTCGTGCTGGCCGAGAAACTCGGCCTTTCACATCAGGCGCTTTTCGACGTTGCTTCCACATCGTCGGGGCAGTGCTGGTCGCTCACCACTTATTGTCCGGTCCCGGGGCCGGTTCCGACCTCGCCAGCAAACCGTGATTACAAGCCGGGCTTTGCCGCAGCGCTGATGCTGAAGGATCTGAAGCTTTCGCAGGAAGCTGCGAAAAGCGCTGGCGCGGAAACTCCGCTTGGCGCACATGCGGAGGCGATTTATTCCCTGTTCGACAGTGAAGGCCATGGCGGCGACGACTTTTCCGGCATTATCAACCATCTGCGCGAAAAGTCGGATACAAAGTAAAAGAAGATCACATTCATGAAAAAACTTGCCTCAAAAAGGCAATGTTTAGATTTGCTTAATCCTCTGCTAACCGTACGGTAACGATGTTCGGATAAAAAGGAGCTCGAGACAGGCTGAGCCTCTCTCGATGCTCCGGATCTGGTATTGCGTACCGGAGCTTTATGTATCTCTCACCAGCGTTTTTTCGGTGGGATTGCCATGCGTAGTTGGCAAAACCGTGCGCCGTCAGGCAGCGCGGTTTTTGCCGTAAACGAAAATTTTATCAAATATTGTCCGCTTATTTCGATTGATTGGCGCTGCGCGGATTGAAATCCGAACATAATCCTGTGACATGTAGCAGCCTGTTTGCGCCTATCTGGGGCATTTCGTTCAGCATCGGGACTTCAAGCTTGACCGCATTAAGACAAACCGCGTCTACCGCAGACAAAGAAATACTGGGACTGCCTTGGGCCGTTCTTTTTATAGTGTGCTATTTCGTGCTTCAGGCCGTTCTGGTGACATATATCTCCAATGGTGCTGGACTCGATGATGCGGAACAGCTCGCCAATATAGGCTATCTCGACTGGGGCTATGGCGGTTCGCAGCCGCCGCTCTATACATGGACGACCAATCTTGCCGCCTCTGTCTTGGGCACATCCATGCTGACGCTTCAAATCGTGAAGTTCGGCATGCTGGCAAGCCTCTTCCTCAGTGTCTTTGGCGCCATGCGGCTTCTGGGCTTTTCGCGCTCCGTGGCTTCGGCCAGCATGCTCGGCCTCTTTCTTATTCCACAGATCGGCTGGGAATCGCAGCGCGCATTGACCCATTCGGTGGCAGGTACGGCGGGATGCGGCTGGACCTTCCTGGCCTTTGCCTGGCACATGCGCAAGCGCAGCGTGATTTCGGCTGCTCTCCTTGGCGTTGCCATGACCGCAGCGCTTCTGGGCAAGTTCAACGCGTCGTTCTTCCTGATCATGGTGATCATAACCGGGCTTTCAGTCCCGGAATATCGAGCTGTATTGCTGTCGAAACTTTCGGCTGTCACCCTGCTCGCCTTCGCAATTTGCGTCGGACCGACTGCAACATGGATGTTCGCACATAAGTCGAGCGTCATTGCCCGTTCGGGCAAATTGCAGATGGGCGCATCGGGAAACCTGTTCTTCGACCGGCTGAACGGCATTGAGAGCTTCGTTGAAGCAGCCTTCCTGTTTTCGGTTCTGGCACTGGCAATCGCAGCGATTATCGCCCTCATCCACATCAAGAAGCGCACGGTGCCCACCACGCCCTATACACCTGGCGAGACATTCATGCGCCGTCTGGTGGTTGTCGGTCTGCTTATCGTTCTCATCGGTGTCGTTGTGACGGGCGCCAATGACGTCAAGGACCGCTGGCTTCAGCCTGTGCTATTTCTTTTGCCCGCCGTTCTGGCTTTCCGTCTGGAGCGTTTCCGCATCGGCAAACGCCCGGTTACCGAATACGCGGTCATGGGCGCGGTGGTTGCCCTGCTGGTTCCGCCGGTTCTGTCCTATTATCTCATCTATGGGTCGAGCGCCCCGCCCTATGGGCAGTTGGATTATCGCCAGCTTTATACGGAAATCAGCAGCCATGGGCCTTTCAAGACCATCGTGGCGGATAATGCACAGATACCGGGCAATTTCCGGCTATTCGATCCATCGCTGAAGGTGGTGCACCCTGAAACGCCTGACGGAGCCAAGCAGATCACAATGCCAATTCTGGTCATGTGGTTTGGCGATGCCACGCCCAATGCGCACATTACAGGCCTTTTGGCGAACGCAAATATTCCAGTGCCGACAACAGGCATCATGACGACAAGCATCGCTTATAAAACGCGCCCTGATATGCAGATGCCGGTGGGATATTTCCTCGTTAACGCGCAATAAGCATCATATAAGCGCTTTGACGAGCGTCTGAACGACCAGGAATGAAAAGGCCCGGGATATGATCCCGGGCCTTTGTCTTAAATTCTTATTCCACCGTCTGTTGAACGGCGTGCGCCGTGCCTTTTACATCGCGCCCAACGCCGCGAACCGTATTGGCACAAGAAGCCAGTGTGAAGGCACAGAGAACAATAGCAACTGGGACAAGGCGGGTCAGTTTCATAGCGGTCTCTCCGATAGGATGTCGTTACAGCCCAAAAGAACGGGCACACATGCTCTTACTTAACCAGCATTCCATTGGCCCACCCCGAACCCCGCCTCTGTCTGCTGGTCATGAAGCCGTTTTCATCCGGCTGTCATATAGGAAACCTAGCGCAACCTTTTGTCCTGACAAGAGAAGGCATTACTTACACCCACAAGTTCTTGTGAGCTGCATCAGCAAGAACGAAAAGTCTCGAAGCGCCCTGTGCGGCGATAAGCTTCGAAGACACTGCGCAAATTCTCCGCCACGGCATGAATATGCGGCCCGGCTTCAGGCCTGATAATCATGCCGAGCTGATAACGCCCGAGTTCAGGCAAGTCATGCTCCGAACCCAGTGCAACAATGCCTTCGCCGAGCAAGGTCTTCGCAAAGGGCGCAATGGCGAGATCGGCCATGATCGCAGCACGCTGTCCGGTCGAATGTGAACTCATATAAGCGATGCGATAAGGGCGGCCCGAGCTTTCGAGCGCTTCCAACGCATTGCCGCGCCAGGCACAACCCTCTTCCCAGATGGAAAGCGGCAGCGGATCGCGGCGATAGGCCGTTCCGCATTTCGCCCCGGCCCAGACGAGTTCCTCATCGAGCAAAACTTCCGTGTCGCCCTTGCCGGGCACCGTATGCGAGATATTGACCAGCGTAACATCGAGACGCCGTTCATCGAGGCGCTTGCGCAAATTGCTGCTCTGATCAATCACCACATCGACCGTCACACCCGGATGGGTTTCCGCAAAGCGCTTGAGAACGAGCGGCAGAACGCATTCGCCGATGTCATCCGGCGAACCAAGCCGCACCACGCCAGTGACGGTCGGTGCGACAAATTTTGAAACCGCCTCACGATTGAGCGCCAGAAGGCGACGCGCAAAGCCGAGCAGAACCTCACCATCGCTGGTCAGCGTCACAGAACGGGCATCGCGGTCAAACACTGCGACGCCGATCTGTTCTTCAAGTTTCTTGATTTGCATCGATACGGCCGACGGTGTGCGAAAAACCGCATTGGCGGCGGACGAGAAACTGCCCGTGTCTGCAATCGCGACGAAAGTGCGAAGGACATCGATATCGAGCATTGGCAAAGGATGCTGGACGGGCGCTGTCATAACGGGACTCCGGTAATGATAAATCAAATTTTCTGATCTTAAGCCTTTTTATATTTCGTTTGATTGAACGTCAAGCACAGCGCACATTAACCCCATCGAAAACACAAACCCCGCTGCAGCAGGCATTCAAACCAATCCATTCTCGCCCGAGGAGACCGAAAATGACCGTACAATGCCAGACCATGGGCCAGACCGCGGGCCCCACTGCAAACCGTGCTCGCCGTCAAACGACATCAACATCCGGAACCTCACTTGTCTGGTTGCGCCAGGCTTATGTCGACCTGCGGAGCCAGATCGATCAGTGGCTGCTCGACCGCAAGATCGCCCGCACCCGCCTCTCGATCCAGAATCTGCCCGAACATATCCGGCAGGACATTGGCTGGCCGGCAATCGACGACCGCCTTCCGGTCGTGCGACAAGACCGCCCCGCGAGCCAGAATACAGCGCGCAAGGGCTGATTTGCGACAATTATCACTTTTCGAATGAGGGCGAGCCTGCTTCGCCCTCATTTTCACGACATAAAAATACCTTCTCGCGGCAGGCATTTAGCCGCACTTTGCAACCTAACCGTTCTGTGTCTCAATAAAGCACTATCCCGTTTGCGTCATTGCCCTCCCCTAGCATTTGCGGGCAACGATACCGGGATCACCGGTCTGATAGCGACCGGTAAATGCGGGGCAGAAATCGACCCCGCAGTCGTGACGGAGACGTAAGCAGCACCGCGTCGGGAACCGCGGCACCTGCTTCAAAAAATGGGAACGGTCCGGTTATGAACCAGGCTTCATCGATCAAGCGGTCTATTGTTTTTTTTCTGGTTCCGAACTTTTCGATGATCGCGTTTGCGACGGCCATCGAGCCGCTGCGCATCGCCAATCGTATGCTCGGTTATGAGGCCTATCACTGGCGCCTGACGTCGACGGATGGCCAACCGGTCACGGCATCAAATGGCGTCGTTTGCGCCGTCAATGCGTCGCTGGAAGACGAACGACGCTATCTGCAACGCGAACAGCGCCCGTCCATGGTGTTTGTCTGCTCCGGCGTCTATGTCGAGGATTTCCGCAACAAGTCGGTCTTCGCCTGGCTGCGCGAAGAATATAATCGCGGCGTGGCGGTCGGCGGGCTTTGCACCGGCGCGCATATTCTCGCGGCAGCCGGACTTCTTTCCGGCAAGCGCTGCGCCATTCATTGGGAAAATCTGCCGGGCTTTGCGGAAGCTTTCCCGAAAGCCGAGGTCTATGCGGACCTGTTCGAATTCGACAGCAATATCTACACCTGCGCGGGTGGCACCGCTTCGCTCGATATGATGCTAAAGCTGATCGGCGATGATTTCGACGCCAATCTGGTCAATAAGATCTGCGAACAGGCGCTGACCGACCGCGTCCGCAGCCCGCAGGACAGGCAGCGCCTGCCGCTGCGCGCGCGCCTCGGCATCCAGAACTCCAAGGTTTTGACCATCATCGAGATGATGGAAGCCAACCTGTCAGAGCCGCAGGCGCTGATCAATGTCGCCCATACGATCGGCCTGTCGCGCCGTCAGGTCGAGCGGCTGTTCCGGCAGGAGATGGGGCGTTCCCCGGCCCGCTATTATCTGGAAATCCGCCTCGACCGCGCACGACACCTGCTTTTGCAGTCATCCATGCCGGTCGTGGAAGTGGCAGTGGCATGCGGTTTCGTTTCCGCGTCGCATTTTTCCAAATGCTATCGCGAACTCTATGGCCGCTCGCCGCAACAGGAACGCGCAGATCGCAAAATGCTCATCGCGGCATAGGCCGGATCATTGCTGCGAATGAGCGCGCCGCCAGTCTGGCGCTTGTGTAAAAGATAAGAAAATCAGAACCGTAACGCCTCTTTCGGAATCAGTTTCGCAAGATCGGATTAGCTCCGTATCTGCATGTCGCTTGCAGAACAGGCTTAATGCGAAAAACCCGGCTATGACCGTTAATCGACGCAGTCGTGTCAGGCAGCGAATATGTCGTATAAAGGCAAATATCCTGCCCCATCAACGATTATGGTTCTGTCAAATACCAACCAGGGTCACATAAAATGGCAGAGTTTCCTAAGAAGGCGAAGGTCGTAATCGTCGGGCTCGGTGGCATCGTCGGCGCATCCGTCGTGCACCACCTGATCGAACGGGGCTGGGACGACATCGTCGGCATCGACAAGTCGGGCATTCCGACCGATATCGGCTCGACGGCCCACGCATCGGATTTCTGCTATGCGACCAGCCACGATTTTCTGTCCTGCTGGACCACGCTGTATTCCATCGATTTCTACGAAAAGATGGGGCATTACGCCCGCGTCGGCGGCCTTGAAGTTGCCCGTGTCGGCGACGATGGCCGCATGGATGAAATCAAGCGCAAGGTCGCTTCCGGCAAAGCCTTTGGCACCCGCGCCCGTTTGATTGAACCGGCGGAGATCAAGGAAAAATTCCCGCTGATAGAAGAAAGCATGGTTCAGGGCGGCCTGTGGGACCCGGATGCCGGTCTGGTCATTCCGCGTTCGCAGACAGTCGCTGGCAAGCTGATCGATCAGGCGGAAGCCGCTGGCAAGTTGCAGAGCTTTGCCAACACGCCTGCCCAGTCGCTGCTGGTCGAAAACGGCCGCATCAAGGGCGTGGTCACGCATCGTGGCACCATCGAAGCCGATTATGTCGTGATCTGCGCTGGGCTCTGGGGACGTTTGATCGCCGAAATGGTTGGCGAGGACTTGCCCGTCATGCCGATTGACCATCCGCTGACATTCTTCGGCCCCTATACTGAATTTGAAGGCACGGGAAAGGAAATCGGCTGGCCGCTCATGCGCGATCAGGGCAATTCTGCCTATATGCGCGATACGGGCGATCCGAAGACCGCTGAAGGCGGCCAGATCGAATGGGGCTATTACGAAGAGACCAATCCGCGTCTCTGCCACCCGCGTGACCTTTTGGAAAAGCACGAAGCACGCCTTTCGCCGTCGCAACGCGACCTCGATATGGAGCAGATTCTTGAGCCGCTTGAGCGCGCCATCGAACTGACCCCTATTCTCGGCGAACTTGGCTATAATGAAAGCCATTCCTTCAACGGCTTCCTGCAAGTCACCACCGATGGCGGCCCGTCCATGGGCGAAAGCCAGAAGGTGCGTGGTCTCTGGTATGCAGTCGCAATCTGGGTCAAGGACGGCCCCGGCATGGGTAAGCTCATTGCAGACTGGATGACCGACGGTCGCACATCCATCGACCATCACGCCGTCGACTATTCCCGTTTCTATCCGCACCAGATGACAGAGCAGTTCATCTGGGATCGCTGCACCGAAACGGCAATGAAGGTCTATAACCCGGCAGTGCACCCCCGTGAGCCGTTCTCCAAGGGACGCAATATCCGGCGCTCGCCGTTCTATGAGCGCGAAGTCGAGCTTGGTGGCCATTTCATGGAACTCGGCGGCTGGGAACGTGCGCATGGCTATGCCGCCAATGAGCATCTGCTTGAAAAATACGGTAACCGTGTTCCAGTGCGTGAAAACGAATGGGACAACCGCCATTTCTGGCGTGTTTCCAATGCCGAGCATCTGGAACTGACGGAAAATTGCGGCATCATCAATCTCTCGCATTTCGCGATGTACGACATTGAAGGTCCTGACCATGTCGAGCTGATGGAATGGCTCTGCGCGGCCAAGATTGGCGGCGACGCCAATATCGGCAAGGGCATCTATACGCACTTCCTCGATGATGAAGGCATGGTGCGCGCCGACTTCACGGCAATCCGCATGGCGGACCGCATTCGCATGATCAACGGCGCCGATGCTGGTCCCCGCGATTTCCATTACATGCGCCGCGTGGCCGAGGATAAGGGCTTTGACGTCACCATCACCGATGTGACGGAGAAATATGTCACCATCGGCATCTGGGGTCCGAATGCTCGCGAAAACCTCAAGAAGGTTGTCGAGAATCCGGAAGGTCTGGATGCCGAAAACTTCCCCTTTGCGGCGATCAAGCCGATCAGGATTGCGGCTAAGGACGTGACCGCCTTCCGCATTTCCTATGTCGGTGAACAGGGCTGGGAATTGCACATGCGTTACGAAGACGGCCTCGCCGTCTGGGATGCGCTGCGCTCCACCGGCACGATTGCGGTTGGTGTCGAAACCTATGCCAATACCCGCCGCATGGAGAAAAGCCTGCGCCTTCAGAATGCCGACCTGCTGACAGAGTATAATCTCCTTGAAGCCGATCTGGCTCGCCCGAAGGTCAAGGAAGCCGATTTCCGCGGCAAGGCCAAGCATGTCGAATATCGCGCCCGTGAAAATCAGCCTGCCATGCTCTGCACGCTGGTCATGACCGACAATGTCGATTCGAAAGGCGTGGCCCGTTACCCTGTCGGCATTATGCCGGTCATGGAGCCGGAAACCGGCGAAACGCTGGTCGATGAACTGGGCCGCCGCTCATTCACCTCGTCGGTGGCATTCGGCCCGACCATTGGCAAGAATATCGCGCTTGCCTATCTGCCATGGAGCCATTGCCAGGAAGGCCGCAAGCTGACCGTCGAATATTTTGGCGAAACCTATCCGGTTGAAGTGGCCTCCGTTGGCTACAAGCCGCTTTACGACCCGGAAAACCTCAAGCCGCGCAGCTGATCCAACGGAGAGACAAACAAAAAGCCGGGCATTTCGCCCGGCTTTTTCATTTCAACAGTTTGGCGATCTTATTTCAGCGTCGCCTTGCCGCCGGTAAGAGTGATGGTCTCATCACCCGTCAATGCTTCACGGTCGCCGTTCGGAAAGGTCACGAAGCAGCCGGAAGAACAGAAATCGACCGTATCGCCCGGTGCGACAACCATTTCACGCTTGGACGCACCTTCCGTGACCACGATGGTCTGCGCGGCGCTGTCCTTGTTGGAAATCTTGGCGGCGTAGGAACCGCCCATGGAAGCTGCAAGCATAATGACTGCGCCAAGACCGATCGTACCAAATTTGTTGATCTGAATTACGTTCATATCGTTTCGGCGTTTCCACCGCTCCCGCTTCTACAACCCCGATGAAAGCAAGTGCCCCCGCTTCCATCCTCGAAGAACGGCCCGCCGTTCTATGGCTCATTTATAGTTGGACAAAACTGAACTGCAACTGAACGACGCGTTCATCACGCCTTATCGTCATTGTCGTCGTCCGATGCCTTGGCTTTCTCTTCGCGCACCTTCTTCTTCGGCGCGGCTGAGGGCACCTTCTGTACCATCTCCGAAAGCTTTTCGATTTCCGGCAGGCTCAGCACCAGATCGGTCGAAGACGAGGACAGATGCAGCCCCTCTTCATGAAACCGCTCCACGATCTGGAACCGCAGCTCGTTCTTGATGCCGCCGGTCGAGGTGATATCCGCGACATGGGCGTAGATATCGAACACCATGATTGAATCAGTCATGCTTTGAAAAGCGACGAACGGTTCCGGATTTTTGAGAATAGACGGGTGGGCGCGCACGATATCCAGCAGCAGCGTGTGCACACGCCTTGGATCTTCCGTATAGGAGGCCTGCACATTGATATCGATGCGGCCAAGCTTGTTGCGATGCGTCCAGTTGCCGACATTGCCGTTGATCAGCGTCGAGTTCGGCACAATGATCGACTGCTTCTGGAAGGTTTCCACTTCCGTTGCGCGCACGCTGATCTTCTTGACTATGCCGCTGACCGTACCCGCTTCTACCCAATCGCCAACCTTGAACGGACGTTCCGCCAGAAGAATGAGACCTGAAACGAAATTCTGGACGATATTCTGGAGACCAAAACCGATACCGAGAGAAAGACCGCCGGCGATCAGCGCCAGATTGGACATATTGAACCCGGCCGCAGAGACGCCCATCAGGGCGGCAAGACAGAGCCCGACATAACCGACCACTGTGCGGATCGAGTTGCGCACGCCGGAATCGACACGGCCTCGTGCCATGACGCTGTTGTCGAGCCAGTTCTGGAACCAGCGCGTCAGCAGATAACCGATAACGAACAGCAAAACACCGGTGAGCAGCCCCATCAGCGAAACCGACATATTGCCGATTTCAAAGCCGGTCATCAGTTTGAAGAAGGCATTTTTCAGTTCGGCCCACTGGAAACCGAGCTGCATCAGCACCAGCGGAATACCGATAAGCGCGACAACCAGATTGATGAGAATGCCCGCAACGAGCCCCAGCTGGTCAAGTGTCGCATCATCGAAGTGAAAGCGCTCGCGCAGGCCCGCACCGATTTTGCTGGACGCAAATGCCTGTTCTTCGGAAATGGCACGGCCCGTCAGGAAACCCAGATACATGGTGACCAGAAAGGCGCCGGTGACCACGATCTGCTGCGACAGGAAACGCGCCAGACCAATATAACCAAAAGCGGCAGCCAGAATGGGCAGAAGCCCCAGTATGATCAGGAACACCTTGAACGCGCGCGGCCATGAACGCACGCGCTCGTCATCCACACGTTCCACGGGCTTCAGAAAGGCGATTGCCAGAATGAGAATGCCCACCATCACCGTCGCCAGCAGGCTTTGCGCCATGGTGAGCGACAGGGGCGACGACAGAAGCTTGTTGACCGTCCCGACAAAGGAATCGACGCCCGTCGTCAGCGCTGTTGCCGTTATCAGCAAGCCCAGAACACGCCCCGGACGCGGCGCAACCCGCACGAGCCGCCATTGCGGCATGTCGGGGCTGATACAGGCCGCAGCCAGACGATGGATGAAGAAGACCAGGCCGAGGACGATGAAGAGCGATTCCAGGATCGACGCAACATCCGTCCTTAGAACATTGAAATAATTCAGGAAAAAATAGGTCGTCGCCAGAAAGACGCCGACTGCCGCCGACGGAATGACGGTGGACCAAAAGGCAACCAGAAGACGGCTAAGATAGGATGGAGACTCGATCGTCGGGTCGCGTTGATAAAGCGTGCCGAGCACACGCCGCGCGCCAAGCTGGATCACCAGCGCGCCGACGAATGCGAAAAACGCTGCGGCAAGGAACGAGTTGAGCTTGAAGGTGACGACGAAGCGCCACCATGACTGGATAATCCGCCACAGCGACACAACCTGATCGTTCGCTGCCGATGCAACTTCGATACCGAGTGCGGAGTCAAGATTAACGCGCTGCGACAGCGTCTTCGCAAAAAGATCGCGCCGCAGATCGCCGATCTTCGCCGACATCTGATTGACGTTCAGCGAAGTGTCTTCGGTGTCCCCGATCATCGCGTTGATCGCCGCTTTTTCGCCGGTGAGCTTCTTGCGCTCGTCGGTGACGATACCGGGTTCCGTCGCGTCACCGGTCGGCGCAGGGCCAAGCTGCTCCAGACGCGTATTGATTTCCGTCAGGCGCGGACGAAAGGCGACACCTGCATCAAGGAGCTTTTTGGAAAGTCCGTCCAGCTGAAGCTTCAGATTCGCCAGAGTTTCGTCGCTGGTTCCGGATTTTTGCAGCTGTTCGCTGATCTTCTGCGCCTGCTGCTTCAGATCGTCAATGATCGGCTTTTGCTGCTGCACGATGGCCGATACTGGCCGCTCGGGCTGCTGATCACCGTTCGCGGGCGCAGCCTGAGCGCCATCATCTGACTGACTGGCAGGCGCTTGAGTGGCAGGAGCCGGCTGCGCAGTCTGCTGCGCTTGCGACTTGTTATCCTGCGCGCTGGCAGGCGCAACGGCAGATGCCATGCCGCCCCACGAAAGCGCACCAATCAAAAGAGAAAATGCAAGAATCCGAAACGTCGATAAATAAGCCAATTTCAAATCTGCCGTTAAGAAGATCACTGTTTCAACATAAAGCGCCGTAGAACGGAAACAAGGCGGGTTGCAAGAGAGAATCCCATTTGCGCCCGAAAGTCCCCAATGGTGCATTTCGTCAGCCCTCGCTGCGGAACAACAACGAAACCACGGCAAAACGCCAGTATTTCCTTGTTCGCACCGGCACAAATGGCTAATGAGGATTCGTGGACGGTGCGGAAGCTGGCTCAAATCCTGAGCGAGACTCTAACGAAAGTCTGGGCGGTTTTATGATAGGCATGAACAGCACAGGGCATCATAGACAGCATGGCTTCATGCTGTTGATGGCATGCGTGCTGTCTTTTGCAGCTCTGTTGTTCGCCGTAGACTTCTCCGCACTCAACGAAAAGGCAAGCGACGATACTTCGCGCAGCCTGCCCAAGATGCTTGCGGCCAGACAGGCTGAAAGCGTCCCCACGGCCCCGGTGCGGCAGCAATCGGCACCGGTGCCGCAGCCAATGCGCGCCATTCTCATCGAAGCTATTGCCGCGAAAATCAAGGCAGCTTATCCGCTGGGTGGCGATACGGCCCTGGCCGTCGCCGGAGCTGGCCTTTCCTTTGCCAATGCGAAATCCGCAGAGGCAGAGCGCGGCTTTCAGCGCTTCACGGCTGCCCAGCAATATTTTGGTTTTGCCCGCGCCCCTCCTGTTAGCGCATAATAGGCACCACCGGAGGACTGGCACTCTCCAGTCCCGAACCCTTTTACGTAAAACAGCGTCATCCACCCCCGCACAGATTGTGGCTTTCCATGTCGGTCAGCCATTCGGGATTTGAGATGACGCGCAGACCCGGAACCACAATCCATGCGTACTTCGAAATGGGTCGTAGCGCTGTATAGCCTGATCGTCGTGATCGGGCTTATCATCGCCTTGCCCAACTTCTTCACACAAAAACAACTCGATGGGATGCCGTCATGGTTCCCGAAGCGTCAGGTGACGCTCGGTCTCGACCTGCGCGGCGGTTCATATCTCGTGCTGGAAGTGGACGCAGCCGGCCTCAAAAAGGACCGCCTGCGTGCGCTGCTGGACGATGCCCGCAGCAAATTGCGCGCTGAACGCATCCAGCCGCAGTCGATCCGCGCTGTAGGCGATGCCGTCATCGTGGCAATCCCCGATGCCGACCAGCGTGCAAAGGCGGAAACCGCCCTGCGCACGCTCATCTCGCAGGTCAACACCAGCGGCTTCGGCACGGCGATCAATGATATCGACGTCAATTCGACCGATAACCAGATTCGCCTGACGCTGACCGAGGCTGGCTTCAATTACCGCCTTGATGCAGCGCTCCAGCAGAGCCTTGAAATCATCCGCCAGCGCGTTGATCAGGTCGGCGTTGCCGAACCTTCGATCCAGCGCGTCGGTTCCGACCGTATCGTGGTTCAGCTGCCGGGTCTTCAGGATCCGGCCCAGCTCCGCCAGCTTCTTGGAAGCACGGCGAAGATGAGCTTCCACATGGTCGCGGACGCCAATCCGAACGATACGCCGCCTCCGGGCGTGACGATCATGCCGGATTCCAAGGACCCGAATGTCAAATATCCGATTGAGGATCAGATCGCTCTGTCGGGCGAACGCCTGACCGATGCGCGCGCCGGTTTCGACCAGCGCACCAATGAGCCAATCGTCTCCTTCCGTTTCGACAGCCTTGGCGCACGTCAGTTCGCCGATATCACCACCAAGAACGTGAACCGTCCTTTCGCCATCGTTCTCGACGGCAAGGTCTTGAGCGCACCGGTCATTCGTGAGCCGATCACCGGCGGTTCGGGCCAGATCAGCGGCAGCTTCACGGTTCAGGACACCGTTGTTCTCTCCGCACTTCTGCGCGCTGGCGCCCTGCCCGCACCGCTGACAGTCATCGAAGAACGCACTGTCGGTCCTGACCTTGGCGGCGACGCCATCAAGATGGGCCTGATCACCGGCATCATCGGCTTCGCGCTCGTGGCCGTGTTCATCGTTCTGCTCTACGGCCTCTGGGGCATGATCGCCAATGTGGCGCTTCTTCTGCACACATTGCTGACCTTCTCCGCACTGAGCCTCATCGGCGCAACACTCACCTTGCCAGGTATCGCAGGTATCATTCTGGGTATCGGTATCGCGGTCGACGCGAATATTCTCATCAACGAGCGTATCCGCGAAGAAACGCGCAAGGGTCTCGGCGCCATGGCCGCGCTGGACAAGGGCTTCCACAGCGCCTTTGCAACCATCGTCGACTCCAACGTCACCTCGTTGATTTCGACACTGCTCCTGTTCATGTTCGGCACGGGCCCGGTTCGCGGCTTTGCCATCACCATGATGCTCGGTATCGCGATTTCGATGTTCACCGACGTGACGCTGGTGCGCATGGCGATGGGCTGGTTCGTGCGCCGGCGCAAGCTTAAGGTTCTGCATATCGAGCCGATCCTGAGATTCGCACCGGAAGGCACCAACTACCGCTTTATGAATGCGCGTTTTGTCGGCATCGGTGTGTCCATCGTGCTGTCGATCGCCTCGATCGTGCTGTTCTTCAAGCCGGGCCTGAATTACGGCATCGACTTCAAGGGCGGTATCCAGGCAGAAATCACCACGTCACAGCCAGCCGACCTTGCGCAGCTTCGCTCCAAGCTCGGGGCGCTGGAACTGGGTGAAGTCGCGCTTCAGAGCGCAGGCAGCGCCAATGAAGTGCTCATCCGCATCCAGCGTCAGGATGGCGGCGAAGAAGCGCAGACGGCAGCCGTCAACAAGATGCGCGAAGCCGTTACCGAACTCGATCCGGGAGTGAAGATCGAACGGACCGAAGTCGTGGGACCGAAGGTCTCCGGCGAACTGGCCCGCTCCGGCTTCATCGCGGTCGTGCTCTCGGCGCTCGGCATGCTGGTCTATCTCTGGTGGCGGTTCGAGTGGTTCTTCGCGCTTGGTGCGATTATCACACTCATCCTCGACACCACGAAGATCGTCGGTTTCTTCGCGCTAATGCAGCTCGATTTCAACCTGACGGCTATCGCGGCCCTTCTGACGATCATCGGTTACTCGGTGAACGATAAGGTCGTGGTCTATGACCGTATGCGTGAAAACATGCGCCTCTATAAGTCGAAGCCGCTGCGCGAGATCATCGACATGAGTATCAATCAGGTGCTCGTGCGCTGTATCTACACATCGGTCGTGACTTTCCTGTGTATGTTCCCGATGGCGGTCTGGGGCGGCAGCGCCGTCCATAATTTCGCCGTGCCGATGCTGTTCGGTATCGTCATTGCGACGTCGTCGTCGATCTTCATCGCAGCGCCGATTCTGCTTCTGCTGGGTGACTGGTGGCAGCACCACAAAGAGGCTCACAAGCAGCCTGAGGAAAAGGCCATCGCGCAGAAGTAATCCAATTGCCGGGCAGGATTTTGGTCCTGCCCGGCTCCCATAATGAACTGAAATTTCAATAGAGGGAAACGGCACCCTATGCCCCATGACACGCCTTTGATTGCGACAATCGTCATCGGGTTATGCCTTGCCTTCATCTTCGGTGCCGTAGCCACCCGCCTCAAGATTTCTCCATTGGTCGGCTATCTTCTGGCTGGCGTTATCGCCGGTCCGCACACGCCGGGTTTCGTTGCCGATCAGGGCCTCATTTTGCAGCTTGCCGAAATCGGCGTCATCCTGCTGATGTTTGGCGTCGGCCTGCATTTTTCTCTGAAAGACCTGCTATCCGTCAAAGCCATCGCCGTTCCGGGCGCATTGGCGCAGATCGCCACTGCAGCTGCCCTGGGCACCGGGCTTGGACTGGCGCTCGGCTGGGACGTCGAAGCAGGCATTGTCTTCGGCCTCGCCCTTTCCACGGCCAGTACGGTTGTCCTCTTGCGCGCCATGCAGGAGCGCCGCCTCATCGATACCGAACGCGGCCGCATCGCCGTCGGCTGGCTAATTGTCGAAGATCTCGCCATGGTCATGGCGCTGGTGCTGCTGCCAGCCGTCGCAAGCGTTACGGGCCGCGCAACAAGTGCCGCGGCCAGCGACCCGCTCGCAGCCTGGCTAGGCCTCGGCATTGGCGGCATCATTCTTCTGACCATCGCCAAGGTAGTCCTGTTTGTCGCCCTGATGCTGGTCGTCGGGCGCAAGGTCATTCCCTGGCTTCTCAACGTCGTCGCACAAACCGGTTCGCGCGAATTGTTTCGCCTTGGCGTTCTGGCCATTGCGCTCGGCGTCGCCTTCGGCGCGGCGCATCTCTTCGGTGTTTCCTTCGCGCTCGGCGCATTCTTTGCCGGGATGGTGATGAGCGAATCCGAACTCAGTCATCGCGCAGCAGAAGAATCCTTGCCGCTGCGTGATGCTTTCGCGGTTTTGTTCTTCATTTCGGTCGGCATGTTGTTCGACCCTATGAGCCTGCTGAAAGACCCCCTGCCCCTGCTGGGCACGCTGGCGATCATTCTGATCGGCAAGTCTGTCGCGGCCTTTTTTATCGTGCGGGCCTTCCGTCGCCCGGTCAGCACGGCGCTGACGATTTCCGCAAGTCTGGCGCAGATCGGCGAATTCTCGTTCATCCTCGCCGGACTTGGCGTCAGCCTCAACCTGCTGCCGCCCGCTGGGCGCGATCTCATTCTCGCAGGCGCGATCCTTTCCATCTTCCTCAATCCGGTGATGTTCATCGTTGCGGAGCGGATGCGGCCATGGATCGAAAAGCGCAGTGCGTCCGAAAGTGGCAGTGAAAACGCGGGTAACAGCGCCATAGATGTTTCCGAGCCGGAACCATTGCCGCAGACGCGCCTGACCGGCCACACAATCATTGCCGGCTACGGACATATCGGCAGCAGATTGGCCAGCAGTTTGCAGGAACGTGCGATGCCGTTCCTCGTCATTGATGACTCGTCGAAAATCTGCACCGCATTGCGGGAAAAAGGCATCGAAGCTATTGCAGGCAATGCCTCCGATACCGAAATATTGAATGCAGCGAATCCGGGGCTTGCCAAAAATCTGGTCATTGCGATTCCAAATGCCTTCGAGGCTGGACGCGCGACCGCTCTGGCCCATGCGGCCAACCCGGATATTCACATCGTTGCCCAGGCCAGTTCGCAGGCCGAAGCACAATATCTGGCCGATCTTGGTGCAACCTCCGTCATTCTTGGCGAAGAAGAGATTGCAAAAGCAATTGCCAAGGCCATCGGTGCAGAGGTTTCAAATACGGGCGGCAATGCTTCCGCCCCGTCGCCACAGCAGCACGCTCAGGCACAGGACGACAGTTCGGTGGTTGCGGCTGATGGCGAAGCACAGGCCATATAAGGGGAATATGATGAGAGCTGAAGGGGCGGTAATCGGTTAATGAAAGCAAAGGATTATATCTGGCCAGTCATCGGTGTCTGCGCCGTCGGCGTTTCAGCCTGGCTTCTGTATCGTGAACTTCGCAGCATTTCGCTCGATGATGTTCTGGACAGCCTCTACGCCATTCGCGCGCATCACTGGGTACTGGCAGCGGCGGCGGCCCTTCTCGCCTATAGCTCGCTTGCCGGTTACGACCGGATCGCGCTGCTCCACCTCCGGCGCAAGATTTCCTGGCTTTTCATCGCGCTTTGTTCCTTCACCACCTATGCCCTGTCGCACAATATCGGTGCATCCGTCGTCTCCGGCGCTGTCGTTCGCTACCGCGCCTATTCCTCGCAAGGCATGCCGGGCAGCGAGATCGCCGTCCTCATCGCCTTCTGTTCGTTTACGTTCATTCTCGGCGTCATCATCACCTCCAGCGTGGTCCTGTTGCTGGAGCCGCATGTTCTCATGCGCTTCAATGAAGACCTGACACCCACCGTTGCCATGGTCATCGCCCTGATCATGCTGGCCTTCGTCCTGCTTTATGTCCTGGGCAGCTGGATGCAATTGCGCCCGCTTCAGATCGGCAAGTTCCGGCTTGAGTATCCGCGTATGTCGGTCGTCGTGCAGCAGTTGGTCGTCGCGCCCCTCGAACTGATCGGCGCTGCGGGCATCATCTATTTCGCCTTGCCAGAAGCGGGTAATCCCGGCTTCCTGATTGTGCTCGGTATTTTCCTCGTCTCCTTCTCGGCAGCACTCATCTCGCATGCGCCGGGCGGCCTTGGCGTGCTTGAACTGGTTTTCCTGACCGGCCTTCCGGATATGAACCAGGCCGATGTGCTGGCGGCACTGATCGTGTTCCGCCTGCTCTATCTCCTGATCCCGTTTGCCATGTCGCTGGTGGTGGTGCTGGTTTTCGAGAAGTCGCAGTTCCTCCTGCGCTGGAACGAAAAGCACAACAAGTGACTACCATTCAGGCGGAGAATAATTTTCACTTATCCGCCTGAATTTGAATTCCTTTTCCTTAAAATAGCAGGTTTCAGCGCCTATTTTGGAAACTGCTTCGCAAGACGTATCCAGATCGGAACGAACGGCGAAACAGTAAAAGCCCTCCCAAGGCTCTGATCTCTGTGATGTCGCAATTGTAGCTAAGCCGTTTCGTGCTTTTGCTGCAATTGCCGGAAAAGGAAACAACGCATGCCTGCGACACTTATCATCCCCGGTTTCAAGGGATCGGAAGCAGGCCACTGGCAGCGCCAATGGTTGCATGACGATCCGTCAGCATTACTGGTTGAACAGGACGACTGGCATTATCCAGTGCTATCCGACTGGATGCATGCGCTCGAAGCAAAACTGGCCGAAAATCCCGGTGCGGTTCTGGTTGCCCATAGCCTTGGCTGTGTGCTGGTTGCTCATCTGGCAAGCCGTCCGGCTGCCGCACATGTTGCAGGCGCGCTTCTCGTTGCCCCTGCCGATGCGGAAACCATGGCCTCCAGAGACAGCCGTTTTCAGAGCTTCGCCCCACTGCCGCGCCATGAGCTGGGTTTCCCATCCATCGTCGTCGCCAGCCGTAACGACGAATATATGCGCTTTGCCAAGGCAGAGGCTCTGGCGAATGTCTGGGGCTCAGGCTTTGTCGATATCGGCCATGCCGGTCACATCAATGTCGCAAGCGGTTTCAGCCGCTGGCCGGAAGGCGTCATTCTCGCCTCATCCCTGCAAAGGGAGCCGCAAAAGGCAATCCTCCCCTCCCAGGCTGCACAACTGGCAGCCTGATCATTTTAACGCCGTGTGACCTTCCAGGCGCACGGCGTTAAGCGTGCTGCTTGCGTTCCAGCAGGAATTTCAGCACCAGCGTCAGAAGAGCAATCAATGCGAGTGTGGAAGCCGCAGCGAAGGCTCCGGCGACATTATAGTCGTTGAACAGAAGCTCCACCTGCAATGGCAAGGTGTTCGTTTTGCCACGAATGGCTCCGGACACGACAGATGTCGCTCCAAACTCGCCCATCACGCGCGCATTGCACAGCACCGCACCATAGAGCAGCGCCCATTTGATATTGGGCAGCGTGACATAGAAGAAAGTCTGCCAGCCATTGGCGCCGAGCGTCATCGCCGCTTCTTCTTCGTCACTGCCCTGCACTTCCATCAGCGGGATCAATTCGCGTGCCACAAAGGGCGAAGTGACGAACAGGCTGACCAGAAAGATCGCCGGGACCGTGAACATGATCTTGAGATCATAGCTTTCGAGCAGCGGCCCGAGCAGGCCCTGCGAGCCATAGAGGAAGAGATAGGTCACGCCCGCCACAATCGGCGAGATCGAGAAGGGAATCTCGACAAAGGTAATCAGCAATCTGCGCCCCGGAAAACGAAACTTCGTCACAAGCCACGCAACGCAGACGCCAAACGCCATATTGATCGGCACGACCACGATTGCGACCAGCACCGTCAACCAGATCGCATGCAGCGTATCGGGTTTCAGGATTTCGCCAAAGAACGCACCCACGCCCCTGCTGAATGCATAGGTGAAGATGATCGCCAGCGGCACACCGATGCACAAGACCGACAGCACGGCGGCAAGCCAGATCAACAGGCTGCGAACCGGTCCCGGCGCGTTGCGTGCCAGATTAGCGCTCTGCATAACGAAGCTGCCTTGCCTGAATAAGATTGGTGATGAGCAGCATCAGAAATGCTGCGACCAGCATGACGAAGGCCAGCGCTGCTGCGGCGGGATAATCATATTCGTCAAGCCGAATGAAGATCAGAAGTGATGTCACTTCTGTCTCGAATGGCAGATTGCCGGAAATGAAAACAATGGAGCCGAACTCGCCGAGGCTGCGTGCAAAAGACAGCGATGCGCCCGCGAGAAAGGCCGGAAAGATCGTCGGCCAGACGATATAGGCGAAAATCTGCCAGGGTTTTGCGCCGAGGCTGCGCGCGGCCTCTTCCACATCGGCATTCATATCTTCCAGCACGGGCTGCACCGTGCGGATGACGAAGGGAATGCTGGTAAAAGCCATGGCGACGGAAATGCCCAGCGGCGCATAGGCAACCTTGATGCCGAGCGGTTCCAGAAACTGGCCAAACCAGCCGTTCTGCGCAAAGACAGTCACCAGTGCGAGACCCGCAATGGCCGTCGGCAGCGCGAAAGGCAGGTCGACGGCAGCATCCATCAGGCGCTTGCCGGGAAACTCATACCGCGCCAGCACCCATGCCAGCAACAGGCCAAACAGACCGTTGAATACGGTCGCAAGTGCAGCCGTGCCGAGCGTGATGCGATAGGTGGCCAGTGCACGGTCAGAGGTGACGATGGACCAGAAGTCGCTCCAGCCGAGGCTCGCTGTTTTCATGATCATGGCCAGCAATGGCAAAGCCACGATGACCGTCAGATAAAACAAGGTACAGCCGAGGGTCAAACCGAACCCCGGCAGTACCGAATTGCGTTTCATGCTGAGAAGCGACACTGAATTATTCCATATAACGGCAGGAGCGCACGTCGCCGCACGCTCCTGTGTACCAGCTTAGTTACCGCTTACTTCTTGGTGAAGAGCTGATTAAGTACGCCGCCTTCGGCAAAATGCTCTTTCTGCAACTTGTCCCAGCCGCCGAACACATCCTCCACCGTCACGAGACGCACATCCGGATAGATATCCTTGTGCTTTTCGATGACCGCCTTGTCATGCACGCGGTTGAAGTTCTGAGCGAGAATCTCCTGACCTTCCGGCGCATAAAGATAGTTCAGATAGGCTTCAGCGATCTTGCGCGAGCCACGCTTGTCCACGACCTTGTCGACGACCGTGACCGGGAACTCGGCCAACAGACTGACCTGAGGAACGACGACGTCATATTTGTCTGCGCCCAGCTGCTTCTGCGTGCCACGGGTTTCGGCCTCGAAAGTGACCAGCACGTCGCCGATACCGCGTTCCGCAAAGGTGGTCGTTGCGCCGCGACCGCCGGTGTCGAAGACCGGCACATTCTTGAAGATCTTGCCGACAAATTCGCGCACCTTGGCGTCGTCGTTATTAAACGCTTCCTTCGCATAGGCCGTCGCCGCCAGATAGGTATAGCGCGCATTGCCCGAGGTCTTCGGATTCGGGAAGACAACCTTCACATCGTCGCGGGCGAGATCATCCCAGTTCTTGATGTTCTTCGGGTTGCCAGCGCGTACCAGAAATGCCGGGAAGGAATAATAAGGCGACGAATTGTTCGGCAGACGCTTCTGCCAGTCAGCCGGGATCAGATTGCCCTTGTCGTGCAGAACCTGCACGTCGGTCACCTGATTGAAGGTCACCACATCGGCTTCAAGGCCTTCGAGAATAGAGCGGGCCTGTTTGGAAGAACCGGCATGCGACTGGTTGACGGTCAGCTCTTCGCCGGTCTTCGCCTTCCAGTCCGCGATGAACGCCTTGTTGACCTGCTCGTAAAGTTCGCGAGCGATATCATAGGAAACGTTCAGGATTTCCTTCGGCTCTTCAGCCTTGACTGGTGCTGCACCCAGTCCGAGCGCCACAGCCGCATAGAGAAAAATTTTCCGCATTAGACACATCCCCACCGCCCTGCACCTGCAAAGCGTTCATACAGACGATTGAACTTGGAAAGAAAACCTATCGAATGATGGTTCAAAATCAACCTAAATCATTGATTTAAATGATTAAACTACTTTCGAGCGACTCCTTGGAACAAGTGCCCAAGCGGCATCTGCGAGGTAGAAAAATATTCCCCTAAACATCCGTAATCAGAAATCAGAAAACAAAAAAGCCGGAGACTTTCGCCTCCGACCTCGATTTTTTTCTGCGTAAAACCTTACCAGAAACCGCGATGCTGCCAGCACCACAGAAAATTATGCTCACTGCGCTCAAGCCGGCTGCGTCGACGCGCTGCAATTTCCTCAGCGCTCAGCTTCATTTCCCGCCACGGCTGCGCCAAAAACGCGGGAATGCCCAAGAAGGCGTTTTTCAGTCCGGTGGTCAGCACCTGCAAGTTTCGCATCAAACCAGGCCTCCTGTCCGCGTTATCGCGTCCCCATCTCTACATCGTCGCCCTCAAAGCACGTCCTGTTTCCAGACACGCTTTCGCCGCAACAATGAACGATGTGTTAATTTTGAAGGCTTCTACGCAGAAGTCAATAACCTACTCATTTTATCGGAGTTAACAGGATGAAATATTTTGCGAGCGACAGGCCGCCGCCCGCAAAATCATACCGCTTTAGACCTCGTAGTCGTTGACGGGCTTGATATGGACCTTGTCCACATTGCGCCCCTTCATGGCGTCGATCCTGAACTCGAAGCCGTCCGCAGTGAAGCTTTCGCCCCCAAGCGGTAGATGGCCAAGATGCCAGAGCACATAACCGGCCAGCGTCGTATAGCGATCGCTATCATCGACCAGATCGCGCTCCAGCAGACCGCTCAGACGACGAATATCGACGAAGCCATCGACGATATATCCACCCTGCCCGTCCGATTCGGCGACAGATGCTTCTTCGTCCTCATCAGGGAATTCGCCAGCGATGGCTTCAAGAACGTCCGTCGGCGTGACAACGCCTTCGAATGAGCCGTGCTCATCGACCACGACAGCGAGTTGGACCGGCGATACACGCAGCTGCTCCATCACACGCAGCACATTGGCGCTTTCATGCACAACGAGCGGCTGCTTGACGACCTGATCCCAGTTGATGGACTTTTTGTCGGTCATGTCGAGCAACAGATCGCGGACCGAAGCCACGCCGACAAACTCATCGACCTGACGGCGCGCAACCACAACGCGCGAATGCGAGAGCTTGCGAATCGCTTCGTGCAATTCCTCTTCGCTTTCATCGATATCGAGCCACTCGACTTCATTGCGCGGCGACATGATCGAGCGCACCGGGCGATCCGCCAGATCCAGAACACCGCGGATCATTTCCTTTTCTTCGGGAAGGAAGACGTCATTGGCGGCAGTCTGCTGCGCAATCACGTCAACCGTATCTGAAAGCGGGTTCTCGCCACGCCCGCCGCCGAGCAGGCGCAGAACCGCGCCTGCCGTCCGCTCGCGCAGATCGTTGGTCGTGACCAGCTTCTCACGATTGCGGCGCGACATCTGATTGGCCGCTTCGATAAGCACCGAGAAGCCGATAGCCGCGTAGAGATAACCCTTCGGAATATGGAAGCCAAAGCCTTCCACCACGAGGCTGAAACCGATCATCATCAGGAAGCCAAGGCAGAGGATAACCACCGTCGGATGCTTGTTGACGAAGTCCATCAGTGGCTTGGAAGCCAGCATCATGACGCCGATTGCGATAATGACGGCGATCATCATCACGGGCAGATGCTGAACCATACCAACAGCCGTGATCACGCTATCGAGCGAGAAAACCGCGTCAAGGACGACAATCTGGACAATGACCTGCCAGAACACCGCATGGACCACGCGCGAGCTTTTCGCACCATGCGCGCCTTCCAGGCGTTCATGCAGTTCCATCGTGCCCTTGGCCAGCAGGAACAGACCGCCGATCAGCATAATGATATCGCGTCCGGAGAACGACATATCCATCACTTCGATCAAAGGTTCGCGCAGTGTCACGATCCACGAGATCGAGGCAAGCAGGACAAGGCGCATGAGAAGCGCAAGGGCAAGACCGATGACGCGCGCGCGGTTACGCTGATGCGGCGGCAGTTTATCGGCCAGAATGGCGATAAAGACGAGATTGTCGATGCCGAGAACGATCTCAAGCACCACCAATGTCACCAAACCTATCCAGGCATTGGGGTCGGCAATCCAGTCCATGGACCAGTCCATGATATGTCGGCTCCTTTAAAGCACATCCCGGAAGACTATTCCCGGGAGAGATGTGAGAATAAACAGAAGCTTAGAGCGCCGTCTTGAATCACAATGACAGCACCCCAAGCGGGTCAGAAAGAACGGAATTCAGAAAAGCCGGTGCAAACACTTTCAGGCCGGAACGCGAAATTGCGATCCAGCCGAAAAAATCCACAGGCGGCGGAGACAGGCTTTAAGCCTATGAAGCGACAGGTTCCCGCGAGGGAACCGGTACTTCGGTAAGAAGAATCGTCAGAACTGTCGTCGGGCATTAAGCGCGATGAACCTTTTGTAGGGCGCTGTATCGGCGTTATCGCCGACCTCGGGCACCAATTGCTATACGAAACATACGATTGTTGTTCACAATATATTCAGCAGGCTGACAGGCACAATCATACGACCAACTGCCAGCGTTGCCTTATTATGCAGACGATCACCGATCAGGCAAGTGCGTCCGCCTTATTCCCTTATTCGGCGGGCGACACCTGTACGCGCCGCGATTTACGCTCACGGCGCGGTGGGCGCGCCTTGAAGAAGCGAACACCGATAACGGTGAAGATCAGCGTCAGCACTGTGATGCCGATGGCGAACCAGAACATGTGATCGCTATCCATCTTGGCGAAAATGCCTGCGCCACGCCCGGCGAGCCAGCCAGGAAGGAACATCAGGGGAGCCCAAACCAGCGCGGACAGCACGTTTGCGGTCTGGAAGCGTGTCTGGTCCATCGACATCATACCAGCGACCATCGGCACAGTGCAGCGCACAGGCCCGAAAAAACGACCGAGGAAGACGGCCGAAAAGCCATAGCGGCGGAACAGCAGGCGCGCACGCGCCACGCCACTGCGATGCTTGTTCAGCGGCCATTTGTGAATGATGTTGCGGCCCAGCCACCAGCCGAGGAAATAGGAGATGATATCGCCAATCACCGCGCCGATGATGGCGCCGATGATGACGGGCAGCGGCTCAATGATGCCAGCCCCGACAAGGCCACCAATGGCAATCATGATCGGGGTGGCAGGAATGAACATTCCGATGATCGCGAGAGATTCGCCGAAGGCAATGACACCAACAATAGGCCCGGCCCATACCCGATGATCGGAAATGAAATGCCCGAGATTGCTGATAATGCTTTCCATGCTTTCCTCAAATGCCGCGAACCGGATCTTGAAGCGATTTACCCGCCTCGGTTTTCTCTGCAAAGGCTATCCGGTGCATGACGCGCCTTGCTCGGATTATAATGTCAAATGATCAGCACGGGTTTGTGATCAAGATTTGATTACCCGGTGATCAAGACATTTATATGCTCTAACTTCTCAGACAAGCATCAAAAAATGATGACATGGCTGCGACATTTGAAGCGTGAACCTACGCCCCGAAGCCGTAACCTGCTTCGCCTCCCACACGGACATATCCGCAAGTACGAATCCAGTATTGCGCGAATATGGAGTCGGCCATGCGCGCTTACAACGTTCGAAGCGCAAAAAAATGAATCAAATCAAGAATCTTTTGCATTCGATTCTTCGGGATTCGTCGGCGCAATCACAATTTTTGCGAACACAGGAACGAAATTCCCGACAAAGATGCAAAGCCGGATTTATCAAAACCCAGCGTTTCCGGGGTTTTGAACAAAGATGCAAGTTTTTTTCGAAAAATTTCGATTGGAGGGTAGACAGCTGGAAAATCGACCGGTATACACCCGCTCACTTCACCGGGGCCGCTGCCTCGGCAAAGCGAGTGGGTGATTAGCTCAGTTGGTAGAGCAGCTGACTCTTAATCAGCGGGTCGTAGGTTCGATCCCTACATCACCCACCATTTTCTCTTCTGAAAACAAACGCTTCCGCTGATTGACCCCGTAAAGAACGGGACCGAAGTGATCTCAAGATCGCAACGAAAACTCCCCTTTCCCTTTCCCGCCTGAACATCACCGCACATCCAATCTGCACGCTTGAATGCACGCGTCGTTGCACCGGGTTCTGTCGCGATTCTCGGATTGGCAGATTGCCCTGTCACCCACACAGCGTCGGGGTCAGCCACACCACCTCTGCGGTCACATTACAAATTCATTACATATAATTAATTGGCATATTCATATGAGGTTCATCTAAAAAGAAACACATTACTGGCACGCCAATTGACGGCGCCCCTGTAAAGAGTAATGGAGTCAAACAACCATGAAATATAGAACCGCAATTCTCGCTGTAATCGCATCGACAATGCTTGCAGGACCTGTATTGGCACAGGAAAGCAGCAATGCGAATACACCAAAGCCGGCAACGGAAGCGGCTGCTACACAGGATAATGACGTCAAGACCAAGCGCGGACCAATTGATCTGGAGAAGTTCTCCCGCATGGAAGAGCTGAAAGCTGCCGACACTAATGGCGACGGCGTCCTGTCTCGCGATGAAATCGAGGCTCTGGCGCTCAAGCGTATCGTGAAGCGCGAGGCCGACCGTCTGGAACGTCGTCTCGACGTCAAGGGTGACGGCAAGATCACCCTGTCGAACATAGAAAACCAGCGCAAGAAGGAATTCGCCGCGCTGGACCGGAATGATGACGGCGTGCTCGACCGCAAGGAAATGCGCGCCGTCCATATGGGCCGTCACGGCATGGGCCCAAATCATGGCCGCCATGGTATGGGACAGCACCACAAGGGTGGCGACCATAAGGGCCCTATGAAGGACCAAAAAGAAAAGCCTCAGGAATAATACCTGAAACAAAAAGCCCGGGCGCAATGGCCCGGGCTTTCTTAATGGTTCGCCTTGGACGATCAGGAGCGGATCACACCCTTTTTGAGAATGATATTGCCGTAAAGCCTACGCTCGCCGGTGCGGATCACAGCGAATGCTTCCGTGGCGCGGTCGTAGAACGCAAATCGCTCCAACGGATCGACGGCAATCTTGCGCCCCTCGGCCACGGCAATGACCGCTTCAAACTCGCCATAAATGGCCGGTGTCTCGTTAGGCGCCTTCATGACAGCAGCAGGCTTGTCGACAAAATCATCGAGCGGCAACACCGACAAGACCGCTTCGGCCATGGCGGTTGCGCTGATGCCCGGAAAATCCAGCACTGGCACGCCCGAGGCTTGCGCCGGATAGTTTGCATCCACGATCACGAGATCGTCGCCATGCCCCATATCTGCGAGGATGGAGAGAAGCGAGCCGGTCAGCAAAGGGTTGATGTTTTTCAGCATAGTGTCTGATTCCAGATTTGAGGCATCTTCGATGCGAAAACCTATTCAAACGACAGCCCATATGCAAACGCCGGCTGCGATGCAGCCGGCGTTTGTCTCATTCATAATCGAAAGATGGCTTACTCGGCCTTGGCTTCGATATTCACCTTGTCCAGCAGCGATAGAGGGTCCTGAGACGCAGAGATCATCTCCAGCGCGCCGATGCCCTTCTCCGCCTTGGACGTGACCGTCAGCTCGAAAATATTCGGCTTGGCGAGGAAGGTGGAGAATGCGGTTACCGCGTCCTGAAGCTTCGGCTGATCCGTTGCCAGTTCCTGCAGGAATGCGGCGGCGATCATGGAGAAGGTGCTGCGCACTTCATCTTCCGTCATGTCGTTTTCTTCCGCATAAAGCTTGAGCGCCTTGGCGATCAGGCCCTTCTCTTCAACCTTCACCTTTACTTCTCGCGCTTTGAGGCCAAGAGCGGCAACCTGCGTCATCACCTTGTCGCCCGAGAAGAACTCCTTGGTGAAACCGCCCATCAGGCCATTGACCGAAACGCTGCCCATATCCTTGCCGCTGACGGAAATATCCGAAATGACGAGGTTCTGGTTCGGTTCATCCCAGTTCATCGCCACATTCGACGAGATCGTCACCTTGTCATAGCCAAGCTTGCGCAGTTGGTCGTAAATCTCGTCATTGCCGGATTGCGGTACCGGAAGCGTCATGTCCTCATAGGTAACGCGAATATCGGTCGGGATACCGTTCTGCGGCTTGTTGAGCGCGACTTCGTAATTCTTCAATGAGAACTTGATGCGCTCTGGAACCGTCGGAGCCTTGGCTTCCTCAGCAGGTTCTGGCTGTGCTTCTTCAGTCGCTTCCGGCTGCGCGTCTTCACCTTCGGTCGCAGGTTCTTCAGTGGAATCCTGCGGAGCAACCGCAATATCGACTCCCTGATCATCCGTAGCGACTGCGGCATCGACGGTTTCCTGATCGCCCGCGTCGTCTGTGGTTTCGTCGTTGCCGGTCACTTCATTGACGACTTCCGGCTCATAAGGCAGATCGGCATCGACGCCTGCAATGCGCATGGTGCCAAATTCAGGCAATAGCGTTGTAAACGGGAAGTTCTCCGCTTCTTCATCGCTGAGCGCGGCGAGCTTCTTCAAAGCTTCGGCGGTCGGAGCCCAGGAAAAGCCCTGCATGGAAGCTTCATCGACCTTCACGTGATCCGTGCCGTCACCGATATTGATACCCTTGACGGTTGCGTCAACCTTGCTGTGATCGAAGGCAATCGAGATCTGTGCGATATCGCCCTTACCCTTGGTGGTGTCGGAAGGTTCGATCTTGAGGCCGAGCAACTCCATGTCGCCCTTGCCGATCGTATCGACAATCGACAGCAGACGCAGGAAGAATTCGCGCTGTTCGGCTGGCGTCAGATCTTCCGGATTCTTGACCGCCTCAATCTGCTGAACCATGTCCAGCAGCGGCTCGGCAGGCATGCGCATGCTGAAGCCGTTGCTGCGAATCTCGTCATAACTGAAGTTCACTTCACGGCTCTTCATGACGATATTCTTGGCCGAGAACGGACCATAGACCGGCTTGGCGTCCTTATCGTCTGGTCCAGCCTTGTCCGTATAGAGACGGGCCAGATAAACGGCGTCGATGTCTTTGCCTTCGGTCAGGCCCATCGAGCCTTGCATCTGGTCGCGGACTGGCTCGCCTTCTTCCTTGGGCACTTCAAACGCAAATTCAAACGTCGTGCCTGCAGCGGAAAAGCGGGCGACCTGACCTTGCTTGATGTCCTCAAGCTTCACGTCCTTGTAGGAGACTTTCTGCTCGTTGCCGGCAATGGTCTGAACCAGATTGATTTCCGGTGCAACGACGCTCTTGGCCGAGAAGCGGCCGACGCGCTCAGGCACGGTCAGCTGGCTGTTGCCAAAGGTTTCGCGCAATGTCGAAATATCGAAATTCGCATCGTCGATCTTCACATGGGGAATGGAGATCTTGTAATTGGCGACTTGCGTGTTGATGTCGGATGCATCGAGCATGCCTGTCAGAAACAGGAACTTCGGACGACCTTCAATCGAGCCGATGCGCACTTCAGAGCCGTTCTTGAGCGGCATCGTCACGTCGCGCAGATGAATGCGCCCGAAGAAATCGGCTTCAACCGAAGCGGCCTTGCCGCCGCGCTTTTCCAGTTGTGACGTGATGGTGTTCTGAAGCGTGATCTTGTATCCGGTCAGACCAGCGGCAGCTATCGCGATGACCGCAACGGCTGCCCAAAGCGCCTTGCGTCCACCCTTGCCGGTCCCGTTCTTTGCCTGCTCCACGATATTCGTCCTTTCAGCGCAATTGAAACGGTAGTTATGTCAGCCGTGATCGCCTTCGGATCGTACAACCAGACGAAAAGTCGTGGTTTGCAGAAACACGGCTAAAACAACGGTTTAGAGCATCGTCTAACTACCTGTAATTGTGCGCGCAAGCAGGAACGACAGTTGTTGCCTGTTTTTTTGGCATACCCCCAATTAAATGCGTAGTTTTTTAGTAGATCGCGCTAGAAACGCCACAGTAATTCACATCAGAGCGGCGCTTGCGGGTGCGGCGAACCATCATAAGCACCCCAGATCGACTGATCAAAATTGACGATAGCTCCGGTCATCAGCCCCGATTCTTCCGAAGCAAGAAACGCAATTGCGCGCGCAACTTCCGCGGGGTCGATCAAGCGCCCAAAGGGTTGTGCCTTGGCGGTGTCATCGAGCCAGTTGGTGGGCGCGCCATGAAATTCGCGCTGGATACGGTCTTCGCCGTCCGACGCCATCCAGCCGATATTCAGGCAGTTGACGCGGATGCGATTGCGCAGGACCGAATAGGCAGCGTTGCGGGTCAGCGTGTCGACTGCGCCCTTGGACGCACAATAAGCCGCGATGAACGGCTGGCCGCCCATCGATGACATGGAGGATATGTTGACGATAGCCCCCTCCACCGCGTCGCGACGGAAAAGCTTGATCGCTTCCTGAATGAGAAAGAAAGGCGCTCTGGTGTTCACAGCAAACAGCCGGTCGAAAAGTTCTGGCGAGGTATCGAGAATAGTTCCTCGGTCGGTCAGACCGGCCGCGTTGACCAGAATATCGAGACGCCCGAATGCACGGTCGGCTTCGGCGATGATCTTTCTGCAATCCTCGACTTTCTCCAGATCGGCCTGAACGAAAACCGCGCGCGTGCCAGTTTTCTCAAGCAGATCGACCTGCGCCCGCCCCTTTTCTGCCGAGCGTCCGCAAATCACCAGACCGGCTGCACCTCGCTCGGCAAACAGCTTTGCTGTGGCCGCACCCAATCCTTGCGTGCTGCCGGTGATGACAGCAACCTTGCCTTTCAACTGCTCGTTCATCGCAATCTCCGAAACCCGATCAAACTCTGCCGCCCAACTCGGCTGACAGGTCGGACAATTCCTGACCGCCAGCCATCAGGCTTTGCAATTCATCCATATCGACTTCGCTTTTGGTGCGGGTGCCCAGTGTCACGCCGCGATTGAGCACGGTGAACTTGTCGCCCACCGCATGGGCATGGCGGACGTTGTGGGTGATGAAAATCACGCCCAGACCCCGCGCGCGCACCTGATTGATGTATTTGAGCACCATCGCGGTCTGGCGGACGCCAAGCGCGGAGGTCGGCTCGTCAAGGATCAATATCTTCGCCCCGAAATAAACCGCACGGGCAATGGCCACGCATTGCCGCTCGCCACTGGACAGCGTGCCCACAGCCTGTTGCGGATCGCGCACATCGATGCCGATCCGGCGCATTTCCTCGCGGGTTACGTCTTCGGCAAACTGCGTGTCGAACCAGCGCAGCGGCCCTATCCCCTTGGTCGGTTCGCGACCCAGAAAGAAGTTCCGCATCACCGACATGAGCGGGATCATCGCCAGATCCTGATAGACCGTCGCGATACCATGATCGAGCGCATCGCGCGGGCTGTTGAATACAACCTGTTTGCCTTCGACAAAGAAGTCACCGCTCGTCGGCTTATGCACACCGGACAAGGTCTTGATGAGCGTCGATTTACCCGCGCCATTATCGCCCAGCAGGCAATGGACCTGCCCGGGTTCGACGCTCAGCGAAACGCCATTCAGTGCAATAACCGGCCCGAAATGTTTGACAAGATTACGGATTTCAATCGTCGTCGTTGTCATTGTCATGGCAACCTCCCGGCTCAGCGCTCGCCCGTGGCGCGCTTGCGAATGAAATTATTGAAGAGAACGGCGATCAGCAGCATTCCGCCGAGAAAGACGAGATACCAGTCCTGATCAATCTGCGTATAAGTCAGGCCGATCAGCACCATGCCGAAAATGATGGCGCCAAAGAATGCACCTATGGCCGAGCCATAACCGCCTGTCAGCAGGCACCCGCCGATGACAGCCGCGATGATGGCTTCAAACTCTTTCTGGAAGCCGCGCCGCGCATCGGTCGAACCGGCATCAAGCACGGTGAGAATGGCGACCAGCGCTGCAGCCATGGCCGTGCACATGAAGAGTGTGGTCTTGACGCGGCGAACCGGAACGCCGGAATTGCGCGCCGCCAGAGCATCGCCACCCGCCGCAAAAATCCAGTTGCCGAAGCGGGTGCGCACCAGAACATAGGTGGCGATCAGCGCCACACCCGCGAACCATAAGACTTCAACCGGAACGCCTTTTACGGTTGGTTCGCCATTGGGGAATTTGGCGATCAGGTCATGCTCGGCCATCCAGGCGAACAATCCCTGAAACGCATCACCCGAAAACAAACCGGCAATCATGCTGTTGCCGACAGCTTCCTTGACGCCGCGAAGCTGCGTTGCGCCACCGGTTGCCCATTTGAGACCAACCAGCGACAGGCCACGCAGGATAAACAGAAAAGCCAGCGTCACGATGAAGGACGGCAACCCCGTCCTGATGACGATCTGGGCATTGATCACGCCGACCAGAGCGGCAAAAACAAGTGTGAGAATAATCGCCACCACAAGCGGCACCTGCCAGACGACGAGTGCTGCGGCAAAAATCAAGCCCGCAAACGCCACCATCGACCCGATGGAAAGATCGAACTCGCCGCCAATCATCAAAAGCGCGGCGGCAACCGCGAGAATGCCCAGCTGCGATGCAGGTGCCATGAAATTCATGATGCCCGCAGCCGTGAACATTGCCGGATTGGCCGTGGTCAGGAAGAAAGCCGTGATGAGAAAAAGCCCGGAAACGGCACCAAGTTCAGGTCGGCTCAAGAGCCGCTGGATCGGGCTTGCCGTTTTCAGCCGTTCGTCTCGTTGCTCCACAATCGTCGCGGGCTTCGGTTCGGACATTGGTTCACTCATGATTTTCTCCTGAAGCCGTCTCGCAGCTGCTCCATGCGCAGCCGTCGAGCTTCGGGTGCAACCACCCGTTCCCGCCCATCGCAATGGGCGGGTCAAATGTCAGTTCTGAAAGTAGTTTTACCTGATGCCCTTGGCGGACAACTCCACAACCTGCTTGGCCTTATCCTTGGTAATCAGGTTCGGACCGGAAGGCACATTGCCGCCGGGCATCAGGCCGTATTTAGCATTGAGGGCAAGGAACGAGACCGGCAGATAGCCTTGCAGAAACTGCTGCTGGTCGATGGCAAAGTCTGCCTTGCCGTTCTCGACTGCCTCAAGGAAACCCGGAGACATATCGAAGGTTGCGACATGAATGCCGCTGCGCCCGCTTTCGCCAGCCGCCTTCACGGCAGGTTCACCGGCAAGCGTGGCATTGAGCGTGAGGATCGTATCAATCGTCGTATCCGAAGCGAGCGCGGCACGCACCTTGGCTTCGTTTTCCGCCGGATCGGTCGAGGTCGGCAGAACGGTCACGTCACCGAAGCCTTCCTTGAAACCGGCGCAACGCTGATCAAGCGAGACATTGCCCACTTCCTGATTGACGCAGATGCCCTTCTTGCCGCCAGCCTTTTTCAAGGCTTCACCGGCAGCTTTGCCCGCATCGGCCTCATCCTGACCGACATGCAGCAGTGCACCGAGCTTTTTGGAAGCGTCGGAACCGGAATTCATCGAGATAACCGGAATACCCGCCGCGACAGCACGCTGGATCGACGGTCCGAGCGCATCTGCATCCGGGATCGATACGACAATGCCCTGCGGCTTCTGGTTGATGGCCGCATCGATAAGCTGCGCCATCTGCACCATATCGAAGGTTTCTGGCGCACGATAATCAACCTTGGCGCCTGTATCCTTGGCAGCTTCCGCCACACCATTCTTCACGACAGACCAGAACGGATCCGATGCCTGACCATGGCTGACGACAACAATGTTGATGTCAGCTGCATGCGCAGCAAATGACGCTGCCATAAGAGCAACGCCAGCAACTGCCGATTTCAACAGAGATTTCATGTTCACTCCTCCCATTGCCCGACGCTCCCCGCCGGTTTTCTCGATTTTCAGCCTCTCCGGTATTCTTACGGTGACTTCCTCCAAGCCATGACCCGCAATGCAAACCGACTTCAGCTACTCAATAGAATGAAACAATCATTAGAAAATTCTCGTGGAATTATAATTCCATTTCTGCTAGCTCATGTCAATCGCATAAGCTCTCCCTAAAAAGCATATTTTCCGGCTGGATTATGTGTGTTGCGGGTGCGGCTTTGCCAGCATGTACAATGTCAGCGCTTGGGAGGAAGGCATGGCAGTCGTTACAGGTCTGATAGGGTCCGGCTTTATGGGCAAGACCCATGCGCTGGCACTTGCCAACGTTAATCGCATCTTCGAGCTGCCCGCGCAGGTCGAGCTGCACACGCTGGCCGATATTGATGAAACAACGGCACAGAAAGCTGCACAACAACTGGGCTTTGCCCACGCGACAGGCAACTGGCGCGACCTGATTGCTGATCCGGCAATCAATCTCATCGATATCACCACACCCAACCGCTTTCACAAGGAAATGGCCTTGGCGGCGATTGATGCGGGCAAGCATGTCTATTGCGAAAAACCTCTCGCCCCCAGCGCCGCCGAGTGTCTGGAGATGACGCTTGCGGCAGAGAAAAAGGGCATCCAGACAGCCGTTGGATTCAATTATCTCAAGAACCCGATGATCCGGCTGGCGAAAGACATTATAGACAGCGGTGAAATTGGAGAGGTTCGAAACTTTCGCGGCATCCATGCGGAAGATTTCATGGCCGATGCGCGCATCCCATGGACGTGGCGGCTGGACCCGGCAGGCGGTGGCGGCGCTCTTGCCGACATTGGCAGCCATATCATCGCCGCCGCGCGCTATCTGGTCGGGCCGATTGCCGAAGTCATGGGCAAGACTGTCACTGCCATCCGCGAGCGCCCGAACAGTGCCAATCCTTCACAAAGCAAGCCGGTTGAAGTGGATGATGTCTGTCACGCCATGGTCAGTTTTGCCAATGGGGCGACCGGGACCTTGGAAGCAAGCTGGATCGCCAGCGGGCGCAAAATGCAGCACGACTTTGAAATTTCCGGCTCGAAAGGTGCGATCTTCTTCTCGCAGGAGCGTTTCAACGAGCTGGACCTGTTTCTCTATGCCGACAAAAAGGGACAGCAGGGCTTCCGCAAGATTTTCGCCGGTCCTGATCACGAACCCTATGGTTCGTTCTGCGTGGCGGCTGGGCACCAGATCGGGTTCAACGACCTCAAGACTATCGAAGTGCGCGACTTCCTGCTGGCCATTGCAGGCCATAAAACCGGCCATGCCGATTTCCGCGAAGGTTATGAAGTGCAAAAGACGCTAGAAACGATCTACGCCTCAGCGCGGGAACGCCAGTGGCGCAATGTTTAAGCGCGCGACTTCGGCTGCACGATGAACTGGCCGTCGAGATGGAGGATATGCGCCTCAATCCCATAGATCTGCCGTAGTCGCTCCGGGGTCAGCACATCTTGCGGCGGGCCATCCGCCGCAAGACGCCCGTTATCGAGAATGATCAGCCGCGTGCAATATTGTGCCGCGAGGCTCAGCTCATGCAGTGACGCGATCACCGTCCGGCCCTCATGCGCAAGTGCTGCAAAATTTTCCATCAAGGCCAGCTGATGTGACGGATCAAGCCCAGCGACCGGTTCATCGGCAAGGATGACCGGCGTATCCTGCGCCAGAACGCGCGCGATCAGCACCCGCGCCAGTTCACCGCCGGAAAGCGCATTGGCTGGCCTCTCGCCGAAAGCCTCAACATCCATGCGTTGCATCGCCGAGCGGATCAGCGCTTCATCACCAGCATCCAGTGAAGCAAAGCTTGGTTTCAGCGCAGAACGCCCCAATGACACCAGCATATGGGAGGAAACGGGCCAGGCGACATCGCGCTCCTGCGGCAGATAGGCAATCGCCCGGGCTCTGTCGCGCGCATTGAGACTGCCTATCGCTCGGCCATCCAGCAAAACTGCGCCATCCGCCCGGACAAGGCCGAGCATTGCCTTCAGAAGTGTGGTTTTGCCTGCGCCATTGGGACCGATCAGGCCGATGAATTCGCCCGGCCCCGCATCGAAGCCAACCCGATCCAGCACGGTTTTCCCACCCAGCGACACGCTGATATTTTGGACCGAGAGCGCCGTCATACGAGTTGCCTGCGATATTTGAACACCAGCCACAGGAAGAATGGCGCGCCGATCAAGGCCGTCACAACGCCAAGCTTCAGTTCCCGTCCCGGCATGGCGACGCGTACCAACACATCGGCAGCAAGCAGCAAAGCAGCGCCGCCCAAGCTACTCGCGACAAGCAGCCGCGATGGTCGTGCGCCAACCAGCGGTCGCAGCAAATGCGGCACGACAAGGCCAACGAACCCGATAGCGCCTGCCACCGCAGTTGACGCGCCGACACAAAGTGCCGTGCCAAGAACGGCCAGAAGCTGCACGCGCGCGAGACTGACGCCCATGCTTGCCGCAGCATCCGCACCGAGCGTCAGGCCATCCAGCGCCCGCCCGAGCGACAGAAGCATGATCCAGCCAACGAGGATAAACGGGACAACCAGCATCACATGGGTCATCGAACGGTCCGCCAATGAGCCGAGCATCCAGAACACGATTTCCATGGCCGCGAAGGGATTGGGCGACAGGTTCAGCGCCAGAGCGGTCAGTGCTCCGGCAAGGCTGGTCACTGCAACACCGGCCAGAATGACCGCCAGCGTTCCGGCATTGCGCCCGGCCAGAAGCTTGACGAGAAAGACTGACGCGAATGCTCCAGCCAGCGCCAGCAATGGCAAAGCCAAGGGAAACAACAGGGACAACCCCGTATAGATGGCGATGACGGCGCCAAACGAAGCGGAAGCACTGACGCCAAGCAACCCCGGTTCAGCGAGCGGGTTTCGCAGATAGCCCTGAAGTGCCGCCCCTGACAGGCCGAGCGATGCCCCGATCAGCAGCGCCAGCAAGGCGCGTGGCAGACGGATTTCGCGCATGACCAGCACGATGGCATCGCCCTCGCCGCTGAACAGTGCGTGGAGACTGTCGCTCGCGCTGATGTTGGCTGGCCCGGTCAGCAGGGACCATGCGAAGAGTACCGCAACCAGCAAGGCGAGACCGACAAGCAAAAGCACGAAACGAGCACTGTCAGTCACGCGCCGCCTCGCCAAGTTTAGCCACCGCCTCAACACTGAACGGCCCGCCGCAAACAGTCAGATTATCAGGAAGCGTCATTGCTTTCGCCTCGCGTTCTATTGCGCGCAACGCCGGATGCTGGAAATTCTGGAAAGCGAGCGCCGGTGCGCGCTCATTCGCACTGAGGATCAGCATGTCCGGCTTTTCCATCACCAGCATTTCCAGAGGCAGCGCCGCAGGACCGTTCACGCCAGCCCGGTCGGCAATATTGTCCAGCCCTGCAAGCTTGACCGCCTCGTCAATCAGCGTGCCGCGCCCGGAGGTGTAACTATTGGCGAAATAGAGCGCGACAGTCTTGCGATGCTGCGGCTTTTCAATAGCCGCAAGCCTTGCCCGCATGGAAGCGACCTGTGCTTCCGCCTGCTCTTCGCGCCCCAGCAACACACCCATGCGCTTCAGATGTGTTTCGATATCGTCAAAGGAGCGGGCGGGCGCAAACTGTTCCACGCGCAGGCCAAGCCTGCGCAGAAGATCGACCGTCACCTGCGATGAAAATGTGCCCGCTAGCACCAGATCCGGTTTCATGAAGAAAATCTCTTCCGCCTGCGCATGATTGACCGGCAGTTGCGCCGCCTGCCCGGCCAGCACGGAAAGCTGCGGATCACGCGACAGATGAGAAACCGACTGCAACTGCCCTGGAGCGGACAGAAGCATCGCCAACTGATCGGTGCAAACATTGATCGACACCACGCGCTGCGACGGTGCAGCCTCGGCGGACGAAAGAGCGACCGAAACCGTGGCTGCCAGCGCCAGAAGCCAGTTTCTGCCAAGGGTCGTCGCTCTCGTCATCCGTCGAAAAAACCTCAGAAATTCCGCGTCAGGCCGATATTGAAGGTACGGCCCGGTGCAATATAGCCGGAGGTTGTCTGGTAGTCCTTGTCAAAGATGTTTTCGACCGAAAACTTGAGCTTGGACTGCTTGTCGATAGCATAGAGCGCTATGAAATCGGCGGTCACATAGCTGCCGAGCTTCTGCGTATTCGCCGCATCGGCATAGCGCGAGCCGCCGTAGAAGACACGGCCCGTCAGGTCGAGCCCTTCGAACGGCGTATAGTTCACCTCGGCGGTCGCCTTGAAGCGTTCGCGATAGGCAAGATCGGTATCGTTTTCTTCATCGATGGGGCGCTTGAAGTCCAGCACCCCCTTCACGCCCCACTGGTCATTGAAGCGATGGGCCAGTGTCGCCTCAAAGCCTGTGATCTGCGCACGGGCCACATTATAGGGCAGATAGGAAGGCGCAGTACTCATGATCGCATCGCGCAATTCGTTGCGATAAAGCGCGAGATCGAGGCTGGTTGCCGCCGAAATCTGCCAGTTCAGCCCCACTTCGTAGGAGCGCGACTTTTCCGGCTCCAGATCGGGATTGGCATAACCGGGATAATAAAGCTCGTTGAATGTCGGCGCGCGAAAGCCGGTCGCATAAGAGGAGCGCAGAACGAGATCAGGAACAATCTCATAGCTCGCGCCGACATTATAAGTCGTGATGTCGCCGAACTGCTGGTTATGGTCGTAACGCACGCCGCCATCTACGCGCAGTGCTTCATATTCCAGAGAATATTGTCCGAACACCGCCGCGAGATTGCGTCCCGTCTCATCATAGTCGACGGTGGAATCGATGGTCTCGCGATAGGCTTCGACGCCGCCGGTGACAACGTGCTTTGCCTTACCCGTCTCGAAACTCTTTTCGGTGGAAGCAAAGACGCCGTAGCGCTTGGTTTCATAGCGGTCGGAACCGGGCACGCCCTTACGGAAATTGCGGCTACTGTCGATGCCGCTGCTCAATTCAATTGTCGAAGACCAGTCATCCGTGTGATCGATCCGCGTGCCGACTTTTCCCGTGAACGCAGTGCTGTAAGCCTCATTCGCGTAAGGAGCAGTGGCGTCATACTGATTGCGGCCCCGGCTCAGAAGCCCGTCCGCATAGAGCCTCCCCCAGTCGAAGTCTTTTCCGAGCGAGAAGTTGAACGAGCCTTGCAGAAAGCCGTCCCGATCCGGCTCGTGCCCAAACGTATCGGGGCTGGTGAAATCATAGCCCTGCGTGCCGGTTATCGCCGCGCCAAAGGCATAATCAACACCCGCAGCGCTTTGTCCCTGTATCGAGCCGGATGCATAGCCGCCCCAGGGGTGGGTGACGCCCGTGGTCAGGCTGCCGCACCATGAGCGCTCGCCACAGGCTCCGCCTTGCTTGGTGATGATGTTAATGACGCCGCCCATGGCATCCGCGCCATATTGGGCAGAATGTCCACCCTTGGCGATCTCGATGCGCTCGATGGAGGTCAGCGGAATATTTGCCAGCGCTGTTGTCCCGTCGGTTGCCGAGGCCGAGCGTACACCGTTGACCAGCACAACCGTTTGCGTGGACGACATGCCACGCAGATAAATGTCGGATTTGGACCCCTGCCCGCCATTCGTTTTGATCGAAACGCCGCTATAGGTTTTCAGCAGCGATTGCAGATCGGATGCTGCCGAGCGCTCGATTTCGGCCTTGTCGATAACCGTCACCGAAGATGTGGAGCGTTGCAGCGAAGTCGCGCGGCGAAGCGGCGTGACGACAATCGTGTCGAGAACCACGCCTGCGCTGGCATCATCCGTGGCGCTGGCGGTTTGGGCCGAAGCGTCGAGCGGATTTACAGCCGCAAAAGCCGCAGCCAGTAAAATCGATAATCTTGAAATATGCACCTGTATCTTCTCCTGCAAGGCAGCGTCGCCTGACCGCAGGTCGAAGAAATGAGGGAAATCCCGTCTCTCGTTCCGGCGGCAACATTTGTTCAATGTCACCGCTACGGAAAGCCGCGCCCCGACACGCCCCGTGTCGAAACTAGGTGACCGGACACGGCAGGTCTCCTGACTTCCGGGTCGCCGCTGTTCTTCCGCCTTCCCGAATGCGTCTGCACTCAGTGGCTTAATCGCCTCAGCGATTATGGAAGATAGCTCTCCGGTTACAGTTGCGGGGGCAGTCGCAGAATTGGCCAGATGGCCTCACCGCGTTCCCTTTTCATCCGCCTTTTTACAGCGAAACCGTTTCCTGTTTCGAGCGTTAGCAAGGCTGATCCGGATTGGCAATGCGCCAAAAAGGCTTCCCCCTGAATCGCATTCTCAACGAAGCGATTCAGGGCATTGTTTTCAAACATCTTTGGTTCGAGCATTTCCAGCAAAAGTGCGCAGCGGTTTTGCGTAGGATAATGCGTGAAAACAAATGGCTAGAGCGGTCTCGACCGCTCTAGCGCAAGAACGCCCGGAAGCGTTGCAGCGCAAAGTAAAACAGCACCGATCCGATCACGATCAGGGCCAGAAATTGCGGCCACACCACGCTGATGCCTGCCCCTCGAAACAGGATTGCCTGCGCCAGGATGACGAAATGCGTGTTGGGCGCCACCAGCATGATGTTCTGGATGATGTCTGGCATGCTTTCCCGCGGTGTCATCCCGCCTGAAAGCACCTGCAAAGGCATCAGGACGAGCATCAGCAACATGCCGAACTGCGGCATCGAGCCAGCAACTGTCGCCAGAAAAATACCAAGGCTTGTCGTTGCGAAAAGCTGCAATGCGGCACCAGCCAGAAACAGGAGAACCGACCCGTAAACCGGCACGGCCAGCAGGCCTTGCACGACAAAGATCAGCGCAAAAGCGGAAGCTACCAGCACGACCAGCCCCATGGACCAGACCTTGCTGACCATGATTTCGATAGGCGTGACCGGCATGACGAGCAGATGCTCGATGGTTCCGTGTTCACGCTCGCGGATCAGCGCAGCACCCGTCAGGATGATCGACAGCATGGTGACCGACGAGATGACATTGTTAATCGCGCCGAACCAGCTCTTGTTCAAATCCTGATTGAAGCGCGATCGCAAATTGAGATCGACTTTCGTATCCGCCGTGCCGCGATAGCGGTTCAAAAACTCGTTCACCTCACCGGAAACGATGGACTGGACATAGCCGCCGCCCGTGAAGGCCTGGCTCATGCGGGTTGCATCCACATTGAGCTGGATGGTCGGTGAGCGCCCGGCCAACAGATCGCGCTGGAAATTCGGCGGAATGTTCAGCGCAAACGTGTCCAGCCCCTCATCCATGCGACTATCCATTTCGTAGGACGAAATGAGTTTGGGCGGCACGAAATAAGGCGGATAAAAAGCCGCCGTAATACGGCTGGAGACCGGCGACTGGTCCTCATCGACAATGGCGATAGCCGCATTGCTGAGGTTTTCCGGCTGCGCTCGCGCGGACGTATAGACTGCCAGCGTGAACGCATAGACGATCAGGAGCAGAAGCATCGGATCACGGGCGAGACCGCGCAATTCCTTGATGCCGAGCTGTAGTATGTTGGCTATCCGCATCTCAGCCCGCCTGTTTCTTGAGAAGGAGAATGGCCAGCACCGTCAGTACCGGAATTGCGATCAGCAACGGGATGAACGACCCGGCAAGATCACCGAAATCCAGCGCCTTGGAAAACACCCCGCGCGAGATAGTCACGAAATAGGTCGTGGGATAAATCTTGCCAATGAATGCGCCCGCACCCTGCAATGACGAAACCGGATCGATGATGCCGGAATACTGCACCGCCGGAATGAGCGTCAGCAAGGCAGTGCCGAAAATGGCCGCAATCTGGCTGCTCATGAAGGTGGAAAGCACCAGTCCCATGCCGGTCGCGATGATGACATAGAGCAGCGCCGCCGCTGCATAGGTGAGGAAACTCCCCGTAAATGGCACCCGGAAGATGAAGACTGCAAAGGCCGTCAGCATCAGAAAATTGAGGAAGGCGAGCGCGATATAGGGCAATTGCTTGCCAAACAGGAACTCGAACTTGGTCACCGGCGTCACATAGAAATTGATGATCGAGCCTAGTTCCTTTTCGCGCACTACACTCAAAACCGCGAGCATGGCCGGGATCATCAAAAGCAGCATCGGAATGACCGCAGGAACCATCGCCACCAGGCTTTGGACGTCGGGATTGTAGCGATAGCGAATTTCCAGATTGAAATTGCCCACCGTCGCCGCATTGCCATAAAGCTCACGCGCCTTTTGCGTCAGCCAATTGGCATGCATGCCCTGCACATATCCACGCACCGTTTCGGCGCGGGTGGGCATGGCGCCGTCAATCCACGCTGCCACCTCAACAGGCCGCCCATGCGCGATATCGGCACCGAAGCGCGGCGGTATCTCAATGGCAAGGCTGATCTCACCGTTGCGCATCCGCCGGTCGAGATCGTTATAGTCGGTGATCGGCGGCATTTCTGTAAAATAGCGCGAACCGGCAATCTGCTGCGTGTAGTCGCGGCTGACCGTCGTATCGTCACGGTCGAGCACCGCAAATGTCAGGTTTTCAACGTTGAGATTGATGCCGTAACCAATCACGAACATCAAAATCACTGTGCCCAAAATGGCAAGCGTTGCACGGATCGGATCGCGCTTCAGTTCCAGCGCCTCTCGCCGCGTGTAAGCAAGCATGCGGCGCGGATTGGGAAGCCAGCTTGAAGAAGGCTTGGCGTGGCCAGTCGCGGCCTGAACGGGCGCTGGCGTCTCTTCTACAACGGGTGCAGCCGGTTGAGCCACCTCTCCGATCGCTTCTGTCAGATAGGCGATAAAGGCTTCTTCCAGCGTCGCCGCATTGCGGCTTGCCGTGATTGCCTTCGGCGTGTCGCTGATCAGCACCTTGCCCGCATGCATCAATGAAATGCGGTCGCACAGCTCCGCTTCGTTCATGAAGTGGGTTGAGACGAAGATCGTCACATTGTCCTTGCGCGACAAGTCGGCCAGAATTTCCCAGAACGCATCGCGCGCCACCGGGTCCACACCGGAGGTCGGCTCATCGAGAATGAGGATATCCGGCGAATGGATCAGCGCCACCGCCAGAGACAGGCGCTGGCGGATGCCGAGCGGCATGGAATCCGGCAGCTCGTCCATCACTTCGGCCAGATCGAAACGCGCGGAAAGCTCCTTGATGCGCCGCGTTGTCAGTTCCGGCTCCATACCGAACAGCTTGGCGTGAAGCTCCAGATTCTGAAGAACGGTCAGCTCGGAATAGAGCGAAAAGGCCTGCGACATGTAGCCAACGCGCCGCCTGATATCGATATCTTTCGGATCGACCTCGCGCCCGAACAAGCGCGCAATGCCCTCGCTAGCAGGCAGAAGGCCGGTCAGCACCTTCATGGTGGTGGACTTGCCGCAACCATTGGAACCCAGAAACCCGAAGATTTCGCCGCGTGGAATGCGGAAGCTCACATTATCGACTGCCGTGAAATTACCAAACCGAACCGTGACATGTTCGGCTTCAATGGCGATCTCCGCATCAGCACCCGGAGCGCGGGGCGGAATGACGATTTCCTTGTGCCCCTGCCGCAATTCTTCCGGCAGCAATGCGATGAAGGCCGCATCCAGATTGGGCGTGCCTGTGCGCTTCAAAAGTTCCTTCGGCGTACCCGTCGCCAAAATCTGCCCGTCATTCATCGCGACAAGCCAGTCGAAGCGCTCCGCTTCTTCCATATAGGCCGTGGCGACGATGACACTCATCCCCGGCCGATCCTTGCGGATATCGTCGATCAGTTCCCAGAACTGGCGACGCGACAAGGGATCAACACCGGTGGTCGGTTCGTCGAGGATCAGAAGGTCAGGATCGTGAATCAGCGAACAGCAGAGGCTCGTCTTCTGCTTCATGCCGCCGGAGAGCTTGCCTGCCGGGCGATCCGCAAAGGGCGACATGCCCGTGCGGGCCAGAAGATCGGCAATGCGCCGCTCCCGTTCCTGCCGGTCATGGCCGAACAGCCTACCGAAAAAGTCGATATTCTCGAAAACCGAAAGCGTCGGATAAAGGTTCTTGCCGAGGCCTTGCGGCATATAGGCGATGCGCGGATAGGCGGATTCGCGATGCTTCCGGTCGGCAATATCGCCGCCAAGCACCTCGATATGCCCTTCCTGCATGCTGCGCGCACCCGAAACGAGCGAAAGCAAGCTCGACTTGCCGACACCATCAGGACCGATCAGGCCAATCATGCGCCCGGCGGGAATATCGAGATTAACGTCGCGCAGCGCCTGCGCAGCGCCGTAGGACAGCTTTACGCCCTTCGCGCGAACGACAAAGCTGCCGTCTCCCGCCCCAGACTGGACCGAAGCTTCACTCATTTTACGGTTTCCGCGAGGTTCTTCGGCCATTCAGCAGCGGGATCGAGCTTCACATAGGCCATGCCTGGCAGCCCGGTCTTCACCTGCTGGATATATTTCTGAAGCAACTCCGGCGGAATCTTTGCCTTGACGCGGAACATCAGCTTCTGACGTTCCTCTTCGGTTTCAACCGTCTTCGGCGTGAACTGGGCGACATCGGCAACGAAGGAAATGGAAGCGGGAATGACATATTGCGGCGCGGCATCCAGCACGATGCGGGCTTCGGCACCGATTGCGACGCGACCAGCCTGCGCGGTCGGCAGGAAGAACGTCATATAGACATCGCCAAGGTCGACGAGATTGAGCACCCGACCGCCTGCCGAAAGCACTTCGCCGGGCTGGGCAACGCGATACTGGACACGTCCTGCCGTCGGCGCGACCAAGGTCGCATCGTTGATATCTGCAACGATGCTGGCAATCGCCGCCTTGGCGGCTTCCACCGACGCCTCTGCATCTACAACCTGCGCCTTGGCAGCACTGATGGCCGCTTCACTGGCCGCAAGCTGCGCCTTCGCAGCCTCGACCGCTGCCTGCGCACCCTGCGCGCTGGCCCGATCATCATCGAGAACCTGTTCGGAAACGGTCCGCGACTGGGTCAAAGCCTGCGAGCGTGCCAAACGCCGCTGAGCCGCGTCGAGCTGCGCATTGCGCTGGGCAACTGTCGCCTGATTGGCCGCAAATTCCGCTTCGCGCTGTGTGACAAGGGCTTGCGCCGTCTCGATACCGATCTGTGCCCGACGTAATTGCGCTTCTGCCTGCGCGCGCTGGCTTTCAAGCTGGTCGGTATCCATACGCGCAAGGATTTCGCCCTGTTTGACGAAAGAGCCCTCATTCGCAAGTATTTCACGGATACGACCGGCGCTTTTCGTCGAAATATCGATTTCGGTGGCTTCTATACGGCCATTGCCAGAGGCAATTCCGTCGGGCAATCCGCTGCCGTTCATGGCCTTCCAGGCATAGTAACCACCGACGGCCAGCGCCGCCGCCACTGCAGCCACAATCCATTGCTTGCGGTTGGAACTCATGCGAAACACCCTCTTTGCAATATCTAAAATGCCGGCATTATTTCCGAATTAATTCAAAGCATTGGCAGGCGGTTCTCACCTGTCTGGCTGTTCGCATGCCCACCGCCCCGCTCGATAATAATCGGAGAACCACTTAGTTGAGGATATGGAACAACTGCGCAAGTTGACAACCAGCAAATGCTAATTAACGCGTGATAAAGTAAATGCCGTCGCGACCCTGCATACAGGTCCTGATTTTCTATCGCTTTGACCTCAATCAACTGATGCTGAAATACCCGCAACTTCCCCGCAAATTTCTTCTGAATTCAGAGTGAATGAGAAGCGCGGGTGCCGATTTGGTGAAATAGAGGGGTAGCGCCGACAGCACCCGCTGGCTGCCGAAGACGGCGTTACGGAAGATCGCGCTGATATGCGCTCGACAGATGGATGAAAGCCGGGATGCCGTTTAGGGCCTAGGCATCCCGGGTCGCCGATTCTGGTGGAAACCAGCAACGGCAGAAGCAATAGCATTTCTGCGAGAAGCGCACTTTGATCAGGATCAAAGTTGCCCGCAGAAATGCACCATTACTTGCCGCACTTACCCCAGGTCTTTTTCAGGTGATTGGACACGTTTTTCAATTTCGGCTCGGACAGAAACCCTTGTCGAAACAGGATGCTGCCCTTCACTTCTGGCAATGACTGATTGAGTTCCAGCTGACGCTTGATCTCGCTTAACCCACCACCTGCCTGCCAGCCCGGTTCCGATGCGGTGGCCGTTCCGGCGCGATAAAGCGCCATGCCGATATAGAGATCGGTCTTCGTGCCGCGAACCGTATCCGCCCACCATTTTACGATTGTATCATAGGGCACCGCCTTACGGTCGAACGACCAGTAAACCTGCGGCGCGATGTAATCGATCAGGCCATCCTTGACCCAGCGTCTTGTATCGGCAAAGTCGCCGTCATAGTTCGTCTTGCCCGCGCGCGTGGCCGAACCCAACGGATCATCAGCCTTGTTGCGCCAGACACCGCCGGGGCTGATGCCAAAACGCACATTCGGCTTGATCGACTTGATCTTGTCGGAAATCTCCCGAACCAGCGTATAGGTGTTGTAGCGCCGCCAGTCATATTTACTGGCAAAACGGGTGCCGAAACGAGCATAGGTCTTGTCGTCGTCAAGGGGCGAGGACGCGGTCTCGTAATAGAAATAATCGTCGAACTGAATCCCATCGACATTGTATTTCTGTACGACTTCGGCAGTGATGTTCGTCACCCACTGACGCACGGCAGGAATGCCGGGATCTAGAACATAGCGATCCGCCGACACCCCCACCCATGACGGATGGGTCTTGTAGACACTCGACGGCGAATCCTTGGATGAGTTCTTCAACTCCTTGCGAGTCGATGCCTTGACGTCCATCGAAACCCGATAGGGATTGAGCCATGCATGAAGCTCGATACCGCGCTTGTGCGCCTGCTCAACGGCAAACTGCAGCGGGTCGAAGCCCGGATCCTTGCCGAGCGTCCCCGTGAGATAGGACGACCACGGCAGATAGGATGACGCATAAAATGCATCCGCCGCTGGCGACACCTGAAACACCACCGCATTGATTCCGTGTTCCGACGCTTCGTCGAACAGCTTCACCAGTTCCTGTCTTTGTCGGCGGACACGTTCCTCGTCATTCTCGATTTTCGATGACGCGCGCGACGGCCAGTCGAGATTGAGAACGGTCGCGATCCAGCTTGCCTGAAACGCATCACAATGAGAGGACGTTGGCGGTGATATGTCGAGAGGCATAGGCACTCCGCTTTTGATTTTCCATTTCCAGCCTTATCCGGCGCTCCGAGGCTTGGATATGGTCATTTTAGGCATTAGCTTAGCGCATAATCCGACCGGAGTGAAACGAAGGTCGATAAGATTATGCTTGAAATATAAAGGCTTGGAGCGCCGATCTGATGCAATTAGATTGAAACGCGCTCTAAGCAGAATCTGAAGAAGCGAGGAAACATGTACAAGAATATTGTCGCCACGACCGATGGATCGGAATTTGCTGAGCGCGGTCTCGTGCATGCTTTCCAGCTGACCAAGGCCGTTGGCGCAAAGGTCACGGTCGTGACGGTCACCGCGCCCTATTCCGTTTCCGGCCTGCCGGGCGGCTGGACTGACAGCCCCGCTTTCATCGAGCGTTTCGAACAGGAATGGAAAGATTTCGCCGAGACGACGCTGACGCGGGCACGTGAACTGGCAACGGAAACCGGTACGGAAATCCACACGCTGCATGTGGTTGCCCAGCACCCGGCAACGGCCATTATCGATTCTGCTACGGAACTTGGCAGCGATCTCATCGTCATGGCTTCAAACGGGCGGCGCGGCTTCAAGGGCCTGCTGCTTGGCAGCCAGACCTATGAAGTCGTCACGCGCAGCACCGTTCCGGTGCTCGTCGTCCGATAGGCTCGATCTGATAGAAAAACGCGGCGGTCAGCTTGTCTGGTGACCGCTGGCGCTTTCGACATCAACGCGGAAGAAAACCGGCTCCAGCTTGCGCGTGCCGCCGTCCTTCGTGACGGTTTTTGTATAGGCCGGTTCCCACCATGTCGGCTCTGCGGACATGATATTGACGATGGCCGCCTTCTCGTCTTCGCGGGCGATTTCGCGATAACGACCGTGCAGCACCACGGTTTTCCATTCGGTACGCGATACAATGTGGTCGAAGAGGATGCAGACAGCATCGTTCTTGCGCATGGCTGCGGTCTTCTGCCCATCGGTCGTGAAGGAATAGAGCGACCCGCCGTTAAACCGGAAACTCATCGGCACGATAACGGGGCGGTCGTCCAGAATATAAGCCAGCCGCCCCACATGCGAATTCTGAATCATCTCCCGAAGATCGTAGTCCGACATTTCCTTGATCATCATGGCACGTCGTCTCCTGAAAAAGCTCTGCTGCACATGCTAGAGCAGTTCCTGTTCGACGGGATCATCAGAACCGCTCTAGCCATTTGTTTTCAAGTATTTTCCTACGCAAAACCGCTCCGCACTTTTGCTGGAAATACTCTAATACATAGGGCAGCGAGATTGCCTTGACAGCGATCAATGGCGCGAAAGCAATTTGCGTCAGATGAACAAGCGGCCCTCGGCGATCTTCACCGCCGTGCCGCCGATGCGCGCACCCGTGAGCTTCTGCCCGTTGACGTCGAGTTCAAGACGGATAAGCGACGGACGCCCCATTTCCATGCCCTGCTCGACCCACCATTGCGAACTGCCGTCGACCGGCTTGTCGTTCTGCTGGATCATCCCGGCAAAGGCAGCGGCGGCTGAACCGGTCGCCGGATCTTCATAGACATTGGCTCCGGTCACGAACATGCGCGCATGATAATTGCTGTTGAAGAGGATCGTCTCGCGGCAATAGACATAGATCGGCAGCGGGCGCCCCTCGACATGCGGCAGACTTTCGGTCACATAAACCGGATCAATCGACACCTTGGCTGCAGCGATGAGATTGTGAACCGGCACGAGCAGATAGGGCGTCCCCGCACTCCAGATGCCGGGCACGTGATTCTCGAAACCGATCTCATGCGTTCCAAGCCCGATGGCAGCAGCAGCTTCCTCCTTTTCGACCCGCACGTCGACCTTCTCCGGCAAGCGCGGCAGATCGAATTCGGCAAAAGCACTATTGTCGCCCAGAATGACGCCGCAGCGCACAATGCCAACCTTTTCTTCCAGCGCGACAAGCCGATCGGCCTCGTCGCCCGTATTGCGGCGGCGCGCCAGCGAAACGGCTGCACCCACCGTTGGATGACCGGCGAAAGGCAGTTCGTAGTCGGGGGTAAAAATCCGCACCGCAGCTTCATGCGCGGGATTGGCAGGCGGAAAAATGAAAACGGTCTCGGACAGATTGAACTCGCGGGCGATGGCCTGCATGCGGGCGTCATTCAGCCCTTCGCAGTCATGGACGACGGCCAACGGATTTCCAGCCAGAGCTTTCTCGGCGAAAACGTCGAAAACCTCATAAAAACGGCCGGAAACAGCGGCTTCACTCATCCCTCATTCTCCCCTCGACACTTTTCCGGAAATCAACCAGAACCAGTATCTTCAACAATTATATTCAAGCATCACATTTATAGAATTCAGTCGAGCATAGCCAATTTATCGGCTCTGTCATCAGCAAGTCTGGCTTATTTGTTCAATGGCTGAAATGCCAGTCGGCAAAAGCACGAACATAAGACGGCGTTGCATCACCCATCATGCCCGCACCCGTAATAGGAATGATCTCGGCCAGCTCCGGTTCCGCCTGCGAAGCCACGAAATTTTCGATCCCGGAAACCAGCTCCCGCGACGACGCATCGAACTGGTAACGACGGAACAGGGCAATGCTGCGATTGCCGGTCACCAGATTGAGCTGCGCCTCGCCTTCTGCGTCGGCCAGATCAAGCCCGGTTTCCTCCTGCACCTCGCGCTGCATGTTGGCGACATAATCCACGCGCCCCTCGACAATGTCGTTATCGTCGATGGATCCTGCCGGGAAATAGATGCGACCACCGCCGGCATTTTGCAGGCCCATGCGTGCCGCGATCAGGTGACCCTCGCCTGAAACGATGACGCCCACACCAAAGATGTGCCACGGACGGATCGGCTCCGGATCGTTCCGCCAATGCATCAGCGTCGCAAAGCTGCTGCGCCTGAACCCCGCCTGCAAGACACCATCGGCCAGTATCGCCTCCGGTGCCAGATAGATTTCACCGTCGAACAGTGCTGGCTTCGCAGCCTGTTCACGCTTCCAGTTGAGCGCAATCGTCTGTTCATGCTGCCGGGTATATTCCAGCGCCCCCGGAACGACACGGACATCGACGTCATCGATGACATGAACCGTATTTTCCCGCACATGTTCCATAAGAATTTGGTCCTGCTTCTCAGACAATGTTCAACGTCACGGCAACCGGGCAATGATCGCTGGCTTTTGGCCGGTCCCAGCCCGTGCGCGGATAGCGGTCCACCTGCTGGTCCGGTGGAAAGACCGTGCGCCATGGCTGGCCGCGCCGGACGATCTGCGGCACCGCGCTTTCATTCTTCAAAGCAAAGGATGGTGACGCCAGGATGTAATCAAGCTGACAAAGATGTCGCTCCTGCGGTCCGCGTGTGTGATAGAGCGTCCAGCGATCCATGACCGGGCGGCGCTCCACGAGGTTGACGGCAAAGCCATCACCGAGCAGCACGTCGAGCGCGCTTTCCTCTTCCTCGACCGGCGTAAATTCATAGCCGTTCCATTCATCGCCGCCGATGAGGATGCGCTCGCGATAATCGTTGAAATCGCCACAGATCAGCCAACGCCGATCTGCGGCCTTGGCCGGTCCAAACTTGTCTTCGATGATGCGACGGATCGCCCGCGCCTCGGCGCGACGTACCGGCAGGGACGCAGTGCGCCCGTCAAAGCCGTTGCGCGCACCGGTCATGGATTTGAGATGCGTCACGAAAAGCGACACCGGCTTGCCCGCAATGCGCAAATCCACATTCAGGCAATCCCGCTTGAAAATGCGGTCGTGCGGTTCAATGCCAAGCTCAGCAAGAACAGGCTCGTAAAGTCCGAAATCATTATAAGTCAGATGCGCGTGGCTGGTGACCTCACCCACCTCGATGGGCTGGCCGTCGCGGGTCGTATCCCGGATCATGACGGCCACGTCGATGCCCCGGCTGTCATTGCCGTCGATCAGATATTTGTGCCGGTAGCCATGGCCGATCATCTTGAAAAGATAGCCATATTCGAAGGCATTGAGCGCGGCCAGATTATCGACTTCCTGCAAACACAAAATGTCAGCACGGGTTTCGGCGATTGCCAGCGCCGTCATCTGTCTTGTATCGTCGGCATGGGCGACAGCACGCGCCTGCTCCAGCAGACGGTATTGCGCCTCGTCACCGATTTCGAACAATTGTAGGCTGCGGTCCTGATGCAATTCATTGCGGAAGCCGGAAAAATCGAACCGGCGCATCAGATTCTCGACATTGAATGTGGCTATCGTAAACATGTGCGAGCAATCTCGCCACTTGCATCGCGATTGGCAAGGACTTCTTGGCCGCGCCGGGATTTTTCCCCCGAGCGGATGATTTTGGAAGATAAAACACCCATATTGGGTGTATGGCGATAGCGAATGCCCGCACGCCATGCACGAAAGGCAAAGGTCGGAATGCTCAAGAAAGCCCTATGCGCAGCCATGATTTCCAGCCTGTTTGCGGTCGGTTTCGTCGCGCCGACCATGGCTGTCGAATTGCGCAAGACCCCTTATCTGCCTTCCTTGCAACCAGCCAGACCACCGATCGTCAATCCGAATTCGAATGCCAATCGCCCCGGCCCGAATTCGCCGGGATGCTATGGCTCGGTCACCTGCCGCAACAGCGAAAGCTATATCTCCGGCCAAGGCGTGTTGCGCTACAAGAACGGCGAACCGCTGGAAGTGCGCCCATCCACCCGTCCGCAGGTTCAGCGCTTCGGACCGAGCGTCAATCACATGCAGTGGTGCTCAAATCGCTATCGGAGCTATCGCAGCTCCGATGACACCTATCAGCCGCTCGCCGGACCGCGCACCAGCTGCAACTTGCCATTTCAATAAAAGACGAACCAACGAAAAAGGCCGGGTTGAACCCGGCCTTTTCAATTCTCTTCCGATGATCAAGCAGCAGCAGACTTGCTGTGCGTGCGGATCAGGCGGCCAAGCCGCATGATGCCTTCGTCGATCATTTCGTCATTGGCGCAGGAATAGCTGAGACGCAGCGTGTTCGCGCCGCTGGTATCGGCAAAGAATGCCTTGCCCGGAACGAAAGCGACCTTCTCGGTCTCGATGGACGATGCCAGCAGCTGCGCGCCATCCATGCCTTCCGGCACCGTGACCCAGATGAACATGCCGCCTTCAGGCTTGGTCCAGCTGGTGCCTTCCGGCATATATTTGGCAAGCGCTTCCAGCATGCGATCACGGCGATGCTTGTAGACCTTGGCGATCTTGGCAACCTGCGCATCGAAGCCATGCGTCGCGACATGATAGATCGCGATCTGGTTGATGGTCGAAGAATGAAGGTCAGCCGCCTGCTTCATAAGCACGAGCTTGCGGATTACATCCTTCGAGGCAACCACGTAGCCAACGCGCAGACCCGGTGCGAGGGTCTTTGAGAACGAGCCGCAATAAATGGTGCGGGTCTTTTCGATGTCGCCGCCATTGCGGGCGATGTCGAGCGAAAGGATCGGCGGGATGGCTTCGCCATTGTAGCGCAGATATTGATAGGCTGCGTCTTCAATGATCGGGATATTCAGCTCGTCAGCCTGCGCCAGCAGCTTTTCACGGCCAGCCAGATCGACAGTTTCGCCGGTCGGGTTCGAGAAATCAGCCGACAGATAGCTGAACTTCACCTTGCCGCCAGCCTTTTCAGCTGCTTGCGCATAGGATGCAGGCGTGCGGTTGCCGGTGATCGACAGCGTGTCATAGGTCGGCTCATAGGCATTGAATGCCTGCAAAGCGCCCAGATAGGTCGGCGCAGTCACCAGCGCGGTATCATTGGGCGAAATGAACAGCTTGCCGAGATAATCGAGCGCCTGCTGCGAACCGGAGGTGATGAAAACATTGTCCTCAGTGCACGGAATGCCAATCTTGGCCAGTTCGCCAACGAGCCATGTGCGCAGCGGCTTGTAGCCTTCGGATACCGAATATTGCAGTGCGGCATTTGCCTCAGCGCCCGTCAGCGTTTCCTTATAGGCAGCCTGAAAGGCTTCATGCGGAAACAGCGCCGGATCGGGAATGCCACCGGCAAACGAAATAATGTCCGGACGTTCCAGAAGCTTCAGAAGTTCACGGATTTCCGATGCGCGCATGCGTTTGGAGCGCGTTGCAAAAACATTTTCCCAGTCCAACACGGGAAATCTCCTCAATTAGACTTAACCATCCATCTGATGGAATTCGTACTAGCCAGATCTCCTCAAACCCTAGCTAATAGGGGGAAGCTCTAGCGCAATTTTAAACCAACGAGAACAGCTTTTCCCATGCTTCTATGGAATAAAGCTATTCGAAATTCTTTTAGCCTTCGACGTGCATGAAACGGAAAGCTGGCGCTGTGTTTTGGTTCTTTTCGTTCGCGGCTTAATCGCGATCAATCCAACCATCCAGCGTCAAGTAATGAAGGGGCGTTTGAAACGCCCCCTCTTTTTGCTTGTTATGGAAGCTCTCAAAATCAGATGAGATTCTGGTTCTGGTCCGTCGAAAATGGTGTTTTCTGAGAACCGGAGCGGAATGTACTTAAAGGTACATGAGCACCGGAAGCGGAAGAAAATGCCATTTGCAGACAGCCAGAACCTGAATATCACTGATTTTTAGTTGCGAGCCTTATCCACCAGCTTGTTCGCTGCAATCCACGGCATCATGGCGCGGAGCTTTTCGCCAACTTCTTCGATCTGGTGCGCATCGTTGTTGCGACGGATGCCCTTGAAGCGAGCAGCACCTGCACGATATTCCTGCATCCAATCGGAGGTGAACTTGCCGGTCTGAATGTCCTTCAGAACGCGCTTCATTTCTTCCTTGGTTTCAGCAGTGATGATGCGCGGGCCGGTGACGTATTCGCCCCATTCAGCGGTGTTCGAGATCGAGTAGTTCATGTTGGCGATGCCGCCTTCGTAGATCAGGTCCACGATCAGCTTCATTTCGTGCAGGCACTCGAAGTAAGCCATTTCCGGTGCGTAGCCGGCTTCAACCAGAACTTCGAAACCGGTGCGGATCAGTTCGACCACGCCGCCACAGAGAACAGCCTGCTCACCGAACAGATCGGTTTCGCACTCTTCCTTGAAGGTGGTTTCGATGACGCCCGAACGACCGCCGCCAACGCCCGAAGCGTAGGACAGAGCGAGGTCATGGGCATTGCCGGAAGCATCCTGATGGATAGCGATCAGGCAAGGCACGCCGCCGCCCTTCTGGTATTCGCCGCGAACCGTATGGCCTGGGCCCTTCGGTGCGATCATGACAACGTCGACCGACTTCTTCGGTTCGATGAGGCCGAAATGAACATTGAGGCCGTGTGCGAAAGCAATCGCAGCGCCGTCGCGCAGGTTGCTGTGGATATGGTCGCGGTAGATGTCAGCCTGCAGCTCATCCGGGGTCGCCATCATCATCAGATCGGCCCACTTGGCGGCATCAGCAACGCTCATCACCTGAAAGCCGTCAGCTTCAGCCTTCTTGATGGTTGCGGAACCTTCGCGAAGGGCGACGCGCACGTTGGCAGCACCGGAATCCTTCAGGTTCAGCGCATGGGCGCGGCCCTGGCTGCCGTAGCCGACGATAACCACATTCTTGGACTTGATCAGGTTAACGTCTGCATCCCGGTCGTAATAAACGCGCATTTCCTATTCCCTTCGTTTCCAGTTTATTCTCTGGCCTTCTTGCGTCAGCCGATCTGATTAGGCTCCATACAGAGCGAAAAACTGCTTGGTGGCGCGCCGGGCGTCCCGGATGACCACGTCGTCAGTCAGTTCCAGCCGGTCGCCCAACAGCAACCGGATTTGCATGTCCCGGACGACAAGCCCGAAGAACGTGCGAAATGCTTCATCGATATCGTCGAAAGCAAGCAGCTTCGCTTCCATCCCCATTTCAAGGATCGGCTTCAGGCGTTTGGCCATGGCCACCGGTCCATTGGAGAGAACGATATCGCCCAGCGCCGACTTGCCCGACGCCGCATGGCTGACCGCCAGACGGTTAAGCGCGATCGACGTGCGTCCCGAAAGCACCAGCAACCAGTCGCGGGCGAAGTGCTCCAGACTTGAGAAAAGCGATTCCGCATCAAGCTTCTCGCGCGCCAGCGGCACAACGCGAACCTTGGAGGCCTGCCAGCGAACCATCGCCGTCAAAAGACCGTCACGGTCGCCAAACCATTTATAGAGGCTTTCCTTGGAACAGTTGGCGGCACGCGCAATGCTCGCCGTTGTCAAAGCGCGGTCTCCGCCCTCGACAAGAAGGCGCAACGCCTGCTCCAGAACATCGTTCTGACGCGGCGAAAGAGCCTGCTGCTTTTGAGCCTGCAATTCGTCGCTACCATCAGTCACGGGTCACTTCCTCCTCTTGTACCGTACGGTACGGTTCCCATTCTATTAGACCTTGCCACATGGACGGTCAAGCGAGATTTTGAAAAATTCGGATGGTAAAGGCGTGTACTAAAGATGTCGGTGCCAATAGCGCGATTGAACTGTGCACTTGCGTGAAAATAGTAGGAAAAACAAAAAATTAGGGCGTCATCCGGAATCAAATTCTCAGATAACGCCCTCATAGACATACGGCAATTAAAGCGAATTCCAGATCAGATATTCACCTGCGTGCCGATTTCCACCACGCGCCCGGTTGGAATCTGGAAATATTCGGTCGCGTCCGATGCCGTGCGCGCCAGCAGAATAAACAGCTTGTCCTGCCACAAAGGCATGCCGGAATGCACCGACGCCTTGAGCGAGCGCCGCGACAGGAAGAAAGACGTCGTCATGATGTCAAACTTCCAGCCAAGCTTGCGGCAAAGGCCAAGCGCGCGCGGAATATTCGGCTGCTGCATATAGCCGAATTTGAGCGTCACCTGCATGAAGCGCTCGTTATATTGCGAGACGCGGGCGCGATCCGCGCTTGAGACCCACGGCTTGGAAGCTGTGACAACAGTCAAAATGACATTGTTCTGATGCAGAACCTTGTAGTGTTTCAAACTGTGCATCAGCGCGGTGGGCGCACTTTTCGGATCGCCCGTCAGAAAGACCGCTGTTCCCGGCACAATCGTCGGCGGACGCTTGGCCATCTGCTCGACGATGAGATCGAGCGGAACTTCGCCCTTGCGCGTTTTGAGGAACAGGTGCCGCGTACCCCGCACCCAGGTCCACATGATGATGACGAGCACGGCAGCAATACCGATGGAAGCCCAGCCGCCTTCATGCACTTTGATGATGTTGGCGCTGAAGAACATGATGTCGATCAGCAGGAAGCCCAGCATCAAAGGCAGAGCACGACCCACCGGCCACTTCCAGATCCGTGTCATGACAATATAGAGCAGCACGGTCGTCACCAGCATGTTGCCGGTGACCGCGATACCATAGGCAGCGGCCAGATTGGTCGACTTCTCGAAGCCCAGCACCAGAATGACCACGGCAAGGCCGAGCAGCAGATTGACGCGCGGAATATAGATCTGCCCGTGCAGCTTTTCAGACGTATGCTGAATTTCAAGGCGCGGCAGAATATTGAGCTGCACCGCCTGTCTCGCGACCGAATAAGCGCCAGTGATGACCGCCTGACTGGCGATCACCGTAGCCGCCGTCGCCAGCAGCACCATCGGTAACAAGGCGAAATCCGGTAACATCTGGAAGAATGGCAATGCAGCCGCTTCACCATGCGACAGGATGAAGGCAGCCTGTCCGAAATAATTGAGCACCAGGCACGGAAACACGATCCACAGCCAGGCACGCACAATCGGCTTGCGCCCGAAATGACCGAGATCGGCATAAAGCGCTTCCGCACCCGTCATGGCCAGGAAAACAGCACCAACCGTGATGAAGGCTATACCCGGGCTGATGATAAGAAAATGCAGGGCATAATAGGGATTGAGCGCGGCGATCACAGTCGGGTCGTCGAAAATATGCCAGAGGCCCGACGCGCCAAGCGCCAGGAACCAGATTGCCATGATCGGGCCGAACACGATAGCCACCCTGCCGGTGCCAAGCTTTTGCACCGAAAACAGCGTCACAAGAATGACCACTGTGATGGGCACCACGAAGGGGGTGAGGCTGGGCGCGACAATTTCCAGACCTTCCATGGCGGAAAGCACGGAAATGGCGGGCGTAATCACCGCATCGCCGAAGAACAACGCAGCACCGACAATGCCGACGCCGAGAATGAGATTTGGACGTCCCTTCAGCGCACCGCGCACCAGCGCCATCAGCGACAGGATACCACCTTCGCCGTTATTATCCGCACGCAGCACGAACAGGACATATTTGATCGTGACGACCAGTGTCAGCGCCCAGAAGATCAGCGACACGACACCAAGAATATCAGGGCGCGACAGAACGCCATCAGAAGCCGCCGCATGCAGCGCTTCGCGAAAAGCATAGATCGGGCTGGTACCGATATCGCCATAGACGACACCGAGAGCGCCCAACACCAGCGTCTTCATGCTGTCATTGTGATGATCGTTCTCTTCGGCGGCAAACCCGCCTTCGGAACCCGTGGCGCCGCCAACAAGCGGAGCGGCAGCAGCGTCCTGCGGGGTGGGTTGCGGTTGCGCGTTCTGGCCGTTCAGCTCATCGCTCATTTGCAAACACCTCGCACCGTCCTGAAGTCATTCTGGCTGGAAATCATTTTATGTGGAGTCCACTCACAGGAACGCCCGCAAAAGATTGCGGATTGCAACAACCGTGCCGCACCTTTGCCCCAATCAGGTTCAATCATGATCACCGGACCGAGCGGCAGAAACGCACCGCTCCGATGAAGCCCGCAAGGCGAAACTCGCCGGGGCGCACCGATGTGAAATGCGGACTTCGGAAAACTGTATCAATGCTTCCCTCATACGTTCCTGCGCGCCCCCGACGCGGATAGAACCAGCCGCGGACGCCTATAGCTTGTTGAGCTTTGGCACAAATGCGCTTTTCGCAAAGCTCGCAGAGAAGCTATGCATATAACGCATTGAACGCACCAATTACCCAGCCAAAGCAGCGATGAAACGTGCCACTGTCGCCGACATACCATACGTCAAAGCGTCCGCCGTCAATCCATGTCCGATGGAAACTTCTTTCAATTGCGGCATGCGCTTGACCAGTGCGGGAAGATTTTCAACTGTCAGATCGTGACCGGCATTGACTTCAAGGCCGAGTGCCGTCGCGGCTTCAGCGGCTTTGCCTATCCGGTCCAGCTCACGCGCTGCCGCTGCCGGGTCGTCATAAGTCGCGCCGTAAGGCCCAGTGTAGAATTCAAGCCGGTCGGCACCAAGAGCCTTGGCCTTGTCATAACCCAGCGGATCGGGATCGGCGAACAGCGAAACGCGCATACCGCCCTTCTTCAGCCGCGCCACGATGGGCGCAAGATAATCGGCCTTGGACAGGAAATCCCAGCCATGGTCGGAAGTGGCCTGTGTCGGATCATCCGGCACCAGTGTCACCTGCTCCGGCTGGTGCTTTTCAACCAGCTCAAGGAAAGCTTCGCTCGGAAAGCCTTCAATGTTGAATTCGGCCTGCGGAAATTCATCGTCGATCAATGCACGAATATCGCCAAGATCGGAAAAACGGATATGGCGCTGGTCCGGGCGCGGATGCACCGTCAAACCCGCAGCCCCTGCCGCAAGTGCTATCCGTCCAAGACCGGTGACGCTCGGCCAGGGCAGATCGCGGCGATTACGCAGCATGGCAATCGCATTGAGATTGACAGATAATTTCGCAGGCATGGAGGCATTTCTCCCGTTATCGGTTTTCGCTTTATATCGCCCGCCGCAGGAAAGTGTGAGTGTTTTCCCGTCGCACCCGTTCACCCATCCCCAAATGTTGCCGTTTCCCGCCTTTCGAGCATGGGGCAAGCTTTTCCACGCCAAAATTGGAACAACAATCCGCAACCTTTCGCTGGGTCCAGACGTTTGAATCCTGTCCCGCTAAGGGCTCGCTTTGACGATTGATGATAGAAAGACGCTTGGAGACCGATGATGCGCAATGAGGACATCCCCGTCGTCCGCCGCATTCCCACAGACCGGAATGATGTATTCGCCTTTGCCATTGAAGGGCATCTGGACGATTCATCGCTGGAGAATCTCTACGGTCTGCTTGACGCCGCCTATGAGCAGTTTGACGAGATTGATCTTCTGATCCGTCTCACCGGCTATGAAGGTGTGGACTGGACGGCAGCCTTTTCCGAAAGCATGCTGTCGATGCGTTCAAAATCGCTCAAGCATCTGCGCCGCTATGCGATTGTGGGCGGGCCATTGTGGATTCAAGCCAGCATCACCCTGATGCAGCCCTTTCTCTCCATCGAAATGCGCTCGTTCGAAACCGACGAAGAACAGGACGCATGGGAGTGGCTAAGCGCCAAACCAATTGAAAGCTGATTATTTTACAATCGTCAGGCGTTCAGCCGCACGGGTAATGGCCGTATAAAGCCAGCGCTCGCGCGTATCGCGAAAAGCAAAGCTCTCATCAAACAGCACAACATCGTCCCACTGCGAACCCTGCGCCTTATGCACCGTCAGCGCATAGCCATAGTCGAAATCGTCGTAGCGCTTCTTGGTCTGCCAGGGAATTTCGCTATCCGGGTCCTCGAATTGCGCCTTCAAAAGCTTGATCTTCGCGACACCGCGATCATCGTCTTCCGGCGCAACCAGCAGATTGATGCCAGGCTTCACGGTTTCCTTGGATGAGGTCATGACCTTCCAGAGCGACCCGTTGAGCAAGCCCTTGGCCGGATCGTTGCGCAGACAAACGAGCTTGTCGCCCGCTTGCGGAAAATCAGCTGTGAAGCCCTTCAACTCACGCAGACGCTGATTGTAGCGACGCCGCGTGCGATTGGTGCCGACAAGCACCTGATCCGCCTTCAGCACCATCTCCTGATTGACTTCGTTCTTGCTGATGACCTTTGCTGCGCCGTGATCGCCATAAGGCAATTCGCGCCCTTCCCGGACATCGAGCGCCATGCGGATGATCGGATTGTCCTGCGCCTGCCGGTGAATCTCGGTAAGCAGATAGTTCGGTTCATGTTCGGTGAAAAAGCCGCCGCCCGAAATCGGTGGCAACTGGCCGGGATCGCCCAGCACAAGGATCGGCGTTCCAAAGCTCATGAGATCGCGTCCAAGCGCCTCGTCCACCATCGAACATTCATCGACCACGATCATCGCCGCCTTGGCGACCGGGCTTTGCCGGTTGAGCGAGAATGTCGGGGCGATAGACGTCTTGCCGGTTGTCTCGTCCTCGATGGCTTCCTCGCCACGCGGACGATAGATCAGCGAATGCAGCGTGCGCGCATTGCTCGCGCCCTTGGAACGCAGAACCTGCGCCGCCTTGCCGGTAAAGGCAGCAAACTGCACGTCGCCGTCGACATGTTCCGCGAAATAGCGCGCAAGTGTCGTCTTGCCTGTTCCGGCATAGCCGAACAGTCTGAAAATGGGACTACGGCCGTCTTTCAGCCATTGTCCCACGGCCTTGAGCGCCTGATCCTGTTCCGGGGAAAACTGCATGGCTCTTTCAGACAGGATTCGCGACCTGAAAACAAGATCAAACCGTGATCAAACAGCCGTATTCAGAAGAGCAGTATAGTGGGAGAGGTCGACATTGCCACCGCTGATGATCACGCCCACGCGCTTTCCGCGCAATTGATCCGCAATCTGGCGGGCACCGGCGAAGGCCAGACAGCCGGTCGGCTCGACCACCAGCTTCATCTGCCGGGCAAAGAACTTCATGCCATCAACGAGCGCCTGATCACTGACCGTCAGCACATCCGTCACCTTTTCGCGGATGATGGCAAAGGTCAGATCGCCCGGTGCTTGCGTCTGCGCGCCATCGGCCAGCGTCTGCGGCGTATCGATGCGCACAATCTTGCCCGCACGCAGCGACTGCTGGACGTCGTTGCCCGCTTCCGGCTCAACACCATAAACCGCACAATCGGGCGAAAGCGCCTTGGCGGCCAGAGCCGATCCGGCAATCAATCCACCACCGCCGACACAGACGAAAAGCGCGTCGAGCGGGCCCACTTCCTCGATCAGCTCCTTGGTCGCCGTGCCCTGCCCGGCAATGATATGCGGGTGGTTATAGGGCGGGATCAGGGTCAGACCGCCCTCCTCCGCCAGACGGTTCGTCAAGGCATCGCGGTCATCCTTATAGCGATTGAACGTGATAACATTGGCACCATAGCCGCGCGTTGCTTCGAGCTTCGACTGCGGCGCATCTTCCGGCATCAATATGGTGGCGGAAATGCCAAGCAGCTTTGCCGATAAGGCCACGGCCTGGGCATGGTTGCCCGACGAAAACGCGATCACGCCGCGCTTCTTCTGCTCGTCACTGAAACGCGACAGGGCATTGAATGCACCACGAAACTTGAACGCGCCGATGCGCTGCAGACTTTCCACCTTGAAAAAGAACTCTGCGCCCGTCTCATCATTCAGTGCAGTGGAAGTCAGAACCGGCGTATGAAACGCGTGACCTTCGATCTGGCTCGCTGCGGATGCAACATCGTCATAGGTGGGAAGTGCCGACATGCTCGTGCTCCTGATTGAATTACCTTAACATCGGCCAAAGGCTTGCGATAAGCAGCAAGGCCATAGCCATGTTGAACCATTTGAGACGCACCGGATCGTCCAGCCAGTTGCGCAGCAACATGCCAAAGCCAGCCCAAACCGACACGCTTGGCAGATTGACCAGCGCGAAAGCGACGCTCACCAGCGACACCGCGAGATAGTAATTGTCATGCGTGGCATAGGTGGCGATGCCGGTGACAGCCATTACCCACGCCTTGGGATTGACCCACTGAAAGGCTGCGGCCTGCATGAACGTCATCGGCTTGCCGTCACGATTGCCCTTTGCCTCGCCGATGGAACGCGATGTCGCGATTTTCCATGCGAGATAGAGCATATATGCTCCACCAGCGAATTTCAGACTGGTGTAGAAGGCCGGCATAGTTTCAAGCAACACGCCCAATCCGAACCCGACCGCCAGAAGCAGGCCGAAAAAGCCGACGCCAATACCCAGCATATGCGGGATTGTGCGGCGAAAACCGAAGTTCACACCCGACGCCAAAAGCATCAGATTGTTCGGACCCGGCGTTATGGAAGAAACGAAAGCGAAGGCGATCAGCGCCAGAAATATTTCGACAGACATATGATGAACCCGATTTACCCGCACAAATTAGCTCAATAAAAAACCGGCACAATCGAAACATTGTGCCGGTTTTAAGACTTATTGTATCGATCCCCTGCCCTTGGCAGAGAAGCTATACTTACATCCCTTCAGGACCGCGGTTCATCGCCGCCACGCCAGTGCGGCAGATTTCGACGAGGCCGAGCGGCTTCATGATCGAGATGAACTGGTCGATCTTGGCGGTTTTGCCCGTGATCTCCAGAATGAAGTGGTCTGTCGTCGCGTCGACCACCTTGGCCTTGAACGCATCGGCAAGACGCAGGGTTTCGGCACGGGCTTCACCCTTGCCAGCCACCTTGACCAGCGCCAGTTCACGCTCGATCGGACGATCGTGCCCAAGTTCGCTCGCACGATGGCTCAGATCCACCACGCGGTGAACCGGAACGATGCGCGCCAGCTGATGACGGATCTGGTCAAGCACATGCGGCGTGCCACGCGTCACGATGGTGATGCGCGACAGATGCTTCTCGTGCTCGGTTTCCGAAACCGTCAGGCTTTCAATGTTGTAGCCGCGGCCGGAAAAAAGTCCGATCACACGGGCAAGGACACCCGGCTCGTTGTCGACGAGGACCGCAAGCGTGTGGGTTTCCGGGGTCTGGGTTTCGGCTGCGATGAAGTAAGCCGATCCGGAAGCTAGGTTCTGTGCATTCATAATTAAATCCTCCGGATCAGACGAGCGCGCGGCCCTTGGCGTCGATGGCATTGGCAACGGCTTCGTCCGTAGCTTCGTCAGGCAACAGCATTTCATTATGCGCCTTGCCGGACGGGATCATCGGGAAGCAGTTTGCCAGATTGGCAACGCGGCAGTCGAAGATGACCGGCTTGTCGATGTCGATCATTTCCTGAATGGCGCTATCCAGATCGCCCGGCTTTTCGCAACGAATGCCATGCGCGCCATAGGCTTCAGCCAGCTTGACGAAATCCGGCATCGCTTCCGTATAGGAATGCGACAAACGATTGCCATGCAGCAATTGCTGCCACTGGCGCACCATGCCCATATACTGGTTGTTCAGGATGAAGATCTTGATCGGCGCATTGTGCTGGATGGCCGCCGACATTTCCTGAATGCACATCTGGATCGATGCATCACCAGCAATGTCGATAACCAGCGCATCCGGATGGGCGATCTGCACGCCGAGGGCCGCAGGCAGACCATAACCCATGGTGCCCAGACCACCCGAGGTCAACCAGCGGTTCGGTTCTTCAAAACCATAGAACTGCGCAGCCCACATCTGGTGCTGACCAACTTCGGTGGTGATGTAGGTCTTGCGATCCTTGGTCAGTTCATACAGCCGCTCAATAGCATATTGCGGCATGATGACGTCTTTGTTCGGCGTATAGGCCAGCGAATTGCGGGCGCGCCAACGGTCGATCTGCTCCCACCAGGCCGCGATGGTCTTCTTTTCCGGCTTCTTGTCGGAAGCGCGGAACTGACGAACGATGTCTTCCAGAACATGCGCAACATCGCCGATGATCGGCACATCCACGCGTACATTCTTGTTGATCGACGACGGATCGATATCGATGTGAATCTTCTTCGAGTTCGGCGAGAAGGCATTGAGGCGACCGGTAATACGGTCGTCGAAGCGCGCGCCGACGCACAGCATGACGTCGCAATCATGCATCGTCATATTGGCTTCGTAGGTGCCGTGCATGCCCAGCATGCCGAGCCAGTTCTTGCCGGAAGCCGGATAAGCGCCGAGGCCCATCAGGGTGGAGGTGATCGGGAAATTGCCGAGTTCAACCAGCTCGCGCAGCAGACGGGAAGCTGCCGGGCCGGAATTGATCACGCCACCGCCGGAATAGATGACGGGCTTCTTCGCCGTGGCGAGCAGACGAACAGCGTCGGCGATCGCCTGCGCATTGCCGTCGAGAACCGGACGGTACGTGGTGCGCGGCGTGGTCTGTGGCGGCGTATAGATGCCCTTGGCAAACTGGATGTCCTTCGGAATATCGACCAGAACCGGGCCGGGACGACCCGTGGATGCGACCTGGAAGGCTTCATGCAGAACGCGCGACAGGTCATTGACGTCCTTCACCAGCCAGTTGTGCTTGGTGCAGGGACGGGTAATACCAACTGTGTCCGCTTCCTGGAAAGCATCGGAACCGATCAAAGAGGTCGGAACCTGACCGGAAATGCAGACGAGCGGGATGGAATCCATCAGCGCATCCTGAAGCGGCGTAACCGCATTGGTTGCGCCGGGACCGGAGGTCACAAGCAACACACCAACCTTGCCGGTGGAGCGGGCATAGCCTTCGGCAGCATGGCCTGCACCCTGCTCGTGACGCACGAGAATGTGCTGAATTTTGTCCTGCTGGAACAGTTCGTCATAGATCGGAAGCACTGCGCCGCCCGGATAGCCGAAAATGCTTTCCACGCCCTGATCAATCATGGCCTGGATAACCATTTCCGCGCCGGTCATCTCGCGCGGATGGCTTGTTTCCTGTGATCCTGCGGCGGTTGCTTCCGCCTCTTGTTTACCTGCAGTCATCGTTCTCTTCCCGTCTAGTCGATATTTCGGTGTTAGATTTAGCCGCATCGGGCTTTTTTGGATAATAAAAAAGGCCCCCGAGGGAGCCTGTCTTTCGCGCATGGGAGCTTTCGCCGGATGGTTACACCATCCTGCCCATGCGCGCCCGTACCACAAGAATAATAAACGTGTTCATGGGGCGGGACACTAATCGCCTGAAAACGAGCCGTCAACGCATAAATACGGGCCCTGCGATATTTTCTTAAGATTCACCCCACCCTTTCGATAACTTTATTTCAACCCGGATTTGTTAGTTTCGTTCAACACTCTTTTGAAAGTTAGCGAAATGAACATGGGCGGGGATATTGACGGCAATGCCGAGATGAAAGACCGCGGCTTTGTACAGCGCAACCGCACGGAAGGTCATGTCATCCAGTGCGACGGCGAGCGCGCGATCATCGCAGCTCTGTCCGGCCCCTCTTCCACGGCATCCGATGACTACTGGACCGTTGGTCAGCTCATCTCGATACAGTCTGGTGGCAATCGTCTGGTCGGCCTCGTCCATAATGTCACCGTGCCCGACAATGCCTGGACGCGCGGCGGCGACAACATCGTGCACGTCCATGTCGAATTTCTTGGAGAGGTCCGCGGCGAACCGGATGGCGCTATGTCGTTTAGCGGCGGTATTTCCAGATATCCTTATCCCGGCGCCATCGCCCACCGCATCCGCGCCACCGACCTGTCCGCTGTCTATGCCCAGATGGGGCAGACAAGCGTCCCCATCGGCGCGCTGACGCAGGATACTTCCGTTCCCGCTTATGTTTCGGTGGAAGACCTCATCTCACGCCATTTTGCCGTTGTCGGCACCACGGGCGTAGGCAAATCCAGCGCGGTCATGCTGCTGCTGCGCCGCATCGTCTTGCAGCGGCCTGATCTGCGCATCCTCATCCTCGATCCGCACAATGAATTTGCGGGCGCGTTTCCGGATCTCGCCATCGCGGTGGACCAGACCAATATCGAACTGCCGTTCTGGATGTTGCGGCTGGACGAGTTTGCGGATGTCATCTTTCGTGGTCGCCCCCCCGAGCCGACCGAATACGACATATTGCGCGACCTTGTGCAGCTTGCCCGCGAAAAGACCAATGACAGCGAGACCGGCGGCCGCCAGACCTTGCGGCGCAAATTATCGGACAGGACGGTCAGCGTCGATACACCGATTGCCTATCGCCTGCGCGATCTCCTGACCCTGATCGAAGACCGGATCGGCCTTCTCGACAGCAAAGCCGAGCGCCCCTATCTGCGCAACCTGAAAGCACGGCTGGAATCCATCGCCAGCGATCCGCGCTTTCGCTTCATGTTTGCTGTCACTGGCGGCCCGGAAACCATGCGTCAGGCCATCGCCCGCATTTTCCGCATTCCGCACAATGGCAAGCCGATTTGCACCTTCCAGCTCGCGGGCCTGCCATCCGAGGTGGTCAATGCGGTTGCTTCGGTTCTGTGCCGCCTCTCGTTCGACATTGCCATGTCGAGCGAAGGCAGCCTGCAAACCCTCGTCATCTGCGAGGAAGCACACCGTTATATTCCCGCCGATAAGGATGCCGGTTTCTGGCCGACACGACAGGCCATTGCCCGCATCGCCAAGGAAGGGCGCAAATATGGCTCCTATCTCGGCGTGATCAGCCAGCGCCCCGGCGAACTGGACGCCACCATTCTCTCGCAGTGCAACTCCATTTTTGCAATGCGCCTCGGCAATGAGCGCGATCAGGAAATCATCAAGGGCGCATTGCGCGGCGGCGCCCGCAGCATGGCCGGTTTCCTCTCGTCAATTGCCAACCGTGAAGCCATCGCCTTTGGCGAAGCGTTCTCAACGCCGATGCGACTGACCTTCGAAACAGTCCCACCGCATCAATTGCCGGGACGCCGCAAAGCCGAAAACCCCACCGCATCCTGGCAGGTCGATGACAAGATCGCGCTGGACCGCATTGTGGATCGGCTTCGCTCCTTCGAAAACAATGCGCAAACCGGCGTGCCTGAAAAACCATCCGAAGACAGCGATCTATTGGAGAAACCTGCGACAATCAGCAGGCTGGAAACCGTCACAGCGGCAGCACTTGCACCGGAGCGACCAGCGCCAGTCGTGTCTCATAACAGCGAGACAGCCCAAAGCATGAAAAAGCTTGGCGATCTGGTGCGCAATTTCCGTAAGGATTTTGAGGGCTGATACAAGACCCTCAGCGACACAGCATCAAGCGCAGACGCGGTTGCGCCCCATATTCTTGGCGGCATAGAGCATCTTGTCGGCGCGGCGATAAAGGTCCTTCGACGTTTCGCGCCTGTCCCATACGGCAAGCCCGATACTGACGGTGACTGTCAGCTTCACATCGCCAAGATCTATTTCCAGCCCCGCAATGGCCTTGCGGATACGATTGGCGAGCTTGATCATCAACTCCGCATCCATATTCGGAGCCAGTACGGCGAATTCTTCGCCGCCGAGACGCGCAACCACATCGTGATATCGGGTATAATCGCGCAGGCAGCGCGCGACTTCCTGCAACACCACGTCGCCAATATCGTGTCCATGGGTGTCGTTGACGGACTTGAAGTGGTCCAGATCAATAATCATCAGGCCGACCGGTCGCTGGATACGATCGAACTGAACCAGATATTCCCTCAGCGCTTCATCGAAATAGCGCCGGTTCTGCATGCCGGTAAGACTGTCGGTCAGGGCGGCATGTTCGAGCGTTTGCGACCGTTCGGACAAATCCTGTGTGATGATCTGCAACTTGCCGCGATCCAGCGCCTCGGTGCGTATCTGCGGATAGATCAGCAAAAGCCCGCAAACGATGGAAGCGATCAGGACCCAGATCGCCGCGTGATTGAGCCGTCCGAGAACGGCCACCAGTTCGGCAGCGGACGCATCGAGAGGGCTAGCTGCAAGCATACCCAAATCCACATGCACGCGATAAAGCAATATGCCTATCCCGCACATCAAAATAATCAGAATAAAAAATGCCCGCTCCGATTTATGAAACCGCATATTTCGCGCCCGCCTCTCTTTTCGGAGATTGCCAGCGAGTTATTTCAGTGTCGTTAATTGAAGTAGTGCTTCATCAGAATTACTTAAAAAATTCCAGCTTTTATCAAGCTGATTGCGAAACCAGGTCGACTGGCGCTTGGCATATTGCCGCGTTGCAATCACTGATCGTTCGATGGCTTCGTCTTCACTCATCGTACCTTCGAGGAAAGCGCTAATCTCCCGAACGCCAATGGCCTTCATGGCGGGCAACGCCGGATCAAGCTGCAAAGCCAACAGCGCCTTCACCTCATTGATAGCGCCATTGTTCCACATCAGGGCAAAGCGCCGCGCGATGCGTTCAGAGAGCCAGCCCCGTTCTGGCAAAAGCACAACCTTGCGCGCCGACTGGTCATCCACCAGCACACGCCCCTTGGTCTGCTGCCACTCGCTCAAGGATTTTCCGGTGCTCTCGATCACCTCCAGCGCCCGCACGATGCGCTGGCTATCGGTTGGTTGAAGCGTTGCCGCCATCTGCGGGTCACGCTCGGACAGCGCCCGATGCAGCGCTTCAGCCCCTTCCGCCTCCATACGTGCGCGCCAGTGAGTGCGCACTTCCGGGGATACTTCCGGCATTTGCGACAAACCACCCAGCAGTGCGCGAAAATAAAGACCAGTGCCGCCAACGAAAATCGGGGTCCGACCTGCCGACTCCGGCTGCGCCAGAAGCGCCACCACATCGGCGAACCATTTGCCGGTAGAATAGGACACGGACGGCGTGACATGGCCGTAGAGATGATGCTCGGCTGAAGCCAGATCATCTGCTCCCGGACGCGCCGTCAACAGATCAAGCACGTCATAAACCTGCATGGAATCGGTGTTTACGATGAAACCGCCGGTCTCCCTTGCCATATGAACAGCAAGTGCCGACTTGCCGCTGGCCGTTGGGCCAGCTATCAGGATGGCATTCTTGATCGCCTCCTCACTCATCGCAGGAATCGCTCCCTCATGTCTGCATCCGCTTCGCTCATTGCCACTTTGATCGCCAACCCGGCCAAGGCCGCTCTTGTTCCGTCGCTCGGGATTAAAGCGTCAGCGGCAGTGAATGCAACAGGACTTTATTGGCTTGCAGACGGTATTGCCTGCGATATCCCCCTGCCAAACGGCCTGAGCGCGGATGACGCCGACGCTGCGCTGCGCGCGACGCTCGATGGCGCACCGGTTGATGTCGTTGTGCAGGAGCAGGATCGCCGCCGCAAGAAAATCCTGATTGCCGACATGGATTCGACCATGATCCAGCAGGAATGCATCGACGAACTCGCCGAAGAAGCAGGCTTGCGCGAGCATGTGGCCGCAATCACCGCCCGCGCCATGAATGGCGAAATCGCCTTTGAACCGGCCCTGCGTGAACGCGTTGCACTTCTGAAAGGCTTGCCCCTTCAGGTTATCGACAAGGTAATCGCCACCCGCATTACACTCACACCCGGCGGACCGGAACTGGTGCGCACCATGCGCAAGCACGGCGCTTATACCGCGCTTGTCTCGGGCGGCTTCACATCCTTCACCCACCGCATTGCCGAAATGATCGGCTTCAACGAAGACCGCGCCAATCTTCTTCTGGATGATGGCACCAAGCTGACAGGTGTTGTCGCGGAGCCGATTCTCGGTCGCGAAGCCAAGGTGGAACGGCTAGAAGAAATTGCTGACCGTCTGGGTCTGTCACCCGATGACGCAATCGCGGTGGGCGATGGCGCCAACGATCTCGGCATGATCCAGCTCGCAGGAACGGGCGTGGCGCTTCATGCCAAACCGGCAGTGGCGGCACAAGCCAAGGTGCGCATCGACCATGGCGACCTGACTGCACTTCTCTACATTCAGGGTTACAGGAAAACGGACTTCGTCGAATGATGATTCTGGAAACGCCAAGGCTTGTCATTCGGAATTGGGAGGATCGCGACCGCGATCTCTTTCACACGATCAATTCCGATGAAGAGGTCATGCATTTCTTCCCATTCCGGCGTAACCGCCAAGAATCGGACGAGTTTTTCGACCGACTGCGCACGATGATCTCGGAAACCGGCCTTGGTTTCTACGCACTCGAAGAGAAAGCAAGCGGCGAGTGCATCGGCTTCGCCGGGCTATTGCGCACCAATCTTGAACCGCATTTGCCGGATGGAACAGTGGAAATAGGCTGGCGGCTTGCCCGCCCCTTCTGGGGCAAGGGCTTTGTGACCGAAGCTGGCAAAGCCCTTCTGGCCTATGGCTTCGGTCCGCTGGGCCTGTCTGAGGTTGTATCCTTCGCCGTGGAAGCTAATGATCGCTCGACGAGCGTCATGCAGCGCATCGGCATGGTGCGCGATGCCTCAAGTGATTTCAATCATCCGCGCGTACCGGACGAAACACCTCACCTGAAACGCCTCGTCGTTTATCGCGCTTACGCCACCTGACCGGCACACCAGCCCGACGACCAGGCCCACTGGAAATTATATCCGCCGAGCCATCCGGTAACATCAACCACTTCGCCAATGAAATAGAGGCCGGGCACTGACTTGGCCTCCATGGTGCGCGAATCGAGATCACGCGTATCGACACCACCCAGCGTCACTTCCGCCGTGCGATAGCCTTCGGAGCCGGCGGGCTTGATGCGCCAGTCATTGACAGCGGCTTCCACACGCCGGAACAGCTTGTCGGACATATCGGCGAGATGACCGCTGGCACCGTTTTCCTCGGCGATGGTCTGCGCAAGCTTCTTCGGCAGATGCAGGCCGAGCGCGGTCTGCAAGGCCTGCTTGCCATTCTGCGTGCGCTGTGTGCGCAAGACTTCGAACAGGTCCGTTCCCGGCAACATGCTGATGCGAATTTCATCGCCCTCTTTCCAATAGGACGATATCTGCAAAATCGATGGACCGCTGATGCCGCGATGCGTGAACAGCATGGCCTCGGCAAAGCTCGTCTTACCGCATGACACCACCGCATCGACAGCGATACCGGCCAGCGGCTTCAGACGTTCCAGCGTATTCGGCTCAAAGGTTAGCGGGACCAGTGCCGGGCGCGTCTCGATCAACCGCAACCCGAATTGTTCGGCAAGGTCATAGCCGAAGCCGGTTGCGCCCATTTTCGGAATGGATTTGCCACCGCAGGCGACGACCACAGAACGGCATCTGACCGTCATTCGTACACCACCTTCCATCAGCCGCAGTTCAAACCCGTCGCCACTCTTGGCTACGGTTTCGACACCGCAGGAGAGTTTCAGCCGCGCCCCATGGCGCTTCATCTCGCCCAGCAGCATATCGATGATCTGCGTTGCCGAGCCGTCGCAGAAAAGCTGGCCCAGGGTCTTTTCGTGATAGGCAATGCGATGCCGTTCGACCAATGCGATGAAATCGCGCTGCGTATAGCGGCTCAACGCAGAGATGCAGAAATGCGGATTGCGCGACAGATAGTTCTTCGGGCTGGCATGGATATTGGTGAAGTTGCACCGGCCACCGCCGGAGATGCGGATTTTCTCACCCGCCGACTTGGCATGATCGACAACCAGCACCGAGCGTCCGCGCTTGGCCGCTTCGATGGCGCACATCATTCCGGCCGCGCCCGCGCCTATCACGACAATATCGACAGTTTCCAACTCGCACACCACTCCATGAAGCGTTTTGGCGCTTCAATCCTGAATCTCATTCTCAGCACTTGCCGCTATTTGATTCAAATCGCAAATGAAAACGGCGCTGCAGATGATCCGCAGCGCCGCTCGAATTCTATCTTACAAAAGTCTCAGTCGATGCGAACGGTCACAAAACGCAACTCGCCGGAACGCGACGCCAGCATAAGCAGCGCGTTCTTGCGCCCTTCCCGCCGCAGCGCGTCGATGCGCTTCTTCACATCCTCGGGCGCCTTGACGGTGACCTGATTGATATCGACGATGACATCGCCCGTCTCGACCCGCTTGTCACCCGCAGCCGAACCTGGAGCCACATAAAGGATGGCCACACCGTGCACGTCTTCGGCAATGCCGAATTCGCCGCGCACATCGTCATTGAGTTCGGAAAGCTTCATGCCAAGCACGGTCGGACCCGTGGCTTCGCTCTTCTGCTCTTTCTTCGGCTTTGCTGGCGCTTCCTGTCCGTCTTCGCCCTCTGTTCCATCCGGAACCGGCGCCTGATCTTCGGTTGCAGCATCCGTGCTCTTGTCATCTTCGACAAGGCGACCGAGCTTCACTTTAACGGTTTGCTCCGCGCCATCGCGAACAACCTTGATTTCCACTTCCTTGCCAACCGGGCTTTCGGCAACAAGGCGTGGCAGATCGCGCGCGGTATCGACCGGCTTGCCTTCATAGCCGATGACAACATCACCGGCCTTCAGTGCCGTGTTGTCCACGCCGGAATTCTCGATCAGTCCGGCAATCAGTGCGCCCTTCGGGTCCTTCAGGCCGAGACTATCCGCAATATCCTGCGTCACCGGCTGGATGCGCACACCGAGCCAGCCGCGCTTGACCTCACCGAATTCCTTCAGCTGATCGATCACGCCAACGGCCATTTCAGCCGGAATGGCAAAACCGATGCCGATAGAGCCGCCCGAAGGCGAGATGATCGCGGTGTTGATCCCGATTACCTGACCGTTCATGTCGAACAGCGGGCCGCCCGAATTACCGCGATTGATAGCCGCATCCGTCTGGATGAAATCATCATAGGGGCCGGAATTGATATCGCGCTTGCGCGCCGAAATGATACCAGCCGTTACCGTTCCGCCCAGTCCGAACGGGTTACCGATCGCCAGAACCCAATCGCCAATGCGCGCCTTTTCGGAATTGCCGAACTGCACGGCCTTCAGCTTGTGCTTGGTGGGATCGACTTTCAGGACAGCCAGATCAGTCTTGATATCCTTGCCGACCAGCTCGGCCTTCAGCTTGGTGCCGTCGTTGAAATTGACTTCAATCTCGTCAGCATCCGCAATGACGTGATTGTTGGTGACGATGAAGCCCTTTTCGGCATCAATGACGAAGCCCGATCCAAGCGACTGCACCTTGCGGGATTCGTCGCTCTGCTCACCGTCCTTGTTGTTGAAGAAATCCTTGAAGTACTCTTGGAACGGCGAGCCTTCCGGCACCTTCGGCATGGGTACGGGACCATCACCCTCGCCGCCATCGTCCTTTACCGTCTGCGAGGTGGAGATATTCACCACCGCATCCAGAAGGCCTTCCGCAAGATCGGCAACAGAACCCGGACCCTGAATGCCTTTCACAGGTGCGTCCTGAGCAAAGGCTGGCGGTGTTGCGACCGTTAGCGTTCCGGTGACAGCCAGCGCGCCCATTGCCACGGTTGCGAATAGGGTGCGAGCGAACCCCGCCTTCGGTACGATTGCCATAAAGCTCTGCTCCGATCCTGAATATCTACGCAAATAACCTAAAGGTTAGATCGCCGCAAATTAAGGCCTGTTTACGGCCCCGTATAGACGAAGGGCCATAAATAACGGAACGTTGGGGGCTTATCCCCTGACAAGCCAGACGATGCCGACGCCGATGGCCAGCGCCGCGATACCGGCAATGCGCAATGCGCTTTCCGGCGCTTCACTCGCTTCACGTGCGAGTTTCTTGGCGAAAAAAGGAAAGCCGCCGTAGAGCAGCCCCTCGATAACGAAGAGAAGTCCTACGGCGGCTAGAAAATCGCTCATCAGAGCTGTTCCCGTGCTTTACTGGGAAGGCGTTGCCAGCTTGCCGCCAGCATCACGGAAGAACTTGAAGAACTCCGAATCCGGCGAGAGAACCAGCGTCGTATCCGGGGTTTCGAGCGCTTCACGATAAGCGGCCATCGAACGATAGAAGGCGAAGAAGCCCGGATCCTTCGATGCAGAGGCTGCGTAGATTTCACTGCGCTGCGCATCGCCCTCACCGCGAAGGATTTCCGATTCCTTGCGCGCTTCGGCGATGGTTTCCACCACCTGACGGTCGGCCACGGCGCGAATACGCTGGGCTGCTTCACGGCCACGGGCACGCAGACGCTCGGCTTCCGCCAGACGTTCCGCCTTCATGCGCTCATAGGTCTGCTGCGAGACTTCGGCCGTCAGATCCGTGCGACGGATACGAACGTCCTGAATGGTCAGACCAAGCGATGTTGCATCGGGACGAAGCTGATCGCGCACTTCACGCATCATGTCGCCACGCTCTTCCGAAAGAGCGGCTTCAAAGCCGCGCTGACCGTAGACACCACGCAGCGCTGCATCCAGACGGGTGCGCAGACGCTGTTCGGCAAGGAGCGTGCTGCCCGAAACCGTTTCACGGAACTTGCGGGCATCGGTGATGCGGTAGACGAGGAACGCGTCGACGTCATAGAACTTGCCGCCCGAAACCTGAACGCGGATATCGTCCAGATCGAAACGCAGCAGACGGTCATCGATCATCTGCACCGTATCGGCGTCAAGGAAGCCGAATGGCAGCTTGAAATAGATGCCCGGCTCGGTCTTCACACTGACGATCTGACCGAAACGAAGAACGATTGCCTGCTGGCGCTCCGAAACGATGAACGTCGCGGAATAGAGCAGGAAGGCGAGGATAGCGATAATACCCGCAATGATCGGAAGTCTGTTCTGAGCCATTACTGGGTACCTCCGCCGGTCGAGGGAGTCGTGGTCACATTAGCGCCCGGAGTAGCGCCCGTTGCGCCTGCGCGCGGTTGCTGGCGCATCAGTTCGTTCAGCGGCAGATAGGGCACGACGTCCTTTCCGGGTTCCACAATGACTTTCTTGGTGCTCTTCAGCACCTGTTCCATGGTTTCGAGGAAGAGACGGTTGCGGGTCACTTCCGGCGCTTTTTCATACTGGCCGAGGACCGAGCTGAAACGCTGCGCTTCACCTTCGGCGTCCTGAACAACGCGGTTCTTATAGGCTGCTGCCTCTTCGCGAACCTGAGCTGCTTCACCGCGGGCCTGACCGAGCTTCTGGTTGGAATACTGGTTCGATTCCTCAATGAAACGGTCTTCGTCCTGTTCGGCGCGCTGCACTTCATCAAAGGCATCTGCCACTTCACGCGGCGGCGACGCATCTTCGATCGACACGGCGTTGATCTGGATACCGGCTTGATAGCTGTCCAGCGTCTGCTGCACGATAGCACGCACGCTCTGTGCGATCTCGGCACGATTATCACGGAAAACGTCCTGCGCCGGACGGCGACCGACGATTTCACGCATTGCGCTTTCGGACACCTGCTGCACCATCGCATCCGGGCTGTCGACGTTGAACAGATAGGCGCGCGGATCGGAAACGCGGTAGAGAACCGAGAACTGGACGTTCACGATGTTCTGGTCGCCAGTCAGCATGAGACCCTGCGTCGCCGTACGAGAACCCTGAGCGCCGATATTGATCTGCTTTTCGACGATCTGCGCCTTTTCATAGGTTTCAATCGGCCACCAATGGAAATGCAGGCCCGGCTCGGAAACTTCATCCTTCGGCTTGCCGAAACGAAGTTCAACCGCCAGCTCATCAGGCTGCACCGTATAGACGGACTGGAAAACCCAGAAGCCAAGCAAGGCCGCGCCGATCAACAGATAGATCGGGCGATTGCCGCCGCTACGACCACCGCCACCTGGGAATACCTGCTTCAGGCGGTCCTGGCCTTTGCGCAAAATATCTTCGAGATCAGGTGGCGTGTTCTGTCCGCCGCCGCGCGGGCCCTTCGGGCCCTGTCCCCAGGGGCCGTTATTATTGTTGTTATTATTATTGTTATCACCGCCGCCGCCACCCCATGGGCCGCCGCCGCCATTCTGATTGCTCCAGGGCATCCTCACCTCTAAGCTTCTGTTTCCCGCATCTCCGGCAAAAAACGCGTCAGCGCTTCTAACGGAGATGCTCCCGGAAGACGGGAAAGCAAGGCGCAAACCCCCGTCATCAACTAATGTTACCGTTTTATAGGCATCGGGAGGCGCGCTTTCAACGGAAGCGCAATAAAATTCCTATGTTATGCTTTACGCATCACGCTTTTCGTAAACCATATAACGGGTCGGATGGCTGTCTTTTTCCCCGGCTGGCACGTCTTCCGACGACACCAGACGCCATGCATCCGGCTTAATTTCCGGGAAATGCGTATCCCCGTCGATTTCCGCCAGAACGCGTGTCAGATGCACCCGGCCCGCCAGCGGCAAGGCCTGCGCATAAATCTTGCCGCCGCCAATGATGCAGACTTCGCCAACGCCAAGCTCTTCCGCAAGACTGAGCCCAAGCGCAATGCCCTCTTCCAGCGAACCGACGATGTGAGCGCCATCAGCCTGAAAATTCGCATCGCGGGTCACGACGATATTCGGCCGTCCCGGCAAAGGCCGCCCAATCGATTCCCAGGTGCGGCGCCCCATGATGACCGGCTTGCCGAGCGTCAGCGCTTTGAAGCGCTTCAGATCGGTCGAGAGCCGCCAAGGCATGTCATTGTCGCGCCCGATCACGCCATTCTCGGCTGCGGCCACGATAATCGAAACGACGGGCTTGTCCGTGCTCACGCTGTTACTCATACGGCAATCGGCGCCTTGATCGTCGGATCGGCTTCATAGCCTTCCAGCACAAAATCCTCGTAACGGAAGGAAAACAGGTCCTTCACATCCGGGTTGATGCGCATGACCGGCAGCTTTTTCGGCGTGCGGGTCAGTTGCAGACGAGCCTGCTCGAAATGGTTGGAATAGATATGCGCATCGCCCAGCGTGTGGATGAATTCGCCGGGCTTGAGACCCGCCACCTGCGCGATCATCATGGTCAAAAGCGCATAGGAGGCGATGTTGAACGGCACGCCGAGGAAAATATCCGCCGAGCGCTGATAAAGCTGGCAGGACAGCTTGCCATCCGCGACATAGAACTGGAACAGGCAATGGCATGGCGGCAGAGCCATTTCATCGACCAGCGCCGGGTTCCAGGCCGACACGATCAGGCGGCGAGAATTCGGATTGCCATGCAGCATCTTCATGAGATTGGCGATCTGGTCGATATGACGACCGTCGGGCGCTGGCCAGGAGCGCCACTGATAGCCGTAGACCGGGCCGAGATCACCCTTTTCGTCTGCCCATTCATCCCAGATCGAAACGCCGTTTTCCTTGAGATAGGCAATATTGGTATCGCCCTTCAGGAACCACAACAGTTCATAGATGATCGAGCGCAGATGTAGCTTCTTGGTGGTCAGGACCGGAAAGCCCTCCTCCAGATTGAAGCGCATCTGATAGCCGAAAACCGAGCGCGTGCCCGTTCCCGTGCGGTCGCCGCGATCGGTGCCATTATCGAGCACATGCTGGAGAAGATCGAGATAGGTACGCATGGGATGTTCCCAGATGGGGTTTTCGGGATCGATTCGGTTCACCCCTACTATAAGGAAAAACCCCGGCGCGGGGCACCGGGGTTCGAATTCCACAGGCAATATGCACCGATCAGAGTCTGAATCAAAAAGCGGCATGTGTGCGCGAAAATGGTGATTTTCGAATACCGGAGCGGAGCGTACTATTGGTACGTGAGCACCGGAATGGAGAAAATTGCCATTTGCAGCCACACAGGACGACTTTTGGAACAGGCTCTCAGAGATCGCCGAGTTTGCCGAGTTGCTTGGCAACCAGATAGTAGAAGGTCACGCGGTGCTTGTTGCGGTCGCCCTTCATGACTTCCGCGACGTGGTTCACCACTTCTTCAGCCTTGGCCGCGTCGGTGACGCCCAGCTTCTTGCCAACCCAGCTGTCGCGCACACGCTTCATTTCTTCCGGATCGGTCGCCGAAACGAGCGAGGAGTCGCGATTGCGAAGCGCAATGCCCAGATGCTTGACGATCTTCTCGACAACCGCCTCATCGGCAGCAGCATCATAGCGACGGACATCTGCGAGGTATTCACTCATATATCGGCTCTCCTTCAGTATGGGCACACTGCCCAATATCAACTGCAAATCCCGATCGACCGGAAGAAAACCCCAGCCTTTCCAATATATGCAACCAAGATTGACCAGTGCGAGCAAGCTGTCAACGACATTTTAGGGAAGCAACACACAACAATGATCTTTTGTCCTGCAAAGAACAAAATACGATCTCACATATTCTCCACGCAAAACTCATTCATAATGAATAGCGTCATTCTGATTAATTTTTTAAATTTACTTACAGTTTCACAACGGGTTTTATTATGTTTAGACCTTTGTAAATTCTCACGGCGTTGCAATTTTCCCTCATTCTACCCATGCACTTTCGGCACCGGTTGATGTCTTGCAGAAAATATTGCGGGCTATACTAAAGGCGACAGCTCCGAAGGACTGTGGCGGCGCGGATATTTCCTGCGTGACACCCTATGTAAAGGCAGGCATCCATGGATTGGGGCCATGGAGCGCGGGCGCGCATACGGAAAATGAGACTATGAACACCTCATCTTTTCGGACGGCAACGAAACGGGCCGCTTTATTCGTGCTTCAGAAGATTCGGGAGTAGATTTGCCCCTGACAAATGTAACCGCCCCTCTTCCAATATGGATCGACCACGCCTATATACGTCTCGCTGGCGCAAGCCAGCTATGGTGATAAACGGACGGTGTAATAAACCCATTGGACCCGGGGGCGGTACCCGGCGCCTCCACCAGAACACAGGCTGTATCATTAGTCTGTGCTGTGGCGGGGGCGAAATAGGATCGACAAGGGTGTAAAGATCGCTCTTTTACTCGGCATGATACCACCGTTATCGGGTCAATTGAGTAGTTGCAAATGACAACAAAGCTCAGGGTTATGCTCTCGCTGCCTAATGGCGGTGCGGGAAACCCACTCTAAAGCCCTTAGGGTTAGCACCTTAAGGCGGGGTTCGGAGGCACCTGGCAACAGAAGCCTCCACTTTCCCTTACAAACCAGACTCTCTTTAAATCAGGCTGCTGCCGCTTCTGTTTCGACGTCGCTCGCCTTGCGAGAGAGCACGATCTGCGTCAACACGAATGCGGTCAGCGCACAGCCAGCGATACCGCCGACCATAGGCACAGCCGTTCCATCGAAGAACGAACCCGTTATGCCGATTGCCAGACCGCCAATCACAAAATGCAGCGTGCCCATCAGCGCCGAAGCGGTGCCGGCAATCGCGCCGTAATCTTCCAGCGCCAGAACCGCCGTGGTCGGAATCACAAGCCCAAGGAAGCCATAGCCGACAAACAGGAAGACTGCGATCAGCCACAGCGACTGGTGCCCCATCAGCACGGCTGCGAACATGGCAAGCATGGCGGCGGCAAAACCGGATACGGCAACGCGCATCACACGGCGCAGGCCGAAGCGAGCGCCAAGCAAGCCATTCAGCTGCGAAACGCCGAAGAACGACACCGCATTGGCCGAGAAAGCCAGCGCATACTGGTTCGGGGTCAAGCCGTAATGGTCAATGAGCACGAAGGACGAATTGGCCAGATAGACGAAGAACGACGCGATGCCGAAGCCGCCGACGAAAACCAGTCCAAGGAAATAGCGGTCTTTGAGCAAGCGGCCATAGCCACGCAACGCGCTGCCGATGCTGCTTTCAAGCCGCGCTTCACGCGTTCGCGTTTCCTGCTGGGCGGTGGCAAGCAACACGATGCCGATAAGCGCCGCGACCAGAACGGCCCAGAACACGCCGCGCCATCCAAAGAAGCTGATGATGACCGAGCCTGTAAGCGGTGCCAGAATCGGCGAAATCGAGAAGACCAGCATCAGGAGCGACATCAGTCGCGCGGCTTCGACGCCAGTGTGCAAATCACGCACCACCGCGCGTGGAATCACCATGCCTGCCGCCGCACCAAGCCCTTGCAGGAAGCGGAACAGCACCAGCACATCGATATTGGTCGCCAGCGCAGAACCAACACTGCCAATAGCGAAGAGAATCAGGCCGCCGTAAAGCGGGATTTTGCGCCCGACCATGTCCGACAAAGGACCGCAGAAAAGCTGGGCGATCGCCAAAGCAATAAAAAAGGCAAGCAGACTCATCTGTACAGCACCGGTCTCCGCATGGAGATCGGCAGCAATGGTCGGCAAGGCAGGCAGATACATGTCGATCGCGAAGGGACCGACTGCGGACAGAAGACCGAGAACAATCGCATTGCGCACAAGACTCGAAGCCATGGGAGACGCGCTTTCATCAATGTTTCGTGAGGTGCCCACACCGGTTTCGGATCGCCAACTTCGCTTGGGAGGATGGATCGCTGGGCTCGCAAAACCGGTACAGGACTTATAACTACATGGAACTACGCCACCTTTTCAGATTCGGTCCGGGATATGCGTCCATAAACGGGCAAACCTGGCCTCTGAAATAACTGTCACAGTCTATTGTCTAGACGAAACGCCAAAAGGAATTTGACATTGATGTCAAATTAGACACCATTGTCCAAAACGTCAAGTCATCTTATGTTGGGCTTATGAAACCTACTGACATAATCGAAATGGCCGCCCCGCCGGTGAAGCGTAGCACCACCGGAAAAGGGCTGAATGCCGCGGCTGGCTCTGCCGCAATGAAGCCGGGACAGTGCATGAAACGCGATTTCATCCTGTGTTCTGCGGCGCGCGTTTTCTCGCGCGACGGGTTTCAGGGCGCGAGCATCGATCTTATTGCAAACGAGGCAGGCGTTTCGCGCCAGACCATCTACAACCACTATCGCGACAAGGAAGCCTTGCTGGCCGCCGTGGTGGAAGATGCGCTGGACCGCATGAATGCGAGCCTGTTTGCCGTGCTTTCCACTTTTCCACAGACCGGCGACAACCTTGAGCAGGACCTGACAGCTTTCGCGATCCGCATGAGCCGAAACTGCGTTTACGATCCATCGGGCGCATTTCTGCGCACACTCGTGCAGTCCAGTTCGCCCGATCTGTCCTTCACGGGTTATATCTGCAAGACCAAAGGCCCAGCGCAGGCCATTCCAGCCGTTGCCGCATGCCTTTCTCGCCTGGCGCTCGCCGGGCATTTACGTCTCGACGATCCCGATCTGGCGGCACTGCACTTCATAGCGTTGATCAACGCCGACACACAGTTGCATGCGTTACACGGATGCGCCATCGATGATGATATCATCGAACGCAGCGCCATCAATGGTGTCAGGACATTCCTGCTGGCATTTGGTGTGACTGAATCGTCGCCGGAAGCGACCCCTCACCCCTGACAGATCGAGCAGCGCTGCCTCACTTTCGCGATATATATCATCGTTTCCTGCGAGAACGAACTTGACATCTGCCTGCGAATCCGTGGGATAAGAAACCCATGGTACAGGATTTGATCCGTTACGACATTCTCGCTCAGGAAGCCCTTCGTGGCGTCATCCGCAAGGTTCTTGCGGAGGTGGCCAAGGCTGGCCTGCCGGGCAATCATCATTTCTTTATCACGTTCCTCACCGGAGCGCCGGGCGTGCGTATTTCCTCGCGCCTGAAAGAGAAATATCCCGAGCAGATGACAATCGTGTTGCAGCACCAGTTCTGGGACATGAATGTTACGGATCAGCTCTTTGAAGTCGGTCTGTCTTTCGGCGATATTCCTGAAAAACTGGTCATTCCGTTCTCTGCTGTACGCGGCTTCTATGACCCGTCCGTCAATTTCGAGCTTGAGTTCGATGTCGCGGCAGTTCAGCCGACCAGCGACAATGACGAAGAGAACAATATCGCGCCAATCGAGATGATGCCGGTCGAATCCGCGCCCGAAAAGCCGGAAAAGCCAAAGGCAAAGTCGCGCAAGTCTTCCGCTGAAAAGCAGGCAGCGGCCGCGAAGGATAATGCTGAAGGCGAAGATACGCCCAAGCCATCTGCCGACGTGGTCTCTCTCGACGCCTTCCGCAAGAAGTAAATTTTCTCTCCCAACTCTGCTTGGAATCCTGAAAACACTGACTGCGCTGCAAGCATAATGCTGCGGCGCAGAAGCCGTTTGTACAAAGCTATGGTCGAACGACGCACTATTTCATAGTATATCGATGGCTAGACTACGCGTTTTGACTTCGATCAAGGCAACCGAAGTTTAAAATGCTATAGTGGCAGACAACACGGCAATTTAAGCGGAGGCGGGAATTTCATGGTCCGTTTGTTAGCGCAGGCAGTTCTCTGGATAAGCGGCGTTATCGCTGCGTTCTTCATGGCGAGTGATGCGCCAAACTTTCCCCTTTGGCAGTTGACGGTTGGCCTTTTGCTGCTCGTGGCCGTTTCGGTCGCCATCTGGTGGTTCACCAATCCCAAGGAACCCCGACAGTAGGCCAAGCCGACAGCTTGCAGGTCATCGGAGCACCGCGTTATAAATGGGTGTTGAAAAGCACTAAGAGCGCATCCCGAAAAGTGTGAAACGGTTTTTGGAATAGATGCGCGTTAAAACAAAGGGCTAGAGCGCAGATCTGATTCAATCAGGTCGAAACGCGCGCTAAAGCATCCGAGACATCGACATGAGCGACATCGTCAATCTGCGGCAGTTCAAGAAAAAGAAAGCGCGTGACGCCAAGGAAAAGCAGGCGGATCAAAACCGCATACTTTTCGGGCGCACCAAGACTGAAAAAGACTTCGCACGCGAAGAGACCCGCAAGAGCGAGCGCTTTCTGGATATGAACCGCCTGGAGCGTAAAGACGACACGGACGGCGACCGTTGAGCACCGGCGGCCTGCGCAAACATTCCGTCAGCATTCGCGGCCATGCAACCAGCTATACGCTGGAAGACGAGTTCTTCGAAATTCTCAACCAAATCGCCGAAACACGCGGCCAGTCGATTGCAGCACTGGTCGCAGAGGTGGACAGCAAGGGTGAGCGCACCACCAATCTCTCATCGGCCCTGCGGCTTCACGTGTTGAACTGGCTCAAATCACAGATACCACCAGCCTGCTAAAATCAGGGCTGCTGAGCGGGCGCGGTCGGTGTGGGCTCCAGAGTTTTCAGAAATTCATTGAGCGACTGACCACCTTCCGGGCTGGTCAACGGTGCAGTTGCACCATTTGTTGCTCCGCCTTCCGGATTGGCTGGCTGGGGCTGTTGCGACTCCAGCCGCTTCTTCTCCTCGGCTTGTTTTTCCGCCGCGACGCGGGCTGCCGCTTCCGTGCGGCGGCGTGTCTCGTCTTCCTGCTGGGCACGAGCGCGTTCCGCAGCGTCGGCTTCCAGAACGCCGAGCTGACGGCGCAGACGCTGCTTTTCCATCAGGCTGGCCTGCATGGCCTCGACACGCTCCTGTTCACGCTCCAGCGCACGCTGGGTCAGGAACTGCACAAGCGGCTGACGGTCAAGCCGCACTTCGGGCCGATCGTAAGTTCCGCCGATGGTGAAAGCCACCTGCGGTGAAAGGCCGGTCTGGGCGCCCTCGTCGCCCTGGAATGTAAACGTTCCGCTGCCGCCAACGCCAAGCGTCGACAGATCGAATTGCAGGTCGCTCAACAAAGCCGCATTGCCATCGGACAGATTGGCGGCTGTCATGCGCGCAGTACCGCCCGCCACCGTGAATTCGAAGCGCGCATCGCCCGGCGTAAAACGTGCATCCGGCGCAACTGCCTTATCCGCAATGGCCGCAAATCGCTTCGCATCCAGTTTCTCGTCGCCGGCAGGCTGATCGCCAATGTCATCAGCGGCTGCGACCATGGCAGGCAGTGCCGCCCCATCCAGACCAGCCACCGCGAATTTCTCGACATCCACAGTCGCCGTTCCCGCCAGCGAACTAACCAGCGCGGCAGCATTTTCGCCACTGCCATTCAGCGTCACCGCTGCCTTGACGACACCGCCCAAAGGCGCTGATCCATCTTCCAGATGATAGAAATTGGCGAGATCCGCACCGCTCCATTTGAGATCGGTCGAAAGCAGCGCATTCTTATCGCTGTTGCGCAGCGACAGATTGCCAGCGAGATAGCCCCCGGCCCAATTTCCGGTCAACTCCGTCAGGCTCAGGCTGTCGATTGTCTTTTGCAGGCGCGTCGAAAATTCTGTCGCCGTACCAAAGCCTTGCATATGCGCCTGAGCGACATTGAGCTTCACGTCGATCAGCAGCGGCAATGATGGACGAACCGCAAAAGCCCCACGCGGCCAGATGGATTTTTCTGTCGGTTTGGCCGGTTCGAATGCATCCTGACCGAGCATGATGGCCGCCAGACTATCGACCTCAAGCGAAGCGAGCTTCGCCTCACCCTTCAGCTGCGGCAGCCCGCTATCGGCAAAATTCGCCTCCAGCCGCGCCGATACATCTTCGCCGCCCAATTGGCCCGCAAGATTCGGAAAGCGCAGAATGCCCTTGGCAAACTGGAAATCGCTGGAAAGATTGGCAGATAGGCCCGCGCCATACCCCGGCAATGCATAGCCTGCCGTCGCGATGAACGGTTGCAGGTCGGCGGATTTGACCTGCGCCTTGCCGCTTGCTGCAATATCGCTGCCGATCAGCGAAATTACCCCGTCAGCCGAAGCTGTACCGTCTGGCGCTGTCAGCTTGAGAAGCGTCCGCATCCCGGCGCTCGGCGCGCCCTGCATGGTCAGATCGGCGGTCAGCTCACCGGCAAGCCCCAATGGCAATGACGGCAATCCGATCAAGGCCAGAACGGCCTCTCCCTGATCGGATTCGGCTGTACCGTTGAGCTGCATCTGCAAGGGGTCAGCATCCGTCTCGCCGCCGCTGGCAGTTCCTGACAGATCGAGCTTCATTCCGCCGGTCTTGCCGGTGACACTGAACGAAAATTCGCCGCTGCCGGGTGAAGTCTTGCCCTTCGGATCAGCCGGGCGAGCGCTTTTGCCCTTTGCTGCACCATTCTTCGCGGGATTGGCTTGCGTTTCCGGCCTGACCGGCGCGACCGCATTGGCGATCACGTTGATCTCGCTGTCATCAAACAAGCCGGGGAAATTCGCCGCGCGCGCCGACAGCGCACGGAACAGCGGCAGCTGCGGATAACGATTGGCCATCAGGGAGATAAAGCGCGACAGATCGCCGGACAGGATCGTCGCGTCCAGCTTTCCGGATGGTGAATTGGCAAATGGCTCATAGGCGCCGGTTGCCGTCAGCGTCGCGTCGGCGACATCATTGATCATCAACCGGTCGAAATCGAACCGTCCGTCATGAAGGCGCATGGCCAGATCGACACTGGCCGCTTCCATATCCTTGAAACGAACAGGCCCGGCTTTAAAGCTGACATTGAGCGTCTGCGCATCGAGAAGCGCCAGCCCCTCACCGCCGGAGAAGAAGGAAACGAAAGCCTGCAAGGCGTCGCTTTCCACTGCGCCACCTTGAAGATTGACGTCGATGATCGGCTGCGCCGCGCCATTGACCTGTCGCAGGAGCGACCCTTTGAGCGACGTCTTGCCCAGACCTATTTCAAGATCGTCAATGCGCTGCATGCCGTCGCGCAGATCAACCTTGCCGGAGAAACCGGCCCCGTCGAGCGTGCGGATTGATTCATCCACCGTCTCATTCAGCCATGTAGCAAGACCGGACGGCTGGCGGGATGCTACCAGCATCTCGCCCTGGAAACCGAAATGATCGCCAACGGACAGCTTGCCCTTGGCCTCGACTTTGGTGCGCCCGGGCAGATCGGCTGCGAACTGACGAATATTCCAGTCCCCACCATCGGGTTCGGCATTGATCGTCACCGACCGAATGGTGGTTCCCCCCGCAACGACCGCTGGCAGACGGAGGTCGATGCGGCCCGGTATGGTCGGGATCGGCAATTGCTCCAGAACCCGGCGTGCAATGGCGATGCGGTCCGCCAACGGCATGACGGACGTAACCTGCTGGTCTTCCGCCGTCTCGCTTGGCCCCCAGAAAATCTGCTGCCCATCGGCGCTGATTTCAAAGCGCGGTACATTGCCGTAATCGATCAGAGCCTTGCCATTGACGACATAAGGATTGTCGGCTGGCCCCTGCTCCATGCGGAACTCGCTCGCATCGAAGCGGTTGGTATCGGCGGTGAACTTTCCGGTCAGGCGCAAGCCGCTGAAAAACGGCTTGTCCGCAGATGCATCTTTCTGGCTTTTGCCATTCTGGGCCACCATATCGGAAGAGCGCAGCGAGAAAGCGCCCGCATAATTCAACCGGCCATCCTTCAGGACGATATCGCCATCCGTTTCAAATGCGGCAGGAATGGCTTCCGGCGAAATACGCGCCCGCAAGCGTAGCGAACCGTCGGGCTTGGCCTCACCGCTCGTCAGATCGACCGCAAGCCTGCGGCCTTCAAGGTTGAAACTGCTTTGCGCCTGCCACGGTCCGGCTAGACTGTTGGCCGACAAAACCGCATTCAAGCCGGTCGTCTCGTGAATGCGTCCGCTCGCCACGTCATGCAGCGTGACTGTGCCGTCGCTGATCGAGAGCCGTTCGACCTTGATCTGCGAGGGATTGAGCGGCGTGGACGGACGAATGGCCCAATCGACCTTGCCATCCTTGTCCAGCAAGATCGAAACGCGTGGACGCTCGACGCGCATGTCGAAAATAAGCACCTGACCGCGCAGGAAAGGCATCAGCTCCGCATCCATCGAGAACCGGTCGAGCGTCATGACCGGATGCGTTGCATCGGCCCCGACGCGGACATCGGAAAAGGTCACGGATGGGAAAGGCAGCAGTCGCGCATTTACATCGCCCGCCACCTTGACCGGACGTCCCAGAATACGGCTTGCCTCGCGCTCGAAATCGGCCCGATAGCCGCTCCAGTCGACAAAAGGCGGCACCACCAGCGCGGCTGTCAAAAGCAGCACCAGAAGCCCGCCGACAATGACGAATATGCGGCCCAAGAAGCAGCTCCGGTCAGTCAGGTGAATTCGGTTACGCGCAACACAACGGGTGAATCACGCCATATTTATCAACGCAACATAGTGCATCATCGCACAAAGTGCGAAGCGGTTTTCAGGATTGCGCGCCAACAAAAAACAGCATCGGTTCGGCGACAACAAGGCAAGCTGCCGCCCAACTGATCTAAATATGCGCGCTCATTGAATCGCCGTCTGAACCAAGCGGCGCAGACAGCTGATTTGACTCACGAAATCAGGATTTTACCGGGGTTCATGATATTGAGCGGATCGAGCGCTTTTTTGATCATGCGCATATAATCGGTCGCTTCACCAAGCTCCTTGGCCAGATATTTCATCTTGCCCTGGCCGATACCATGTTCGCCTGTGCACGTGCCTTCCATGGCCAGTGCCCGCATCACGAGCCGGTCCATGAAAGCTTCTGCCCGTTCCATTTCTTCCGGGTCTTCCGTATTGAGCAGCAGCTGCAGATGGAAATTACCATCACCGACATGACCGACGATAGGCGCGATGATCTTGCTCTCTGCGAGGTCGCGTTCCGTCTCGGTGATGCAATCGGCCAGACGCGAAATCGGCACGCAGAGATCAGTCGAGACGCCCTTGGAGCCGGGACGCAACTGGCACGAGGCGAAATAGGCGTCATGGCGCGCGCGCCAAAGACGATCGCGCTCCTCGGCATCCTGCGTCCAGTGGAACGGCCCGCCGCCATGTCCCGCAGCAATTTCGCCGAAAATCTCGGCCTGTTCAGCAACACCGGCATCCGTGCCGTGGAACTCTACGAACAGATATGGCTGTGCTTCGTAAGGAAGCTTCGAATAACGGATCAGCGCTTCCATCTGGAGCTTGTTGACCAGCTCGATACGCGCCACCGGAACACCCATCTGGATCGTATCGATCACCGCGCGACAGGCCGACTCCACATCCGGGAACGGGCAGATGCCACCGGAAATCGCCTGCGGAATGCCCTGAAGCTTCAAGGTCAGTTCCGTGATGATGCCAAGCGTGCCTTCCGCGCCGATCAGCAGGCGGGTGAGATCGTAACCGGCGGCGGTCTTCTTCACACGCTTGGAGGTTTCGATCAGGCGACCGTCCGGCATGACGGCTTTCAGCGCCAGAACATTCTCGCGCATGGTGCCATAGCGAACCGCATTGGTGCCTGAAGCGCGGGTCGAGGCCATGCCGCCGAGCGTTGCATTTGCACCCGGATCGATGGGGAAGAACAGGCCCGTATCGCGCAGATATTCGTTCAGCTCACGGCGCGTCACGCCCGGCTCGATAACGCAATCGAGATCTTCGGCATGAACGGCCAGAATGCGGTTCATATGCGTCAGATCGAGCGATACACCGCCTGCCGCCGCATTCACCTGACCTTCGAGCGAAGACCCTGCACCGAAAGCCACCAGCGGCACGCGATGTTCGGCGCAAATGCGCACCACATCCTGCACGTCCTGCGTGTTCTCGGCAAACACCACAATATCCGGCGCTTGCGTCGGCACATAGCTGGTGGTGTGGCCGTGCTGCTCGCGAATGGCCTGACCGGTCTGCGCCCGCTCGCCAAAACGCTGCTTGAGGATACCGACAGCAGCGGCGATACCCTCTTCATTGCGTGGAAGCGCGATCACATGCTCAAGCGACATTGTTCATTCTCCGAATTTCAAAACCTTGGAGTGCGTTTCGATCTGATTGAACCAGATCGGCGCTCTAACCCATATTTTAACGCGCATCTTTTCCGAAAACCGTTTCACAGTTTTCGGGACGCGCTCTAATTAGCAGGAAGCGCGAGCGCCGCAGGGTCCTGCCCCAGCTGCAAGGCGATTGCACGCACGACGAGATTATGATCCTCGCGCTGCGGCAAACCGGAAACGATGGCCGCGCCGATCACACCAGCACCAGCAACACGGATCGGAAAGCCGCCGCCTGCAAGTGCGTAATCATTTACATCCAGCGCCTTGTGCGGCGCAAACATCCGGTCTTCACGATTTTGTTCCAGAACGAGACGATAGGTCGAAGCATGAAAACGGCGCACGACATTGAACTTGCGGCGCAGCCATTCCGTATTATCCGCTGTGGTGCCAGCAGTCGCCGCGAAGAACAGGCGACGGTCCCACAGAGAAATATCAATACCGATACCGAGCTTTTCCTTCACGGCAATATCGCGAATTCTCTGGCCCAGCGCAAAGGCGTCGTTCTCGTCGAATGACGAAAAAATCAGTGCATGTTCCTGACGGATGATCTGCTTGATGTCATCGCTTTGCGCCACGTCTATCGCTCCTTGGAAACTCATATGCGTTTCTTGTGCCCCTTCATTCGCATGTTTGCAACAACGGATATCCACCGATGTTCATCGGCAAACTTGATTGATGGTACACAAGGCGCTAGTGGAACCTTATGGCTCAGAACCCCAATATCGATGTGCCTTTGAAGGGCGACCAAATTCCCCCGTTTGTGGAAACAGCCGTGTTCAAGCGCGACGTGTTTTCCGAAACGCGCGCGGGCTATTTTGCGAACGATCCCGACACACGCATTATCCGCCGTGTGGTGAGTGCCGCGCCCTGGTGGTCGAGCCCGCTGGCGTGGATTCTTGCCCGACGCGAAATTCGCGGTTTGAAGACCGTGCGCGGCATCGAAGGCGTTCCGCAACTGATCGCAACTGACCGCGACGGCCTTTATCGCTCATGGACCGAAGGCACGCCGCTGCATCTTGCGCGCCCCTCCGATCCGAAATGGTATCGCACCGCGCACCGGGTTTTGCGCGACATGCGCCGTCTTGGCGTTACGCATAACGATCTTGCCAAGCCACAGAACTGGCTCATGACACCAGAAGGCGAAGCAGCCGTCATCGACTTCCAGCTTGCCAGCGTCCATCGCCGCCGTGGTGCCCTTTATCGCATGATGGCCTATGAGGATTTCCGCCACCTCATCAAGCAGAAGCGGGCTTTTGCCAAGGATCTGATGACACCGACGGAAAAGCGCATTCTGGCGCGCCGTTCGCTGCCGTCGCGCATCTGGCTGGCCACCGGCAAGAAGGTCTACAACTTCATCACACGCGGCATTTTCAGCTGGTCGGATGGCGAAGGCACGGGCGACCGTATCGACAATGAAGGTCCGGCAATTCTGGCCGCACTCAAGTCTGATCCGCGCGTCAAGGACGTGGCGCTGGCGCTTTATTCGCTGCCAGCCAAGGGCGTCGGTCTCTATGCTTTTGTTGAAACGCTGGATGCCGACGAGAAAAGCCTGCGGGCACGCCTGAAAAGCCAGAAGCTGGAGCTGATCCAGCCGGTTGCCCATCTGCCGCGCCGTGAAGACGGCACCGTTCGCGATGATATTCTGCGGCTGATCGCCATGAACCAGATGACGGAGCTGGACGATCTGTTGCAGCGCGAGCCGGAACTGCGCGGCCTTGTGGAAGCACTGGCCGCCCATCGCCTGAACTTCACGGATCGGCGTGTTACTCAATTAGAGTAGTCGAATAGACAAGCCCGTCCGGGTCTTTGTTTTTTGTGAGCGAATCATTACATTCGGGGTCAGATGTCCGATTTTCCCGACGATATGCCGTTTTTCGGCGATGATGCACCGGCTGGCCGCGCGCCAGCTACCGGCGGTATTGCTGCGCGCGCCATGGCCGCGCGCAACCAGCAGCGCGGCGAGCCCGATTACCTGAAAGGGTTGAACCCGGAACAGCGTCAGGCTGTGCTGACGACCGAAGGGCCGGTTCTGGTGCTTGCGGGTGCAGGCACCGGCAAGACCCGCGTTCTGACCACCCGCATCGCCCACATCATCACCACCGGCCTTGCCTATCCAAGCCAGATTCTCGCCGTGACCTTCACCAACAAGGCCGCGCGTGAAATGAAGGAGCGTATCGGCCATCTGGTCGGCGGCGCGGTGGAAGGCATGCCATGGCTCGGCACGTTCCACTCCATCGGCGTGAAATTGCTGCGCCGTCATGCGGAACTGGTCAATCTCACATCCGATTTCACCATTCTCGACACCGACGATGTGATCCGGCTGATCAAGCAGCTCATTCAGGCGGAAGGTCTGGATGACAAGCGCTGGCCTGCCCGCACCTTCGCCAATATGATCGATGGCTGGAAGAACAAGGGCTTTGGCCCCTCCGACATTCCGGAGGGCGATGCACGCTCGTTCGGCAATGGCAAGGGCCGCGAATTGTATCAGGCCTATCAGGAACGCCTGCGCACGCTGAACGCCTGCGACTTCGGCGATCTTCTGCTGCACCCGATCCGCATCTTCCGCAATCATCCTGATATCCTGCGCGAATATCACGCCAAGTTCCGCTATATTCTGGTGGACGAGTATCAGGACACCAACACCGCGCAATATCTCTGGCTGCGCCTGCTCGCGCAACGACCGCAAGCCAAAGGCACCACTCCTGCCCCAATTTCGACAGACGGCCAGCAGGCACGAACCGGCGCGGGCGAAAACAAAGTGAACCTGTGTTGCGTTGGCGATGACGACCAGTCGATTTACGGCTGGCGTGGAGCGGAAGTGGACAACATCCTGCGCTTCGACAAGGATTTTCCGGGCGCAGTTGTCATCAAGCTTGAGCGCAACTACCGCTCGACCGCGCATATTCTCGGCACTGCCGCTCATCTGATTGCCCATAATGAGGGCCGTCTCGGCAAAACGCTTTTCACCGAAGCGCCGAATCCCGACGATCCGCGTGTGAAAGTCCATGCAGCTTGGGATTCGGAAGAAGAAGCCCGTGCTGTTGGCGAAGCAATTGAACAGGCGCAGCGTCAGGGCCATCTGTTGAACAACATGGCGATCCTCGTGCGCGCCTCCTTCCAGATGCGCGAATTCGAAGATCGCTTCGTGACGCTTGGTCTCAACTACCGCGTTATCGGCGGCCCGCGCTTCTATGAACGCCTCGAAATCCGCGATGCGCTGGCCTATATGCGCGTTGTCGCGCAGCCTGCCGATGATCTGGCGCTGGAGCGTATTATCAATACACCGAAGCGCGGTCTGGGCGAAGCTGCCATCCGTCAGGTGCATGATTACGCTCGCGCCCGCGACATCTCGATGTTCTCTGCTGCCTGCGATCTGATCGAAACGGAAGAGCTGAAGCCAAAGCCGCGCTCCGCCCTGCGCGAGGTCGTGGAGAATTTCCTTCGCTGGCAGTCTCTGCTCGACAACACGCCGCATACGGAGCTTGCCGAGACCATTCTCGACGAATCCGGCTACACCGCGATGTGGCAGAACGACAAGTCGGCAGAAGCGCCGGGACGGCTGGAAAACCTCAAGGAACTGATCCGTTCCATGGAGGATTATGAAAGCCTGCGCGGCTTCCTGGAGCATATCGCTCTGGTGATGGATGCCGAACAGAATGAAGACATGGATGCCGTCAACATCATGACGCTGCATTCGGCCAAGGGCCTCGAATTCGAAACCGTGTTCCTGCCCGGCTGGGAAGAAGGTCTGTTTCCCCACCAGCGCGCGCTTGATGAAGGCGGACGCTCCGGGCTGGAGGAAGAACGCCGCCTCGCCTATGTCGGTGTCACTCGTGCCAAGAAAAACCTGCATATCTGGTTCGTGTCCAACCGCCGCATCCACGGCATGTGGCAGTCGACCATTCCGTCACGTTTTCTGGAAGAACTGCCGGAAGCGCATGTCGAAGTCGCCGAGTTGGAAGGCAATTACGGCGGCTATGGCGGGGGCTACGGCCAGTCCCGCTTCGACCGGGCCGATCCTTTCCAGAATAGCTATTCGACGCCGGGCTGGCAGCGCGCGCAGCAGAATCGCTCAGAAGCCACACGCAATAATTGGGGTTCACGCTCCGGCAGCCGTGTGGAACGTGTCGGCTATGGCGAAACGGATTCCGGTTTTGGCGCTGGGCGCGGTTCGGTCAAAGGCCGCACAATCGAGGGCGAGCTAGTCGCGAAGTCGGTTGCCGACAAGCCCTCGGCTTTCAAGGTTGGCGACCGCGTGTTCCACCTGAAATTCGGCAATGGCAAAGTCGCCGCCATCGACGGCAACAAGCTGACCATCGACTTCGACAAGGCAGGACAAAAGCGCGTTCTCGACGGCTTCGTCCAGAGCGCATAGTATATTTTTTACTGTTGCTTCATATGTTCTACATTCGAGTGCTTTATATGCTCTGCATTCGAATTGATGGAGCAGATTATGACAATAGAATTTGAGTCACTTGAAGCAGCGATTGCCAATGTAGATGGAACCAAACATCTTCTTGCTGGCAACGGATTGAGCATGGCATACGATAGGGATATTTTCAGCTACAGCAGCCTGTTAAATACAGCAGATTTTTCTAATAGCTTCCCTATTATTGACGATATATTCAAACGTTTGGAGACCACAGACTTCGAAAAAGTTGCCAGTTCTCTTTATTTTTCGGCATCCGTCGCTGAAGCATTTGGCGAAAATCAACATGCGGAAAAAATAAATCAAACAATTGATTTTTTAAAAAAGAGCCTGATTGAAGCCGTCAAGAAAAACCACCCATCAGATCGCAATCAGCTATCTGACAACAGAGTATCAAATTTTCAGTTATTTTTACGTAATTTTCTAGACAGTAAAGGAAATCTATATTGCTTGAACTAAGACATTCTCGCATATTGGGGGGTATTAAGAGTTATTGACAATAATCGCCTAAGTGTTTCCGATGGATTTGGCACCCATGATGACGATTATGTTGCTTTTCATGGCGATTCATCAGCGCGAAAGATAAACATACTATCCCCCCATGGAACTCTGTTCTTCTTCGAAGATTCTGGCAATGTTTTAAAACCAAGATCTACCAACAATAATAAAATGATAATTGATATAATAAGCGATAACCTTGAAAAGGGAAACTTCCCTCTATTTGTCAGCGAAGGAACAAAAGAAAAGAAATATGAAAGAATAAGAAATAATCATTATTTAAATTACTGCTTTGAAAGTATTGGAAATTGTGAAGGTAGCTTTTTTATATACGGTCATTCCCTAGACATTGTCAGTGACGGCCACATCTTAGAAAAGATATCATCCAATCAAAACATCAAAAAAATTTATGCCTCTTACTTCGGGGGCGAAACGGAAAAAAGCCATATCACAACACAGCTTTTAAAAATAAAAGAACATAGCGGCCGGAAGGACCTCGAAGTTGGTATATATCCAGCTAACAGTGTTACTTGCTGGTGATTATCGGCAAACTATATTAGCGGGGAAGATCGCCGCAAGCTCGACCGTTAACATGTCAATCACTCCGGCTTGCCCTTTTCCCAAGTCACATCACCCCTGAACAGCGGCACGGTCGAGAGCGAAGTCTTGGCCGAGCCGTCCTGCACCTGACTGGCATGGGCGAGATAGAGCAGCGTATTGTTCTGCTTGTCATAAATGCGGGTGATGACCAGCTTCTTCCAGATCAGGCTGGTGCGCTCCGAAAAAACCCGTTCGCCCTTCTGGCTCAGCTCAATATCGCCGATTGAAACCGGTCCGGTCTGCTCGCAGGAAATGGACGCATTGGAAGGGTCTTCAAACCACTTTCCCTTCTGCAACCGGTCGATCATGCTGCGCGAGAAGGATGCAAGATGACAGGTCACACCTTTGACCTTCGGATCGGGCACCGCGTCGATGACGATATCATTGCCGACCCAATCCACGCCAACCTTGCCAACCTGCTCGGCAGTGGCCGGCAGGACCGAAACGGCAAGAAGAGCGAAAGCGGCGAAAGTTTGCTTCATCATGTTCTCCCTGAAAACCTGTGAGGAGAAGTGGCGCGGCTGGCCTGTCTTTGCAAGAGCTTACTGAAAAACACCCGCCGCCGAACCGCCTATTCCCATTTGTCGAGGAAGTCGCCAATCGCCATGGTTTGAATATCGGGCACAGCCTCAAACAGCTTTTCCACCGGCCAGTCCCACCAGTTGAGTTTCAGCAGCCGTTCGATAATGGCATCGTCGAAGCGCTTGCGAATGAGCTTGGCTGGAACGCCGCCAACCACCGTATAGGGCGCGACATCTTTCGTCACGACAGCATTCGCGCCGATCACCGCACCATGGCCAACCGTCACGCCCGGCGTGATGACTGCGCCATGCCCGATCCAGACATCATTGCCGATCACCACCCGCTTTGCCTGGCGGCGCGCGCGAAACTCGCCATCAACGCCCAGATAACGGAAATACTCGTTGGGACGATAGCTCAACTTATGCGTGGTCAGCCGTTCCATGGGGTGTTCCAGCGCATTGATCCGCACATTGGCCGCGATGGAGCAGAACTTGCCGATCTCGGCATAAATGCCCTCACCATTTCGCTCGAAATAGGTGAAATCCCCGACCATCACATCGCGCAGGATGACCCGCTCGCCAATATCGGCATAGCGCCCCAGCTTGGAGGATTTGAGCTGCGCCGTCGAATGAATGCGCGGCTCGCTGTTCTGGAAACGAAGGTCGTCGGAATTGGCCATCAAAAGTCTCAAAATTGCCCAAAGGCAGCTTAGGCCGCCTGCTGCGAACTCTGTTCGCTCGATAAGTATGCCTTGATAGCATTCGGCAGGGCATCGTCAAACTTCGCGATCAATGTCGCATGAATTTGTGCCCTGAACTCTGGCTCAAACCGTTCAAAGCCCTGCACGCAACCAAAGGGGGCTGAACCGTTTCTGATCTTGTCCAGCTCTTCGCCCCAGTGCTTGGCCTGCACAAAATCGAGATAGGCCAGCTCCCGCACGCCATGGACCGGCGTGTGATGCTGCGCAATTTCCAGATGGTTGGCGAGGGAAACCGTGTTGAACTGCTCGATATTGCGATAGCGAAACCCGACCTGACGGTTCAACACATCTGGCTTTGCCGCGAAGAACGAGGCCAGTGTGCTGCGTCTCAGCGGATGCGGATGGTGATGGATGCTTAGAAACCTGTCCTTCACTCCGGCTATGACAGCGCCCTTCCACTGCGCAAGGCGGAATTTCGGGAACGTATATTCGTATCGCGAAATTTTCCCGAGAAAGCGCCGCAGCTTGTATTTCAAACGGGTATTTTCCGGTCGCACCCAGTCACCATGCAGTCTGGGCCGTCCGTTCTCGTAAAAATCGGACACGTCCAGCGGAGCATTCAGGAAGAAATCATCGTTGGAATAGATGAAGTGTTCCGACAGGCCGGGTATGCGCCACACAGCCCCCTCGATTGCTCTCGCATTGAAGGATGGCCGCGCCGCTGGCAGGTCTTTGAAAATATCGTCATGCGAGACAATCTGGATGAAGGACGGATCGCACTTGCCCTCCGCGGCGAAAGCATCGAGCAGTCGTGGTTTCTGATTGTCGGTGATGACGAAAATACGCCGTATGAACGGCGCGAACTGAATGACCGATGCAATATTGTAATAAATCTCGCCATTGTCGAAGTAGCGCTCACTGGTCACCGCTTCGAAATGGGTCTTTTCGGAATCTGGCGCAAATCGCTGCCGGGAAGACTTATGCGCGGGGTCCTGACCGTCCACCCACGCGATTATATAATCGATTTCCAAAACGATTCTCTTAAAATATTGCAGTTTTATTACGGAAATATAACAATCCCTTGGGCAAATCCAAACGAAATAGCCGACTTTCTCATTCAACTTTGGTTGTCCGGCGAACAAACGAACCGACAAAAGTTTCAGAAATTATTGAAAATTAGAAAAAGAACCGTAGATTAGGCCCAGTCTGAAGAGCGGCCCACGGGTTCGGCGGATTCGCCCCGGTTCGAGATTGAACCAATCTCGAAAATATTGCTCTTCGTGATCGCGGAATACGGCTATGATGACGGTTCTGCCCGCACCAGGAAAATAGTTTATAAAGCGGCGCGCGAATGCCGTTCGGATATGCAAGGTCGACTGGACATGAAAAAATTCCTGCCCATCTTCATCATTGCCTTCATCGTCGTGATTGTCGGCGCTGCTGGTTTCAACATGTTTCGTGATCGCGAGGCCGCGAAGGAACCTTTCGGCGGACCGCTCAATCTCGTCACGATGGATGGACAGCCTTTCACCGAAAAAGACTTGCGCGCCACACCGGCTGTCGTGTTTTTCGGCTTCACGCACTGCCCGGATGTCTGCCCTACCACGCTTTACGAACTTGATGGCTGGCTGAACCAGCTTGGCAGCGACGGACAGGACCTCAAGGCCTATTTCATCACCGTCGATCCGGAACGCGACACGCAGGACATCATGAAGACCTATGTGGGCAATGTCTCGAAGCGTATTGTCGGCATCACCGGCACGCCGGAAAACATCGCCGACATGGTCAAGTCCTACCACATCTATGCCAAGAAGGTTCCGGGCGAAGACGGTGAATACAGCATGGATCACACGGCATCAGTCTTCCTGCTCGACAAGGGTGGGCGGTTCCGCAGCACCATCGCCTATCAGGAAAACCCGGATACCGCGCTGGAAAAGCTGAAGAACCTCGCCAAGGGCGCTTCTGCCGGCTAATCCTGAACCGATATCTGCTTTCTTTGGCAACCGCCCTTTGGCGGGCATGTAAATCCCAAAGATTCGGAGCGCCATTTATGTGTTCGGATGGACGCGCGGCGCTCCGACAGCTAAACAGAAGCTCTTGAACTTTTAGAGAGCTTTTTACCTCATGGCCCAATCACGACTTTTCTTTTCGGCGAACAAGGCGGAAGCCGAGCGCGTTTATAATATTCTCGAACAGGCTTTCGAGGATGACGGCTTTCCAATCGCCATCACCGAAATCGATGAAGACCGGCAGATTTTCGAAGTCTCGGTCTATGTCGAAGACGGTGCTGAAGAGGTCGCGACCCGTGTGGACGAGCTGGTTGGCGCCGACAAATTCGAAACCGAGGAACTGCCGGATATCGATTGGGTCACCCATTCGCTCGAGGGCCTGAAACCGGTTCGCGCCGGGCGTTTCTTCGTCCATGGCTCGCATGACCGCGACAAGATCGAGCCGAACGACATTCCGATTGAAATCGATGCAGGTCTGGCCTTCGGCACAGGCCATCACGGCACGACGGCAGGCTGCCTCGAACTGATCGAGGAGGTCGTTGAGAGTGAACATCCGACCAATGCGCTCGATCTTGGAACCGGCAGCGCCGTGCTGGCCATCGCCATCGCAAAGCTCGCGCCGATCCCGGTGCTCGCCACCGACATCGACCCCATTGCGGTCACCGTCGCGGCAGAAAACGCCGCCAAGAATGGCGTTGCCGAGCACGTCATTACGGCGACGGCGGAAGGTTTCGACCATTCGATCTTCCGGTCCTATACGCCTTTCGATCTGATCGTGGCGAATATCCTTGCCAATCCGCTGATTGAACTTGCGCCTTCGTTGAAGCAGCATCTGGCTCCAAGCGGCTCGATTGTTCTGTCCGGCATTCTGGAAAGCCAGCACGATGCGGTGCTCGCTGCCTATCAGGCACAGGGCCTGACGCATCAAAAGACGCTTCATCGCGAAGGCTGGGTGGCGATCCATCTGAAGTGATGTGATTCCGGAACCAGAACCCAGAAACGGTTATCTTTCATCTGTTGTGAGTTAGACCCATGGCTTTTCAGACCTTTGACGTCACCACCAACCCAGCCAATGGCACGCCCCGCGTGGCGAAGCTGCGCGAGAAGATGGCGGCGCTCAGCCTCGATGGTTTTCTGGTGCCCCGCGCCGACGAGCATCAGGGCGAATATGTGCCGCCCCATGCGCAGCGCCTTGCATGGCTGACCGGCTTCACCGGTTCGGCAGGTGCAGCCCTCATCCTGAAGAAGTCTGCCTATGTCTTCATCGACGGACGTTACGAATTGCAGGTTCGCGCGCAGACTGACCCAAAGATCTTTTCCTATGAAAGTCTGGTCAGCACGCCGCCTGCTGCATGGCTGGCCGAGAATGGCAAGGGCCTGACCATCGGCTTCGATCCATGGCTTCACACCATTTCCGAAGCCCATGCGCTTCGCGAAGCACTGGAAAAGCAGGGCGGCAAGCTGGTTCCGGTCGAAACTAATCTGGTCGATGCCGTGTGGGATGATCAGCCAGCGGCACCGACCGCCGCCGTGACCATCCAGCCCGCCCGTTTTGCCGGTCATGAGGCCAAGGACAAGATCAAGGAAATGCAGAAGGCGGTTGCGGCAAGCGGTGCTGCGGCCACCGTGCTGACCGATCCGTCATCCGTCGCATGGGTGTTCAACATTCGCGGCAAGGATGTTTCCAACACGCCCCTGCCCTTGAGCTTCGCTATCATCCCCGCCAAGGGCGAACCGGAAATCTTCATCGACGAAGCCAAGCTCGCTATCGAGCCCCGCGCCTATCTCACCCAGCTTGCCAAGCTGTCGGCCCCCAGCAATCTGGAAGGCCATCTCAGCGCCCGTGCCGCAAAGGGTGAAGCCATTTTGCTCGACCCTGCGCTTGCAGCCGAAAAGCTGCGCCTGATCGTCACCGGCGCAGGCGGCTCCGTGATTGACGGCAAGGACCCTGCCCGCATTCCACGTGCGGTGAAGAACAAGGCTGAGCTTGACGGTTCGCGTGCCGCGCATGAACGCGACGGCGTGGCCATGGTCAATTTCCTGTCCTGGGTTGATGGGCAAAAGCCCGGTACCGTGGATGAAATCGGCGCAGCCCAAAAGCTGGAGGAATCACGCGCCAATGCCGGACGCGATTTCCAGATGCCGCTGGAAGACGTATCCTTCGACACGATTTCGGGTGCGGGTCCGAACGGCGCAGTCATCCATTACCGCGTCAACACCGACACCAACCGCACGCTTCAGGATGGCGAGCTTTATCTGGTCGATTCCGGCGCACAATATCGCGACGGCACCACCGATATTACCCGTACGGTTCCGGTCGGCAAGATTGCGCCTGAAACCATCAAGGCCTTCACGCTCGTTCTGAAAGGCGTGATCGGGATCAGCACGGCGCGCTTCCCGGCAGGTACGCGTGGGCAGGATATCGATGTGCTCGCGCGTATCGCGCTTTGGAAAAACGGCTTCGATTATGCCCATGGCACCGGCCATGGCGTCGGCGCTTATCTCTCGGTGCATGAAGGACCGCAGCGGATTGCCAAGACGGGTTCGCAAGAACTGCTGCCGGGCATGATCCTGTCCAACGAACCGGGCTATTACAAGCCGGGCTCGTTTGGCATCCGCATCGAAAATCTCATCATCGTCACCGAACCGGAAGTGCCGGAAGGTGGCGACATTCCAATGATGGGCTTCGAGACGCTGACCTTCTGCCCGATCGACCGTCGTCTGATCGACAAGTCGCTGCTGACGCAAGAAGAGCTGGACTGGCTCAACAATTACCACGCCAGCGTGCGTGCAAAGCTGTCCGGCCATCTGAAGGATGCCGAACGCAAGTGGCTCGAAACGGCGACTGCACCACTATAAGTTCAAATTGGAAAGAAATGGCGCAGCGCGATCAACAGCGCTGCGCCTGCAAAAAACATCGTTAGCATGCTGACCCGCAAGGACAGGATGACACAAACGACGAGCACGAGCAGCTCCCGCCAACCATGATCCGATGCAGGTGCGGCGACAATCGCCGTCAGCACCGCTGCAGGCACGGCATTCAGCGCCGCCTCCACACGAAAATGCAACCGTTCAAAGCGCGACAGTACCAGATGCCCGCCAATACGGGTCAGATAGGTGAAGAACGCGGCGACAATGATGATCCAGGTTGTGGTGTCCATGGGTGTCACGCCTTCACATTCTGCGGCTTGGCAAGAATGGCTGCGAGCACTACGCCGCCAGCCGCGCCAAGCGTCACATGCCAGGGCGAACCGACGAATTTATAGGCGGCAATGGCCGAGATCGCGCTGACGACAACCACCGGCCACCAATGCTTGCGATGACGAAAACTCATCACCATGCCGAGGAAGTAGATCGGCAGCAGGAAATCGACGCCAATCGCATAAGGATTGGAAATCAGGTCGCCAAACATGGCGCCAACCCAGGTTTCCAGTATCCAGCAGACATAGGTCATCAGCCCCAGCCCCATATACCAGGAGAAGGTGATCTTCTTGCCTGCCTCGCTGCGAATCTCGACCTCCGCATATTGCGGATCAACCAGCACGAAAAAGGCCACTGCCTTCTGCAAGAATGAGAAGTGACGGATGCGCCGCCCCACCGTCGCCGAATAGAGCACATTGCGGAAATTGACCGCAAAGATGGAGAGAACGATCATCCAGGGAGCAATATTCTGCCCAAACATATCAAGGCCAACCATCTGGCTGGCACCGGCATAGAGCGTTGCGCTCATGAACACCGCTTCACCGACCGAAAGGCCGTGATCGAGCGCAACAGCGCCGAACAGCACCCCGAAAGGTGTGCCCGCCAGCACAATTGGCACGCCGCGTTTCGCGCCGTGCAGAAACTCACTGCTCGCAGAGGCCTTAGCCGGCCTGAAACCCTGGTCCACGGAATCCCCTCCTCCAGACGAGGAGTCATTAGGCAATTCCATGACGCGTTGGAATAGGTTCCCGGCAAAAATCATACAAATAGAGACGCTGCGGTCAGTTTATCTGACGCACGCAACATTTAGGCATCACTCATGCAGATTATTGATACGGCGATCAATCCGGTTGATCTGGAGGTAGCGTACCTTCAATCTTTCTGATCCAGTCGACCAGAGGGCGCGAGCGCTCGACAAAATCGACCAGCCGGTCCGCCAGCGCTGCCTGCGTGATGCTCTCCGGATCGATTTCCATCCGCACCGCGAAATGACGATTGCGAATGGCTTCGACCAGATCCTGTTCGGTCACGTTTTCAAAGCCGCGCGGCGTGCGCTTCAGCCGGTCACTATCGCTGATCTGCAAACCATTCTTCTTCAGCTTTGCCACCACGGCGCGATACTCATCCGGCTTCTCCGCAATCGTTTTACGGATGGCCAGCAGGAGCTTCGGTTTCGGTCCCCACCAGGCAACCCCGGCATAGCAATCGCGTACACCCGGAAGCCCGATGCAGACATAAAAACAGCCGCTTTCGTCCCATTTCGTGCCGGAGCGTGAAAGCAGCGCCGACAGGTGCCGGTTATAGGGCGCCTTGTCTTTCGAGAAGCGTGTATCGCGCTTGATACGAAACTGCGACTTCACGCGGTCGCCCTTGAAGCCCAGCCCCGCTTTTTCAAAGCGCGTGCTCAGTTCTTCAATCAGATCGCCAAGCGGCTCTTTCAGGTGCTCTTCAAACAGATCCTTGTTTTCCACAAACCATTCCCGGTTCTGGTGGAAATCGAGCGCCTTCAGAAAAGGAATAGCCTTGTCACCAAAACCCTTGAATGGCGCCATTCGATCATTCCTCCCCGACGAGCGTGAACCATGCGTCTTCATCAATGACTTCGATGCCAAGCTCAGCGGCTTTCGCGAGCTTCGAGCCTGCACCCGGACCAGCCACTACCAGATCGGTTTTCTTGGAGACGGAACCCGCCGTCTTCGCACCATAGCGCTCCGCCATGGCCTTGGCCTCATCGCGGGACATACGTTCCAGACTGCCGGTAAACACCACCGTCTTGCCTTCCACCGGCGAACCGGTGGCGACACGGGCCGCTTCGTCCAGCGGGGTCACTTCCGCCAGAAGTGCGGCCAGCACTTCGCGATTATGCGGCTCGCCGTAGAAATCAACCACCGCCTCCGCGACGATAGAGCCGATGCCTTCAACGGCAAGCATATCCTGCCAGGCTTCATTGCCCTTGTCGGTACGATCCCCGCCCTTTGGTGGCACGGCTTCCAGCGCCGCCTTTTCGAAAGCAGCGTAAGACAGATAAGCCCGCGCAAAACGCTTGGCGTTGACTTCGCCGACATGACGGATACCAAGGCCAAACAGGAAGCGGCTTAGTGCAATTTGGCGCCGGTCATTGATAGCGTCATAGAGCTTCTTGACCGACGTCGCGCCAAAACCCTCAATGTTTTCGAGCTTTTTCAGGGGCGATGCGGCCTGTCGCTTTTGCAGCGTGAAAATATCGGCAGGCGATTTGATTTGCAGACTTTCATCGTCGGCATGGAAGAAGAATTCGACCTGCTTCTCGCCCAGACCTTCAATGTCGAAAGCGTTGCGCGACACAAAATGGCGAATACGCTCGACAGCCTGCGCAGCGCATGTCAGCCCGCCCGTGCAACGATAGACGGCTTCGCCCTCCTCGCGCACTGCATGGCTGCCGCAAACCGGGCATTGATGCGGGAAAGGAAACGGCACCGCATCCGCCGGGCGCTTTTCCAGCACCACATCGACGATCTGCGGAATGACATCGCCAGCGCGCTGCACAATCACTGTATCGCCAATGCGAATGTCGCGCCCTTCGCGGATAGGCTCGCCCTTCTGGCCGATGCCCTTGATATAATCCTCATTATGCAGCGTGGCATTGGTCACCACCACGCCGCCGACGGTGATCGGCTCCAGACGCGCCACGGGCGTCATTGCGCCGGTGCGTCCGACCTGAATATCGATGCCGCGCAGAATAGTGGTTGCTTGTTCCGCCGGGAATTTGTGCGCAATCGCCCAGCGCGGGCTGCGCGAGCGGAAACCGAGCCGTGTCTGAAGATCGAGCCGATCAACCTTATAGACCACGCCGTCAATGTCGTAATCGAGATTGGGACGCTCCAGACCGATGGCCCGGTAATGGGCGATCAGTTCATCGACACTCGAAAGGCGCTTCATCAGCGGATTGACGGGGAAACCCCAGGCGCGGAACGCCTCGACCATGCCAAGCTGGGTGTCGGCAGGCATATCCGACATTTCGCCCCAGGCATAAGCGAAGAAACGAAGCTTGCGGCTTGCCGTCACCTTGGCGTCAAGCTGGCGCAGCGAACCAGCCGCTGTGTTGCGCGGGTTCACATAGGTCTGCTTGCCATCCGCTTCCATCTGGACGTTGAGCGCCAGAAAGTCGCTCTTGGCCATATAGACCTCGCCGCGCACTTCGACCACCGATGGCGCACCAGCCGGAAGCCTGTGCGGAATCTCGCCGATGGTGCGGATATTGGCGGTTACATTTTCGCCTGTCGTGCCATCACCACGCGTTGCGCTGCTAACCAGCACACCATTTTCATAGCGGATCGACATGGACAGACCGTCGATCTTCGGCTCGGCGGTAAAGGCAATGGAATTGTCCGGCAATTGCCCCAGAAAGCGATAGACGCTGCCGACGAAATCGCGCACGTCCTCGTCGGAAAAGGCGTTGTCCAGCGACAGCATGGGCCGCGCATGAACGATAGGTGCAAAAGTCGCCAGCAGGGGTGCTGCGCCCACGCGGCGCGAAGGACTGTCATCGCGCACCAGTTTCGGGAAACGCGCCTCTATGGCCTCGTTGCGCCGCTTGAGGGCATCATAATCCGCATCCGAAATCTCCGGCCTATCATGGGCATGGTAAAGCTCATCGTGATGAGCAATCTCACGCGCCAGTCGCTCCAGTTCGGCAGCAGCTTCAAGGTCGGTCAGTTTTTCAACGAGAATTTCGGACATATGCGGCAAGCATCCTGGCTATCTGAATCGAGCAGAAACATATCCAAGAAATGTCATTTAGCCTACAGCCGCCAGACTTTACGAACAGAGGATACTGTCAGATAGCTGTCAGGAGGCCAGAGCGCTGTTTTCCGCCAGCAAACGTTCTGCTGCCGCGCGCGCCTCATCGGTGATGCTGGCGCCGGCAAGCATACGGGCGATTTCTTCCTGCCGCTCATCCACGCCGATAGACCGGATCGAGGTCGACATGCGATCTTCGTTGGTCGCAGACTTGGCGATGAGGAAATGCGTCGAGGCACGGGCCGCCACCTGCGGCGCATGGGTTACAGACAGCACCTGCACCCGCGACGACAGCCGCGCCAGACGCTGGCCGATGGCATCCGCCACAGCGCCGCCCACACCCGTATCGATTTCGTCGAAAACCAGCGTCGGCGCAGAACCGCGATCCGCCAGCGCCACTTTCAGCGCCAGAAGAAAACGCGACAGCTCGCCACCGGAAGCAACCTTCATCATCGGACCGGCGCGCGTGCCCGGATTCGTGCGGACCCAATATTCCACCGTGTCGATGCCTTCGGCAGCACGCGCTTGCGGGTCCGTGATCATCTCGACGAGGAATTCGGCACGTTCCAGCTTGAGCGCCGGAAGCTCAGCCATAACGGCCGCTTTGAGATGCTCCGCCGTATCCTTGCGTCGGGCGGAAAGCCCCGCCGACGCCGCGTCATAAGCGGCGCGTGTCTCGGTTGCTTGCGCTTCAAGCTGCACCAGCTTTTCAGCACCTGCATCCAGCTCTGCAAGGTCGGCATCCATCTTGTCGCGCAGAGCAGGCAAGCCTTCTACCGCGACCGAATATTTGCGCGCAGCCGCACGCAGCGCGAACAGGCGTTCTTCCACCTGCTCCAGCACACGCGGATCGAAATCGATCTCCCGCATGGCGTGGTCGATGCCATCCTGCGCAATAGCCAGACTGTTCAGTGCTTCATCAATGGCTTTGCAGACTGGCTCAAGCAGATGCGGCGCTTCCGGGATTTTACGTTCCAGACGGCGCACGAGGCTTGCCAGCGTCGGCACCGGAGAACCATTGCCCGACAGAAGTTCGCCCGCTTCATTCACATCACCGGCGATCTTTTCGGATTTCATCATCACCGCACGGCGTTCGGCGAGTTCATCTTCCTCGCCGGGCTGCGGATCGAGCTTGGTCAGTTCTTCAACGGAGGAGCGCAGATAATCGCCCTCGCGCTCAGCCGCTTCCACGCGAGCACGGTGACGCGACAATGCGGTTTCCGCATCGCGCCACGCCTTATGTCGTTCGCGCACCACGACTGTCTCGGCGTCGAGACCACCGAAAGCATCCAGCAATGTGCGGTGAAGGTCGGTATCGATCAGCGCGCGGTCATCGTGCTGCCCGTGAATTTCCACCAGCCTGCGGCCGAGATCGCGCAACAGTGCAACGCTTGCCGCCTGATCGTTGATGAAAACGCGCGTGCGCCCATCGCCCATCTGGAGACGACGCAGGATGACGTCGCCGTCATCATCAAAACCATTTTCGCGAAGGAAAAGCCGGGCCGGATGACCACCCGGCACATCGAATACCGCCGTCACCTGCCCCTGGTCCGCACCATGGCGAACCAGCGAAGCGTCGCCACGCGCACCCAGCGCCAGCGACAGCGAATCAAGCAGAATGGATTTACCGGCGCCGGTCTCGCCCGTCAGCACGGACAAGCCGGTCTTGAACTCGATGTCGAGCCTTTCAATCAGGACAATATCGCGGATCGAGAGGTGCGACAGCATGTCGGGCTCAAACTGTTTATGAACCGCCGCCCGTGATGAGCGACGAAGCCTTGGCCAGCCATGAACCACCGTTTTCGCGTGGCTCAAGACCACCGCTCTGCAGCAGCTTGTAGCTGTCCTTGTACCACTGGCTATCCGGGAAGTTCTTGCCGAGAACCGAAGCGGCCATCTGGGCTTCCGAGGTCAGGCCAAGCGCATAATAGGCTTCGACCAGACGCGCCAGAGCTTCTTCGACCTGACGGGTGTTGGAATATTCCTCGACCACGCCGCGGAAACGCTTGATGGCTGCCAGATATTCCTTGCGTTCCAGATAGTAACGACCGACCTGCATTTCCTTGCCAGCGAGCTGGTCGCGGGCGAAGCGGATCTTGGCTTTCGCGTCGTCGGTATATTCCGAATCCGGGAAGCGATCGACCACTTCCTGCATCGCGGCAATGGCGCGGCGGCTGGCAGCCTGATCGCGCGTCACGTCCGGAATCTGACGGAAATAGGAAAGACCGATGATGTAATAGGCGTAAGCCGATTCGGGCGATGTCGGGTAAAGCGTGTTGTAACGCTTCGCCATGCTGATCGCTTCTTCATAGTTACCCTTGCGGTAGTTGGTGAAGGCAGCCATCACAAGCGCCTTACGTGCCCATTCCGTATAGGGATGCTGACGGTCGATGGCAGCGAATTTCTTGGAGGCTTCGTCGAGACGACCCGCATCCAGATTGGCCAGACCTTCATTGTAGAGCTTGTCGGCAGGATCGATCGTCTCAACATACTTGGTGAGATCGATATCGTCGTTCTTGCTGGCACAACCGGCGAGCGGGATAAGAACGGCGATAGCGCCAGTCAACAGCGCGGTTTTCGTCACACCCGTGAATTTGAAACTCGTCATGCGGTCTCCGGCCTTCTGGCAGCGTCATTCCTGTTTGAAGCAACGTGCGCGCTTGTAGCATCGCAACCGTGCTTCATCCATCCAAATCATTCAACATTGGCAAAGATTAAACAGTGCCAAGGCTGTTTTGGCCGTCCATAAACCACATGCAGGCGCAATCGTCTAGCTCTTCAATCGCCAGATTTTGGCCGAAACACTGTCCGGACGGCTCCGTCGCAACGTGTGAACCGAGAAGATTGGTCCCCTCATCGGCCCGCCGCAAAACGACAACCGACTCGCATCGTGATGGTGAACCGGCGAACACGGCTCAATTAAGGCCGTGCTCCGGGATCATCCAAATTATTGTGGACTAAGTGGCGAAGGCTTAAAGAGCCCAGGGTGCAGCGATATTCGGCTTCACCGCAACGAAATCCGAGCTCTTGGCATTGCGGCGTACGCCGGATGCTTCAACGATATCGAACGCGCTCTTGTCTGCAAGAAGCGCCTTGACCGTTTCTGCATTCAAGCGGTGACCGCTACGATAGGAGCGGAAGCAGCCGATGAACGGCAGACCGGCAAGCGCCAGATCACCCACGGCATCCAGCGTCTTGTGACGCACGAACTCATCCTTGAAGCGCAGACCACCCGGATTGATGACCGAATTGTCGTCGCCGATAACCAGCGAATTGTCGAGCGAAGAACCCAGCGCATGACCGGAGGCCCAAAGACGCTCCACGTCCTTCATGAAGCCAAAGGTGCGTGCAGTGGCAATTTCCTTGCGGAAAACCGCCTCGTCCATGTCGTTCGCAAATTTCTGGCGTCCGATCAGTGGGCATTCAAAATCGATCTCGACTTCAAAACGCGTGCCAGAGAACGGGCGGAATTCCCCCCAGGAACCGCCAGCTTCCACACGAACTGTCTTGAGAATACGGATAAAACGACGCTTGGCCTGCTGCGTGACGATGCCTGCCTCGTCAAGCGCTTCAATGAAGCGCGCCGAGGTGCCATCGAGAATAGGCACTTCCGGGCCATCAACCTCGACGATCAGATTGTCGATGCCGAGTGCAGCCACAGCGGCCATCAGATGCTCGACCGTATCGATCTTCGCTTCTTTCGGCCCAAGCGATGTGCAGAGGTCCGTTGCGCCAATTTCCGAAACATGCGCGCGGATCTCGCGTGCGCTGCCCTTCAGGTCCGAACGCTGGAAGACGATGCCCGTATCCGCATCGGCAGGAATAAATGTGGCCGACGCCGGAGCACCGCCGTGTACGCCTACACCGGAGAGGGTCACCGCACGACCAATTGTCTTCTGATAAGCGCTCAAGGCTGTTCCAATCTATTCATAATCCAGAATATACGCGTAAGGCGTAAACAGGCCGCACTTGCTCGCTGGCGTACCCTGCTCCCGCAATCGCACAATCTAATTCGCAAACGCGATTAATCCGTTAGATATGGCAAAATTAGCGGCAGGGAAGACAAAAAGAATCACAACCCCGTGTGAGCCCCGATACGACCGACCACGCTTAAAATAGTGAGCCGGCTCGTCGTGACAAAATCACGCTTTCTTACGCTCTATTACCATAAACCGCGTTTTATTCCAGTATTTGCCCTCAAAAGCAAAAAGCCCGCCTGTTTCAGGCGGGCTTTTTGGGATTTTACATCAGCGTTCGATCAGTTCGACTGGCGGCGCAGGAAGGCCGGAATTTCGAGCTGGTCGTCTTCAGAAGCTGCACGCGGCTGCGGGCGGCCCTGATCGTCAAGCTGGCCACGGCGCGGGGCGTAGATCGAGCCATCCTGCTGCATCGGGCGGCGTTCAGCCGGACGCATGCCAGGTTCACGATGCTGTGCTGGCTCCAGACGTGCTGCAGGCTGCTCTTCTTCACGGCGCGACAGACCATGGGTCAGACGCTTGAGAAGGCTCATCGGGCCACGTGGCTCTTCCTGGGCAGGCTGTGGCTGCTGCGGAGCGCGACGGGCGGCGATTTCAGCCTGTGCAACCGGCGGGAAGTCCGAAACAGCTGGCATACGTGGAGCCGGGCGTGGTGCCGGTTCTGCATGCATCTGCTGCGGCTGCTGGTAAGCCTGTGGCTGAGTGGCCTGAGCCTGCGGCATCGGTGCGCGAGCGACCGGTGCACGTTCGAAAGCTTCCGGTGCAGGAGCCTGGAAAATGCGGCTCTGCGGACGGAAATCAGGCTCTGCGGAAGCAGCAGGTGCGGCTGGCGCAGCTGCAATCGGCATATCGACTTCGGCAGACTGGATTGCCTGAGCAATCGGGTCAACCTGACGCGGCTGCTCAACGACCGGAGGACGCAGAGCGCCGTGCGGTGCCATAGGCTTGGCCTGCGAGGTCGGCTGCTTTACTGGCTGGCGAAATTCCAGCGGCGCAGGCGCCGCATCTCCGATCTGCTTGTCGATGCCGGTAGCAACCACGGATACGCGAATGACGCCTTCGAGACCTTCGTCGAAGGTTGCGCCGAGGATGATGTTTGCTTCCGGATCGACTTCTTCACGGATACGCGTTGCAGCTTCGTCGACTTCGAACAGGGTCATGTCGCGACCACCAGTGATCGAGATCAGCAGGCCCTTTGCGCCGCGCATCGAGGTTTCGTCGAGCAGCGGGTTGGCAATCGCAGCTTCGGCAGCAGCCATTGCACGGCCTTCGCCGGAAGCTTCGCCGGTGCCCATCATCGCCTTGCCCATTTCGCGCATGACCGAGCGAACGTCAGCAAAGTCGAGGTTGATGAGGCCTTCCTTGACCATCAGGTCGGTGATGCAGGCAACGCCCGAATAGAGCACCTGATCAGCCATCGCGAAAGCGTCGGCGAAGGTGGTCTTGTCGTTGGCGATGCGGAAGAGGTTCTGGTTCGGAATGACGATAAGCGTATCGACGTTCTTCTGCAGTTCTTCGATGCCGAGGTCGGCCGTCTTCATGCGACGCGCGCCTTCGAAATGGAAAGGCTTGGTCACGACGCCGACGGTCAGGATACCGCGTTCACGTGCTGCGCGGGCTACGACCGGAGCTGCACCGGTGCCGGTGCCGCCGCCCATACCTGCGGTGACGAAGCACATATGCGTGCCATTGAGGTGATCGACGATTTCGTCGATACATTCTTCAGCAGCGGCACGACCGACTTCGGGCTGGGAACCTGCGCCCAGACCTTCCGTCACGGCAGCGCCGAGCTGAATGATCCGGTCGGACTTCGACATGGTCAAAGCCTGCGCGTCGGTGTTGGCCACAACGAAATCCACGCCGCGCAGACCGGCATTGATCATGTTGTTGACTGCATTGCCGCCGCCACCGCCGACACCGAATACGGTGATGCGGGGCTTCAGCTCGGTGATGTCCGGCTTTTGCAGATTGATAGTCATTGGTCCTTGTTCCTCTTAAAGCCCGTCACCGCTTTTCGCCGCTGCGGTGCTGATTGGTTGTTACCCAGATGGTCACGTCCCGGAAAATTCGACTGTTCACTCAAAGATCGGTTACTCAGAAACTCTCCCTCAGCCATTGGCTGACACGTTGAATGCGCCCACCCGTACCGGTCATGAGACCGGAGGAAGCTGCTTTTACCGACCGCTCTTCTATCCCGGCCACCTGCGGGTAGATCAGAAGTCCGACGGTCGCGGCAAAAGCTGCCCCCTTAGCCGCCTCAGGCAATCCCGCTATTCCTAGAGGACGCCCGATTCGTACATTTCTTGCAAGGATTCGTCTGGCTGCTTCGGGCATTCCCGGCAATTGGCTTGCGCCGCCGGTCAAAACCACACGCTTGCCGACAATGTGTCCGAGGCCGGACTGGTTCAGCCTGTCGCGAACCAGTTCCAGCGTTTCTTCCACTCTTGCACGGATAATCCGCGTCAAAACCGACCGCGGATACTGATTGGGTACATCACGCTCGTCATCGCCAATCGGCGAGACGGAAATGAGATCGCGGTCATCGGCAGCGCTGGACAGCGCCGAGCCGTACATGACCTTCAGGCGTTCGGCGTCTTCCATACGAGTGGAGAAACCGCGCGCCACGTCCATCGTGACGTGATTGCCGCCGATGGCAACCGCATCGGCGTGAATGAATTTGCCTTCGGAGAAGACGGAAATCGTCGTCGTGCCGCCGCCCATATCAATGCAGGCTGCACCCATTTCGGCTTCATCGCCAACCAGAGCCGACAGACCGCTTGCATAAGGCGTTGCGACGATGGCCTCGACCGACAGATGGCAGCGATTGATGCAAAGCTCGAGATTGCGCAACGGAGCCGCGTCAGCCGTCAGCACGTGCATATCGACGCCAAGACTATCGCCCAGCATACCCTGCGGGTCGCGCACGCCACGCTCGCCATCGAGCGTATAGCCGATAGGCAGCGAGTGAACGAGGTGACGTTCTGCGGCCAGAGCCTGCTTCGCGCCAGCTGCAAGAACACGGCGAATATCGGTCTGCTCGACCTCATGACCGCCGAGATTGACGCTCGCGGTGAAGCTTTCGCTCTTAAGGCGACCAGCCGAAATATTCACGATCAGGCTGTCGACGGTCAGACCGGCCATGCGTTCTGCGGCATCCACTGCGAGACGGATGGACTGTTCGGCGGCATCGAGATCGATGATCACGCCGGACTTCACACCACGCGAACGCTGATGGCCGATGCCGAGCACTTCCATGCGGTGCGTGCGACCTGGCAGAAGCGCGCCGCCTTCATGCGGACGCAGCCTTGCGATGACGCAGGACACCTTGCTTGAGCCAACATCCAGAACCGTGAGCAGGCGCACCTTGCGCCCTGCAGTTCCGCCTTGAGATGATCCCTTACCGCCCAGAATACTCATACGCGCTTCCCCGTGCGGGCCAATTCTTTCTTACGCTCCGCCAGGAACTTCTGGCGCTGTTCCATACCGCTTGCCGTCAGCTGAACGGTGATGCGATCATCCAGGCGGAGATCGACCGCCATGATATCGCGGGTCAGAAGATGCTTTTCCTCATCGAGCTTCTGGATCTGCGCCAGAGCCTTCAGCGGGTCTTCCGCCGGAAGCATGACGCGTACGCCGTTGTCCAGCAGCAGGTCCCAGCGACGGTCCGCGACGCGGATATAGGCGCGAACCTTGCCAGCCAGCGCCGGATAGTTCGCGACCTCGTCGACAAAGCCCTTGACGACCTTCTGGGCGCCGTCACCGACGACGAGCGGCAGCGTGTTGTAGCGACCGGCGCGGAAAGGCACGATGGTGTCGCCTTCGGCATCGATCAGCGACAGTTCCTTGTCGTTCTGCCAGATGGCGAAAGCCTGACGCTCATGCAGCGCAACCTGAACAGTGCCCGGATAAACCTTGCGCACTTCGGCGCTTTCAACCCACGGCAACTGCGCGATGGAGGCGCGCGCTTCTTCAGCGCTCAAGCCCACCAGCGACGTCTCACCATCAAGGTTAAGCTGACCCAGAATATCGATATCGGAGGTCTCGTGATTGCCGACAACCTTGACATCCTCGATAGCGAAACCGAGCGTCGAGGCGGTGGCCTTCACCACCTCCTGAGAATGATTGCCGATGACCATGCCATAAAGGCCGGTAGCGCCGAGGAAGCCCAGCATGCCGATGGTGCCTGCATGGCGCGGAATGCTGACATTGCCCTGAAACAGACGGGCGGCAAAGCGAAACGGCTTGCGCAGAAAGCGTGGCAGGACGAATGCGACATTCATCGCCGATGCGTCTCGCATCGCGCCCGAGCGCCTATATCCATCATTTTTGCCGTTCAACGCAAACAAGACGCGTCCTCCACCATCCAACTCAACAATTCACCGAAAGAGATACCAGCCGCTTTGGCGATATCAGGCACGAGCGATGTGGGGGTCATTCCCGGTTGGGTGTTAACTTCCAACCAGATAACTTCGCCTTCTTCTGAAAAACGATCATCGAAACGGAAGTCCGACCGGCTTACGCCCCGACACCCGATTGCCCGATGCGCCGTAAGGGCCATTGTTTGTATTTTTTGGTAAATATTTGGTAAAATTTTTGCCGGACACACGTGAGTTGATGCGCCTGCGACATATTTTGAATCATAATCGTAGAACTGATGACCGACCGGAACGATCTCGCAGACGTCCATGGCACGATCACCCATCACGGCGCAGGTCAGTTCGCGCCCGGCGATGTAGCTTTCGACCAGAACTTCGTCGCCATATTTCCAGTCGGCAGAGCCGATGATTTGCGGCGGATGGGTCTGGTCTTCCTTGACGATCACGACGCCGAAGCTGGAGCCTTCACGCACCGGCTTGACGACATAAGGCGGCTCCATCGGATGCTCGGAACCGATGTCGAAACGGTTCATCAGGCGCGACGGGGCCACAGCCACACCAGCAGCCGCAGCAACCTTCTTGGCGCGATCCTTATCCATGGCGAGCGCCGAAGCGAGAACGCCGGAATGCGTGTAGGGAATCTGGAGATATTCGAGGATACCCTGAATGGCGCCATCTTCACCGAACGGACCATGCAGCGCATTGAAGGCGACATCAGGCTTCAGCTCGGCGAGAACACTTGCGACATTGCGATCCACATCGATGCGGGTCACACGGTAGCCGCACTCTTCGAGGGTCTTTGAACATGCCGCGCCAGACGACAGGCTGACAGGACGCTCGGAGGAGAACCCACCCATCAAAACGGCGACGTGTTTTCCCGTCATGTTAAGCATCCCCTCTGCGCAATCCCCTGCGCGGTGAATCAAGAACAGAGTCCGAACGGTCCAGCGGCGCAGGCCGCAGACACCCACGGCAGGAAAATCCTGCCGAATCAAATCACTGTGTGGTTAACCATAAAGAATCAGAGGATTGATTCCGTGACAAGACCCTATCAAAAGGGACGAACCTTACGCGTCGCTTGCGAAGACAAAAAAGCCCGGAATTTCAGGCAGAAAATCCGGGCAATTTTTTTATTAAACTTTGCCGAGAAACTCTTCTACGCGCTCGCCGTCGCGGAACAAACCGAGACGCTTGATCTCCCAGTGGAGGCGAATCCCCGAGTTCTCGAAAACTTTTGCGCGAACTGTCTCGCCCAAAGTCTCCAGATCATGCCCGGTCGCGGTGCCGGTATTGATCATAAAATTGCAGTGCATCTCCGACATCTGGGCACCGCCGACGCGCAATCCACGACAGCCAGCCTTGTCGATTTCCTTCCAGGCAGATGTGCCTTCAGGGTTCTTGAAAGTTGAACCGCCGGTCTTTTCGCGCACAGGCTGCACCGTCTCACGATGATGCTGCACCTCGTCCATGGCGCGTTGAATATCCTCGCGGTCACCCGGAACGCCCTCGAACAGCGCCGAGGTGAATATCAGCTCCGGCGATGCCGAAGAATGGCGATAGGCATAGCCCATATCGGCATTGGAAAGCACATGCAGCTCGCCCTTGCGGTCAAGCGCCCGAACTTCCACAACGCGCTCGCGTGTTTCCACGCCATTGGCGCCCGCATTCATGCGCAACGCCCCGCCAATGCCGCCGGGAATGCCATGGTAGAAATGGAAGCCCGCAAGTCCCGCCTCAAGCGCCGCCGCAGCCACGCGCTTGTCTGGCGTCGCTGTGCCTGCCCTGAGCTGCGTTTCGGAGACCCGTTCCACCTCGCCAAAGCCCTTTGCGGAGAGCCTGACAACAAAGCCGGGTACGCCGCCATCGCGGACGAGCAGATTGGAACCGATACCGACCACGAGGATCGGTATTTCTTCCGGCACCGCCTTCAGGAAATTCGACAGGTCTTCCTCATCGGCAGGCTGGAACAGAACCTGTGCAGGACCACCGGCACGAAACCAGGTGATCTTGTCCATGCCCGTATCGGGCGTTAGACGCCCGCGCAGGCCCGACAGCTTGCCGTCGAGCTTCTTGAGAAGCGTCTCGCCACTTTCCATCGGGTGATAGTCCATTACTTCTTACCCTGTTCGGCGAGTTCCTTGGGCAGCGCATAAGCCCATTGCGTAATGTTGCCCGCACCGAGGCAGACCACAAAATCGCCCGGCTGCGCGATGGAGGCTACGAGAGGAGCCAAAGCTTCCGGTCCGCTGGCATAACGCGCATCGCGATGGCCTGCCGTCTTGATGCGGCTGACGAGCGTTTCGGAGTTCACGCCTTCGATAGGGTCTTCACCAGCCGTATAGACCGGCGTAACGATGACGGTGTCAGCATCGTTGAAGCATGCAGCAAATTCGTCGAACAGGCTGTGCAGTCGCGTATAGCGATGCGGCTGCACAATGGCGATCACGCGACCGCCTGCCTGGCTTGTGGCTTCGCGTGCGGCTTTCAGCACGGCGCGGATTTCCACCGGATGGTGACCGTAATCGTCAAAGATTTCGACGCCGTTCCAAGAGCCCGTATGGGTGAAGCGGCGCTTCACGCCACCGAATGAACCGAGGCCGCGACGGATATCGTCGGCGGATATGCCCAGTTCATGCGCGACAGCGATGGCAGCCGTAGCGTTGGAAACGTTGTGCTGGCCGGGCATCGGCAGACGCAGATCCTTGATTTCGACCGTCTCGCCCTTGCGCGAACGGATGACGACGTCGAACAGGTTCGCCGCGCCTTCCATGCGCTGATTGACAAAGCGCACTTCCGCCTGCGGGTTCTGACCATAGGTGATGATGCGGCGGTCTTCGATACGGCTGACAAGCGCCTGCACTTCCGGATGATCGAGGCACATGACGCCAAAGCCATAGAACGGCACATTCTCCACGAACTGCGCGAAAGCAGCGCGCACATTGTCGAAATTGCCGTAATGGTCGAGATGTTCCGGATCGATATTGGTTACAACCGCAATATCGGCGGGCAGCTTGAGGAAGGTGCCGTCGCTTTCGTCGGCTTCAACCACCATCCAGTCGCCGTCACCCATGCGGGCATTGGTGCCATAGGCGTTGATGATGCCGCCATTGATAACGGTCGGATCGAGATGCCCTGCATCAAGCAACGCCGCCACCATCGACGTGGTGGTCGTCTTGCCATGCGTACCGCCAATGGCGACCGCACGACGGAAGCGCATCAGCTCGGCCAGCATTTCGGCGCGGCGCACGATGGGCAGCAGCTTTTCGCGTGCAGCGGCCAGCTCGGGATTGGTCTTCTTGATAGCCGTAGAAACAACGATGACTTCCGCGTCGCCAAGGTTTTCCGCCTTGTGGCCGACAAAGACCTCGATGCCCTTCTCGCGCAGACGCTGCACATTGGCGCTGTCCGACTGATCCGAGCCCTGGACCTTGTATCCGAGATTATGCAGCACCTCGGCGATGCCACTCATGCCGATGCCGCCAATTCCAATGAAATGGACGAGCCCGATGTTCAGCGGCATTTTCATGACCGAGTTCCTTTTTTAAATTCCTGGACAGATTTTCCTGCTGCAATAGCCTCTGCCAGATCGGCAAGCAACCGCGCAGCATCTGGCTTACCGACGCTTTTTGCGGCTTTTGCCTGATTTTCGAGCCTTTCCGGCTCATTCATCGCCGATTGCAGGATTTGCGCAAGGCGTTCGGGGGAAAGATCCGCCTGTCGCACAACCTCGCCGCCGCCAGCGCTGGCGAGTGCAGCAGCATTGGCCGCCTGATCGTGATCGAGCGCATGGGGAAACGGCACCAGAATGGCCGGACGACCGATCAGGGTGATTTCCGAAACGGTCGATGCGCCCGAGCGCGAGATTACGAAATGCGCATCCGCCATCCGTGCGGGCATATCGTTGAAGAAGGGAGCCACATCGGCTGGAATGCCAAGCGCCTTGTAAGCCTCGCGCACCGAAGCTTCGTCTTCCTTGCGCGCCTGCTGGGTGATCAGGAGCCGCGCCCGTTCCTTTTCCGGCAGAAGAGCGACCGCAGCCGGTATCGCATTCGAAAAGAACTGCGCACCCTGACTACCGCCGAAAACCAAAAGACGGAAACGCTCATCGGGCTTTGCGGGCTTGTAAGGCGTGGCAGCTGCCGCGAGTACGGGCGGGCGCACCGGATTGCCGGTCGTCACGGTCTTCTCGGAAAAAGCACCACCTGTTTCAGGCAGAAAGCCGCCTGCAATAGCCTTGACGCGTCCCGCAAGCCCTTTGTTGGCGCGGCCCATGACGGCGTTTTGTTCATGCACCAGCGTTGGAATATGCATGTTGCTCGCGGCATAAAGCGGCGGCAAGGTCGGATAGCCTCCGAAACCGGCAACGAGCTGCGGTTTCAGGCGGCGGAACAGTTTACGTGAATCGAGGTTGCCCTGCCACAGCGACCAGAATGTCTTGAGAAGCGCAAAGGGATTGCGGCCCGCAATGGTCGCGGAACGGATCACATGCACATGGTCTTCCGAGAAGGCGCCCGCAAAACGCTGCGCACGCGCGTCTGTCGCCAGATGCACGTCCCAGCCACGTGATTTCAGCTCATGCGCCAGCGCTTCCGCCGGAAAAAGATGGCCGCCCGTTCCCCCGGCGGCCAATACGATAACACCTTTACCCATCAGCCCCTCACAGCGCAGGAATGCGCTCGCCTCGACTTGAACCCATGTGCCCGACCGTATGCGTCATGCGCGCTTCCGGACGGCGACGGGTGAGCGCCAGCAGGATGCCCATGGTGATGGCAATCGCCACCAGAGACGAGCCACCATAAGAAATGAACGGCAGCGTCATGCCCTTAGCAGGCATCAGGTGCAGGTTCACCGCCATGTTGATGATCGACTGGAAGCCGAACAGGATCACGATGCCCGACACGGCAAGACGCGTAAACGCATCGCGTTCCTTGAGCGCGATGGAAAGCCCGCGCACCACGATGAAGGCAAACAGGAACATGATGATCATGCACAGGATGATGCCATATTCTTCCGCAGCCACGGAGAAGATGAAGTCGGTGTGGCTATCGGGAATGATGCGCTTGACCGTGCCTTCGCCGGGGCCCTGCCCGAACCAGCCGCCACGCAGAATGGCTTCACGCCCGGCATCGACCTGGAACGTATCACCCTCGCCCGTCATGAAGCGGTTGATACGACCGGCCACGTGGTCGAACACGAAATAGGCACTGAAGCCGCCGCAAATGGCTAGACCGCCAAGAACCAGAATCCAGAACATTGGCAGGCCAGCGAGGAAGAACATCGCGCCCCATGTGCCGGTGGTCAGCATGGTCTGGCCAAGATCGGGCTGCAATACCAGCAGACCAGCAACCGCACAAAACAGCATCATGGCAAGGAAATAGCCCGGCATGTCGCCGCCGCGTTCGCGCTCGGAGAAAAGCCATGCGCACACCACCACGAAGGCAGGCTTCATGAACTCGGACGGCTGAATGGAAATACCGGCCAGATTGACCCAGCGGCGCGCACCCTTGACTTCGATACCGAAGAAAAGAGCCGCAACCATCAGCACCATGGAAACGGCAAGCAGGATCAGCGCGAAACGCCGGATCTGCCGCGGTGAAAAGAACGACACGCCCACCATGACGATGACCGCCGGGATCATGAAAACGATCTGACGTTCGACGAAATGGAAACTATCGAGGCCAATGCGCGACGCCACAGCCGGGCTTGCCGCAAAGGACAGCAGAATGCCAAGCCCCATCAAGGCCAGACAGGCTACGAGAAAGAAGCGGTCTATTGTCCACCACCAGTTGGCGACAGGACCGCGATCGACACGGCTTACCATCAGCTTTCTCCTCCTATTGGCATAATACCGGGAAGTGCCAATACGGCGCTGCGGAAGGCATCGCCGCGTTTTTCAAAATTCTGAAATTGATCGAAGCTGGCGCAGGCTGGCGAGAGCAGCACCACCGGTTCCGGGGCTGCATCATTGCCCGCATCGCGCGCGGCATGGTCTACGGCCACGGCCAGCGTATCCGAAATCTCGAACGGCACGCTGTCGCCGAGCGTCGCGGCGAACTGCGCCGCCGCCTCGCCAATCAGATAGGCTTTTGCAATGCGCGGGAAGAACCCGCCGAGAGACTCGATACCGCCCGCTTTCGGCACACCGCCAGCGATCCAGTAGATGTTATTCGGAAAGGACGAGAGCGCCGGAGCGGTCGCATCGGCATTGGTCGCCTTGGAGTCGTTGACGAACAGCACTTTGCCGCGCCGCGCCACCTGCTCCATGCGGTGCGCCAGACCCGGAAAGCTTTTCAGTCCAGCACGAATTTCATCGAGCGACAGGCCAACCGCAAGGCAGGCCGCCACAGCTGCAAGCGCATTCTGCGCATTATGCGCGCCGCGCAGCGAACCGATCCCGGCCAGCGAGGCCAGTTCCTCAACCTTGCCAGCTTTAGCACGCATCAGGGTCGAGGCATCGGCAAAATAGTCGTTATCGAGGTGCTTTTCCTTCGAAATCCGCGCGACATTGACGCCGTTCGCCGCAAGATTTTCGGCAATCGCCGTGCAGTAAAGATCGTCAACGCCAATAATCGCCGTGCCGCTGGCCGCAACCAGCCGCGCCTTGATGGCCGCATAGTTTTCCATCGTGCCGTGACGGTCGAGGTGATCCGGCGTCAAGTTCAGCAGAATTCCGGCGGTCGGGTTCAGCGAAGGCGCCAGATCGATCTGGTAGGACGAGCATTCAACCACATAGAAGCGGTTTGCCGCTGGCGGCTCCAGCGTCAGGATTGCCGTACCGATATTGCCGCCGAGCTGCATGTCGCGACCGGACGCCTTGATGATATGGGCGATCAGCGCCGTGGTGGTCGATTTGCCGTTGGTGCCGGTAATGGCGATGAACGGGCAATCAGGTGCGATATGATTGCGCTCGCGCACGAACAGCTCCACATCGCCAATGATCTCGACGCCTGCAGCACGGGCAAGATCGACCGTCCAATGAGGCTTCGGATGGGTCAGCGGAACACCGGGCGAAAGCACGAAAGCAGCGAACTGTGACCAGTCCGCCTGCCTCAGATCGCCCGTTGCAATGCCTGCGCCTTGTGCGCGGGCCACACTGTCGGGATTATCGTCCCAGGCAATGATCTTCGCCCCCCCGGCCACGATGGCCTTGGCCGTGGCAATGCCCGACCCGCCCAATCCGAAGAGGGCGACGGTCTTGTCTTTAAGGGCGGTGATCGGGATCATTCTTCTTGCCTGTCGATACTGGTCTTGTGGTTATCTGAGCTTGAGGGTGGAAAGGCCGATCATCGCGAGAATGATGGCGATGATCCAGAAACGGATCACGACCTGGCTCTCGGTCCAGCCCTTCTTTTCAAAATGGTGGTGGATTGGCGCCATCAGGAAGACGCGCTTGCCGGTCAGCTTGAACGAGCCAACCTGAATGATCACCGAAAGCGCTTCCATCACGAACAGACCGCCGATGATGGCGAGCACGATTTCATGCTTGGTCGCAACGGCCACGGTGCCGAGCATGCCGCCCAGCGCCAGCGAACCCGTGTCGCCCATGAAGATAGCGGCAGGCGGCGCATTGAACCAAAGGAAGCCAAGGCCCGCGCCAATCACCGCGCCCAGCACCACGGCGAGTTCACCCGTGCCCGGTACGAAATGGATTTGCAGATAATCCGCGAAGATCGCATTACCGGAAAGATAGGCGATGAAGCCGAAGGAAGCAGCGGCAACCATGACCGGCACGATCGCCAGACCGTCGAGACCGTCCGTCAGGTTCACGGCATTGCCCGCGCCGACCATCACGAAGGCGGCGAACGGAATGAAGAACCAGCTCAGATTGATGACGAACTGCTTGGCGAATGGAAAGGTCAGCGAGGAGGAGAAAGGCTCCTGCCCTGCGCGCATGATAACGAAGGCGGCAATCGCTGCGATCAGGAACTCGATGCCCAGACGCGCCTTGCCGGAAAAGCCCTTGTCGGACTGCTTCGTCACTTTCAGATAATCGTCATAGAAGCCGATGGCGCCGAAACCCACTGTGACCAGCAGCACAACCCAGACATAGACGCTGGCGAGATTGGCCCACAGCATGCACGAAATGAGAATGCCGGTCATGATCATCAGACCGCCCATGGTGGGCGTACCGGCTTTCTTGAAATGGGTCTGCGGGCCGTCCGCGCGGATCGGCTGCCCCTTCCCCTGACGGACACGCAACGAGTTGATGATCGCCGGACCGAACAGGAACACGATCAGCGCCGACGTAATCATTGCGCCGCCGGTGCGGAAGGTGATGTAGCGGAACACGTTGAGCGGTGTCATGTGTTCTGCGAAGAAGGTGAGAAGCATCAGCATGTGGAGAAAATTCCCTCGACCATCGCCTATTCCGCCGGCTCGACCGGCGGAAACTGGTTAGTGAAAGCCTTGACGATTTTGGAGAAGCCGATTCCCTTGGACGATTTCACCATAATGACATCGCCAGGACGGACCGCCTTTATCACCAGCGGCAGTAATTCTTCGGTGCTCTGCCTGTATTCGGTGTGAATTTCAACCGGCAAGGCGTTTTTAAGCACTGACATTTCAGGGCCGCCGATAAAAAGTGAACTCACTTCGGCATCCACGATGGGCCGTGCGAGGTCGGCATGCAGCTTTCCGGACTGGCGACCAAGTTCAAGCATGTCGCCGAGAACGGCGATACGTCGTCCTTTCGGACCCTCCGGCTTGGACGACTGGAGCAGTGCCAGCGCCGCACGCATGGATGTCGGATTGGCATTGTAGCTTTCGTCGATCAGCGTAAACGCGCCGCCATCGGGATGTTGCAGCACATGCTGCGCACCGCGCCCGCCTTCTGCCGAAAGGGTCGCCATGGCCATGGTCACCTTGGCGAGATCAGCACCGACGAGGTCGCAAGCGCCAAGAACCGCCAGCATGTTCTGTACAATGTGACGGCCCGGTATGCTGACCTTCACGACAGCTTCGTGATTGCCAATCTTCACCGTCATGCAGGAGCATGTCGGGTGCAGTTTGACTTCGCGCAGGCGATACTCGGCGCGGACATTCTCGCCAAAGGTCGAAATATGTTCGACGCCAGCTTTCTCCGCCAGTTCTTCCAGCTGCTTGAAACGCTTGTCGTCACGGTTCAACAGGGCATAACCGCCGGGAACAATACCTTCGAAAATCTCGGCCTTGGCGACCGCGATTTCCTCCAGATTGGCGAAATGACCAAGATGGGCAGGTGCAATCAGCGTGATCAGAGCCACATGCGGGCGCACCATCTTCACCAGCGGACGAATTTCGTCATGATGGTTCATGCCGATTTCGAACACGCCGTAATCGGTATCGGCTGGCATGCGCGCGAGCGTCAGCGGCACGCCCCAATGATTGTTGAAGGATGCGACCGAGGCATGAACCTTGCCGACGCCGGACAGAACATGACGCAGCGCTTCCTTGGTCGTCGTCTTGCCGACAGAACCCGTCACCGCGATGATCTGCGCCTTTGAACGCGCACGCGATGCGATGCCCAGCTTGATCAGTGCTTCAAGCACATCTTCCACGACGATCATCGGCACTTTGAGATTGCCGAATGCAGGCAGACGATGCTCGGCCACCACCAGAAGCCCCGCACCTGCCGCCATTGCAGCCGTAGCAAAGTCGTGGCCGTCGAAAAGGTCGCCCTTGATCGCGAAAAACGCCTCGCCGTGTTTCAGCGTGCGGCTGTCGATGGAAATGCCGGTGATGCCTTTAGGGAGCTTGCCGAAAGGCCTGCCTCCCATGGCGTCAACCATATCAGCCGATGACCACAGCCAGTCTTTCATCCCTGACGCTCCTCAAGACGGGCGGCCAGCGCGGCTGCGACTTCCGCATGATCGGAGAATGGCAGGGTGATGCTGCCGACAATCTGGCCTTCCTCATGTCCCTTGCCCGCAACCACCAGCGTGTCGCCCGGCATCATCATGGACACCGCCGTGAAGATCGCTTCGCGACGATCGCCGATTTCAGTCGCGCCAGTCGCCGCAGCCATGATTTCCGAGCGAATCTGCGCCGGAACCTCCGAACGTGGATTGTCGTCAGTGACGATCACCACATCGGCAAGGCGCGAGGCGATTTCACCCATGATCGGGCGCTTGCCCTTGTCACGATCACCGCCACAGCCAAACACGACGATCACGCGACCCGTGGTAAATGGGCGAACCGAAGTCAGAACATTTTCAAGCGCTTCCGGCTTGTGCGCATAATCCACATAGGCCGGTGCGCCATCTTCCGTTGCCCCTACCAGATCGAGACGACCCGGCGCGCCCTTCAGGCGTTCCAGTGCGCGCATGGCAGCGGCAGCAGGCACGCCCGTAACCATGGCGAGACCAGCAGCGACCAGTGCGTTCGCTACCTGGAAATCACCGGCCAGCGGCAGCTCGATTTCAAAGATTTCGTCGCCAATGCGCACTTCGACATGCTGGCGGAAACGCTCATGCTCAACGCGCTTCAGATTGATGAAATTGCCCTTGCGGCCAACGGTCTTCACGTCACAACCGGCAGCCGTCGCGGCATCGATAGCCTGCTGCGAGAAATGATCGTCGGAGAAGATGATCGCAGGCGCGCCCTTCGGCAGCAGCGTATCGAACAGGCGCATCTTCGCGCCAAGATATTCTTCGATGGTCGCATGATAATCCATGTGATCGCGACCGAGATTGGTGAAGGCGCCAGCAGACAGTTTCACACCATCAAGACGACGCTGATCAAGCCCGTGCGACGAGGCTTCCATCGCGGCGTGCGTCACGCCCTCGTCGGCCAGTTCAGCCAGAACGCGCTGTAGCTCCACCGGATCGGGTGTCGTCAGCGAATTGTAGTCACTGCGAGTCGGCGAAAACACGCCCGTCGTGCCGATATTGGCAGCGGGAAAACCTGCATAAGCCCAGATCTGACGCGTGAAGGAAGCAACGGAAGTTTTGCCACTGGTGCCCGTGACGGCAACCATGATCTCCGGCTGCTTGCCATAGAACTGTGCCGCAGCTGTTGCCAGCGCGTGACGCGGATCGTCCACATGCAGAACCGGAACGCTCGCATTGTCGATGGTTGCATCCTTGGCCGCGATCACGGCGGCCGCACCGCGCTTGATTGCATCCGCAGCAAATGCCGCGCCATCCGCCTTCACGCCTTTCAGCGCAGCGAAGAGGAAACCGCGTTCGACCTTGCGGGAATCCGAGGTCACGCCCGTGATTTCCACCTCACCGTCGGTGCCGGAGGCCAGTTCCGTAAAAAGAGCGATTTCCTTCAGTTTCATGGCAATCAAATCCAAATTTCGTTGCGTACCCAAGCTATGCTGCACGAATCAGTCGTATTCGTTGGAAACCATTGCTGGCGGCAATTCCTGTTTTAAATCAGGCCCGCCACTCATATTGCTAACAGTTGCCGGTTGTGCATCCAGTTCGAAGTCAGGCTTGACGCCCAGGAAGGATGCCGAGCGGCTGATGATTTCATAGACCATCGGCGCAGCATTGAAGCCCGCGGTCGCGCCGAATTTGCCCTGTTCCGGCTTCGGCTCATCGATGATGGTCAGCACGACATAGGCCGGATCTTCGATCGGGAATGAGGCAAGGAAGGCGTTAAAGCGCGAATCCTTCGAATAGCGACCGTGAACTACCTTTTCAGCCGTACCCGTCTTTCCGCCGACGCGATAGCCCGGAACCGCTGCGCGCTTGCCCGAACCGCCCGGAGCGGTGGCATTGAGGCGGTAGAGATAACGCATATCAGCAGAAACTTGTGGATGAACGACCTGCTTCTCTCCCAGAGCAACGGTCTCAGCCTGAGACCGCATCAGGAAGGTCGGGTTGAACAGCTTGCCGCCATTCATAAGTGCTGCCGCACCCACAGCCGTCTGAAGTGGGGTCGTCATCATACCGTGACCAAACGAGATGGTCATCGAATGAACCTTCTTCCAGACGCGCGGCTCGACCGGACGCGCCACTTCCGGCAGTTCCGTCTGCATGCGGTCGAGAAGACCCATCTTCTTGAGGAAGGCGCGATGGCCTTCGATACCAACGGCGTCGGCTTCGCGACCGGAGCCGATATTCGACGAGAAGATGAACACTTCCGGCAGCGTCAGCCAGCGGCCCTTGCCGTGGAAGTCGCGGATGCTCTGGCGACCGAACACCAGCGGACGTGTTGCATCGAGCTTCGACTGCAAGGTGAACTTGCCGGAATCGAGCGCCATCGCCGTGGTGAAGGTCTTGATGGTCGAGCCCATTTCGTAGGTGCCCGCCGACATGCGGTTGAGGCGGTCCTTGTCGAGGGCATTAACCGGGTTGTTCGGATCGAAATCCGGCACCGAAGCCATGGCGATCACTTCGCCGGTCTTGATGTTGAGAACGACGGCACCGGCGGCAATGGCGCGATAGCGTTCCATGGCCTTGACCAGAACGTCGCGCATGATGTGCTGCACACGAATATCGATGGACAGGCGCACCGGCTCAAGCGACTGACCGGTCGCAAGACCGGCAAGACGAAGATCGGTCAGACCCTGGCTGTCGATATATTTTTCCATACCGGCAATGCCCTGGTTATCGACATTGACCAGACCGAGAATGTGCGATGCGGTCGGGCCGCCCGGATAGAAGCGGCGCTTTTCGGTGCGGAAGCCGATGCCCGGCACGCCGAGCGCCATGATCTGGCTCTGCTGCTTCGGCGTCAGGCCGCGCTTGATCCAGACGAAGCCTGCACCGCTCTTGAGACGCTTATAGGTTGCTTCCCAATCCAGATCGGGCAGCACCGTAGACAGCATTTCGATGGTTTCATCCGGATCGACGATCTTGCGCGGTTCGGCATAAAGCGAAGCGGTGTTGATGTCAGTCGCGAGAATTTCACCGTTGCGATCCAGAATATCCGGACGCGAGGCGAGCTGATGCACCGCCGGGCCGGAAGCGTCTTCATCCTCACCGCCGATCATACCGAAATAAACGAGCTTGCCGCCAATCACGCCATAAATGCCAACGAAGCAGGCAATCGCCATCCACAAACGGTTGCGAGCGCGATTACCGTGCTTTTTACGGGACCCGACAAAAGCCATGTTGCCAGCCAGCTTTTCATCGCCGACCGGCTCCAGACCGTCCATCGCATTTTTGTTCTTCTTCTTCGAGAGACCGAGTTTCAGCCGCATGATCAGTGCTTTGCCCCGCTCTTCTTCTTGATGCTGCCGGTGGTGATCTTGTCCTGTTCGAGGACGCCGCTTGCGACCAGTTCATCCGTGCCGGAAATGATTTTCTGAATGTCGTCCAGCGGACGTTCCGGAATATCGGCAGCACTCAGGATAAGCTGCTCGGCCACGATCGGCTGCAGGTTGAGTTCTTTTTCATAGACGCCGGTCAGGCTTTGCAGGCGGCCCGGCTGCGTCATCAGCGCCCAGTCTGCCCGCAACAGCGTAATCGTATCGCGCTCGGAATTGATCTGGCGCGTCAGCTTGGCGATGACCGCGACCTGTTTTTCGGCGTCATACTTGATGGTGTAGGTGACAGCTGCTGCCACCAACATCGCCGCAATCATGATGAGATCAAAAGTACGCAGCACTCGTTCAACTCCGGCTCAGTTCATGCGTTTCAGGCAATTTGGGCAGCCCGAACAGCGAAAGATCATCTTCAAGCGGCGGATTTACAGTCCGCAGTCCGGCGCGCAACTTCGCCGAGCGCGCACGTGGATTGCTGGCTTCTTCCTCCGCCGTCGGCCCGACGGCACCTTTGACGGCGGGCGTAAAACTCGGATGACGCACATGCGTTTCGGGCATGTGTCGCGAACCCGCGCTACCGCCTGCGCGATCCGCGAAATAACGCTTTACCATGCGGTCTTCGAGCGAATGGAATGTCACCACCACCAGCCGTCCGCCGGGCTTCAAAACCTGTTCTGCTGCCAAAAGCGCACGGGCCAGTTCGCCCAGCTCGTCATTCACATAGATGCGTAGCGCCTGAAACACGCGTGTCGCGGGATGAATTGGCACTTTGGGGTTGCGCCCGACCAGCGATTCAATCGCATTGGCGAGATCAAGCGTGCGGCTGAAAGGCTGCGCCTCGCGGCGCTTCTCGATCATCCGTGCGATGCGCCCTGCATGACGCTCCTCGCCGAGGAAATTGAAGATACGCGCCAGATCGCCCATTTTCAGACGATTGACGACATCGGCAGCACTGGGGCCCTTGCTGGACATGCGCATGTCGAGCGGTCCGTCCTTCTGGAAGGAGAAGCCGCGCTCGGCTTCATCGATCTGCATCGACGAAACACCGATATCGAGCACAACGCCATCCACCTTGCTGCCTGCTCCCTTCACTTGCGCTACCGCTGAATCCAGCGCCGAAAACCGGCTTTCCACCAGATGCAGACGCCCCGGAAACTGCTTTTCCATGGCGCGTCCGGCTTCGATTGCCGTTGGATCGCGGTCAATCGCGATCACTTCGGCGCCCTCATCCAATATGCGACGGGTGTAGCCGCCTGCCCCGAAGGTGCCATCGACGATAACTTCGCCAGGCTGGGGCTTGAGAGCGTCAATCACCTCGGAAATCAACACCGGAACGTGACGGACTTCAGCCCCTTCGGCTTGAGATTTGTCTCCGCCGAGGCTCGCCATCATTCCGTTCCTTTCCCGGGAGTTGCCCCCGCTATCCTGTGTTCTGTCTGTGGATTCCGGCCTTTTCCCGTCATGGCGACGATCAGGCGGATTCGTTCGTCAGTTATCGGATATTAAGCTTAATGAAGCGTTATCCTTTACATCAGCGCACAGGAATATTGAGGGGAGTAAGGGAGTAAGGGAGTAAGGGAGTAAGGGAGTAAGGGAGTAAGGGAGTAAGGGAGTAAGGGAGTAAGGGAGTAAGGGAGTAAGGGAAGAGGATCGCGGGCGCTTGTTCAGCGCAAGCGATTTTTTCAGAGGCTCCGAGTTCCCACCCTATTCCCCTATTCCCCTATTCCCCTATTCCCCTATTCCCCTATTCCCCCACTGCCCTACCACTCCGGCCCACACGCCTATTGACGCATCACCCGTCTGCCATTATTAAATGCAAATAGTTTGCAAGTGCATATTGGTAATAAAGGTCTTTATAATGACACCCCATGGTGCGGGCCCGTCCGAAGGTCACGACGTCACCTTTGAAGGCTGGCGGCGGGATCGTGGCGAAGCCTCTATGTCCGATGTTCATCGCTCCGTGGCGGTCAACCGCTCCGGGTCGCGCTTTCGCAGGGCCATGGCTTTTGTCGGCCCCGGTTATCTTGTCGCCGTCGGCTATATGGACCCCGGCAATTGGGCGACCTCGCTCGCTGGCGGTTCCCGCTTCGGCTATGCGCTGCTGTCGGTCGTGCTTCTGTCCAATCTGATGGCTGTTTTGTTGCAGGCGCTGTGCACACGGCTTGCAATCGCCACCGGGCGCGATCTGGCGCAGGCCTGCCGCGACGCCTATCCACGCTTACTCGCCTGGCCGCTATGGCTTCTGGCGGAACTCGCAATCTGCGCCACCGATCTTGCCGAAGTTATCGGCACGGCCATCGGCCTTAATCTTCTGTTCGGCATTCCGCTCGAAATCGGTGTCATTATCACCGCCGCCGACGTGCTTCTGGTCCTCTATCTGCAAAACAAGGGCTTCCGCCGCGTCGAAGCGCTCATCATGACGCTTCTGGCCGTCATCGCGCTCTGCTTTCTGGTTCAGATCCTGATGGCGCAGCCGAAATGGAACGAGGTCATTCTCGGATTTGCGCCAACGGTCGAGATCATCCGCAACCCGGACATGCTTTATATAGCGCTCGGCATTATCGGCGCGACGGTCATGCCACATAATCTCTATCTGCATTCCGGCATCGTGCAGACGCGTGACTATGGGCACACCACCGCTGAAAAGCGCGAGGCCATTCGCTACTCGACGCTCGATTCCACCATCGCACTGACCTTCGCACTGCTGGTCAATGCGTCGATCCTGATCCTCGCGGCAGCCAGCTTCAACGCGACCGGCAATACCGGCGTGGAAGATCTCGACAAGGCCCATGCCTTGCTCAACCCGCTGCTCGGATCATCGCTTGCGCCGACGCTTTTCGCCATCGCGCTTCTGTGCTGCGGCCTGAATTCGACCATCACCGCCACCATGGCGGGCCAGATCGTCATGGAAGGCTTTATCCGCATCCGGCTGAAACCGTGGTTGCGCCGCGCCATCACGCGCTTTGTGGCCATTGTTCCCGCCGCTGTTGTCACAATCATGTACGGTTCGCAGGGCACGACAGAACTCCTGATCCTGTCGCAGGTGGTGCTGAGCCTGCAATTGCCCTTCGCGGTGATACCGCTGGTCATGTTCACCGCCGAAAAGAAGAAGATGGGATCGCTGGTCGCCCCGCGCTGGGTCACCCTTCTGGCAGCCATCACCGCCGTCATCATTGTCGTGCTGAACCTGAAGCTCATCTATGATTTCTTCAGCGGTGTCCCGATCTGATCCATCTGGAGCGCATCCCGAAAAGTGTGAAACGGTTTTCGGAAAAGATGCGCGTTAAAATAAAGGACCAGCGCAGCGCCTCCCAAGCAACCGCGCCGCACAAAGAAAAGCCCGGCTCAAAGCCGGGCTTTTTCTCATCTCGAATTAGTGTCAGCCGGTCTGTAAGCCGGGTTCTGTATGGCCGGGCTTTCGCCCGACGTGGCAGCCATTCATCTGGGACGGATGTCGCCACCCGCCTCTTGCAACCCACCCGGACGACTGATCCGGAAACCGATTGCCGGTCCTTGCGAACCGGCGCGCCGTCCCTATTCGGTCTTGCTCCCGGTGGGGTTTACCGTGCCGTCTCCATTGCTGCAGACGCGGTGGGCTCTTACCCCACCCTTTCACCCTTACCTCGTCATCCCTGTCGTTGCGTTTCGCTCAAAGCGTCTGAACAACGATACGGAAGACGAGGCGGTTTACTTTCTGTGGCACTATCCCTGGGGTCGCCCCCGCCGGGCGTTACCCGGCACCGTCTTTCCATGGAGCCCGGACTTTCCTCACCTGCCGCCTTTCGGCATATGACAAGTGCGGCTGCCCGACCGACTGACATCGCGTATAAATTCGCTTCTGTCCGAAAAAGCAACAAAAAAGCCGGTAGCAAAACCGCTACCGGCTTTTCGTTCACATCAAACGGCTTGAAACTCTACGCAACCGCCGACGTAAATTCTGGAGCGAACTCCGAAAGCGAAGCTTAAAGCCCGGCCATATATGCCCTCACCGAGCTGCAATATTTTGCAGAGATCGGGTTCATGCGCGTTGCGCCATGACCGGCATTGTATTTCAGGATCGTGCCGCAGGTGCTGCCGCCGCCGAGCTTCTGTGCCATGGCAAGATACTTCATGCCGTACTGAATGTTCGTGGCAGGTTCATAAAGGCCCTTGGCCGAGCCGGAGTAACCCATGGCACGTGCCGTCGAGAGCTTGATCTGCATCAGGCCGATTTCGCCTGCTGCGCCGCGCACATTCGGCTGGAAATTGCTTTCGTGGCGCACGACCGCATGAGCGAGCGAGGACGACACGCCATAGGTGGAAGCGTAGCGATTGATGATCTGCGAATAGCCGCCGCCCTTGGTCGAACGGCTGGAACCGCCAGACTTGGAACCCTTGCCCATAGGCGCGGCACGGTTGGTGATGACCGACACCCTTTTAACCGAAGTCTTTGCCTTATCGGCTTCAGCAACTTTGTTCTGCTGACGCGCCTTGAGAAGAGCTGCGAGGTTGGTTGGTTCACTTGCAGGGGCGCTAAGCGCCAGATTCAGGCCAAACGAACTCATCGCGCCAACAAGGGCGCTAACAATAACAAATTTTACTTTCATAACCTACCGTCTTGGAACGTTTCTTATGGGGGAGCGCCCGTCTTGGGGGGAGACGATCCCGTTTATCCAGGTCCCGTTCGGTATAGGCTCTCAAGGCCCATTTCCGCCGGGATTAATCGATGATCTGACGGGGAAATGCAGCCGAAGATTGGTTGCAAAAGTAAAATCGTCTTACAGGTTGTAACAAAACTGATTCAAACGGGCGCATTTAGACAGCCCACCGCGCAAGCAAGGTCGAAAAAGTGATTCGGCTAAATTTTTGAAAATTTGAACGAATTTCTAATTAAATTGCGAAAATCGTTCCGTTAACGCCGCTTGCTCAGGCGGTAACATTTTGTCGGGAAAAAATCAGTCTGTAGAGGGTATCTATGGTAGAAACATCGGCCACACCGTCTACATTTTGTGTCCGAAAGTGACGCTGAAATGCCTTAACCACGATTTCCGTGGCTTCATCAAAGATACCGGTAATCTCAATTCCATAGCCATAGAGCGCCAGCATGGACTGCAAGGCCTCCACCGGTTGCCCCTGCTCGCCCCGCGCCAGAAAGCGTCCGCCGCGGATCGGCGTCGGTTCGATGAAGTGGCCAATACCTGCTTCGTAAAGACGTTTCCACGGAAAGTTATGGCCCGGATCAGTTTTGCGCGCCGGTGCGATGTCCGAATGCGCCAGCACGTTTTCCGGAAGGATGGCATAGCGCTCGCATATATCGCGGCAAAGGCCGATAACCGCCTCAATCTGCTCGTCCTTGAACGGCGGATAGTCTTCCAGATTGCCCGGATTGACGATTTCAATGCCGATGGAAGCCGAATTGATGTCGGTCTCGCCCTTCCAGAAGCTCTTGCCTGCATGCCAGGCACGGGCCTTTTCCGATACCATCTGTGCCACCTGCCCGTCCTCGTGAACGAGATAGTGTGCCGAGACCTGCATCTCCGGTGATTTGAGAATGTCGACAGCCTCCTGCGCGGTCGCCAGCCCCGTATAATGCAGGATCAGATAGACGGGCGTCTTGCCGTCGCGACGCGGACCGAAATTCGGCGACGGATCGAGCGCAGCGCCCGCAAAATCGGCCTCTTCCAGCGCCAGTTCCGCCAATTCCTGATCCTGAACCTTGTCCTGCGTGTCGGTTGCGCCGCTGGTTTCCTGCATTACGCAGCCTCCAAATGCTTTTCTATGCTTGCCCAGGCAGCGTTTATGGCAGCAAGACGCGCATTGGCAATAGTGATGAATTCCAGCGGCAGACCTTCCGCGACCAGCCGGTCGGGGTGGTGCTGCTTGACCAGGGTTCGATAGCGGCTGCGCGCATCGTCGAACGAGACACCGCGCTCGAGGCCGAGAATGGCGTAAGGATCACCCTCGCCGCGCTGCACATGCCGTATCGCGATGCGGTCAAAGGCAACCTCGTCAAACCCGAATATGCCTGCAACCTCGGTCAGAAACGCCATTTCCTTCTCATGGACATAGCCATCGGCCTTGGCGATATGAAACAGCCCGTCGAGAATATCTTCCAGAAGATGGCACTCGCTCTGCCCTTCCTGACAGAGGCCGGCCAGTTGGCGGGCATAGCTTTCAAAGCCTGCCACATCCTGCTTGGCGAGATCGTAAAGCCGCGCCACATGAGCAGTTTCTTCCTGCGGCACCGCGAAGATATCCTGAAAGGCCCGTATCTCGTCCTGCGTCACGACACCGTCGGCTTTCGCCATTTTGGCGGACAGGGCGATCATGGCAATGGAGAACGCAACCCGCCTGCGCGTATCGGCATCGCCTTCAAAAACGGTGCGCACAGCCTCGATAACGCCTGTAATGGCGTTCGACGTCACTGACGCCACAAACTCACCGATGCGAACCCAAATCGACATGGTTCTGTTCTACAAAATTCCGTCGCTGCTGAAAACCGCCCGCATGAAGCGCAGTCGAAAAAACAATTATTTATATGCTCTTATCACCGGTCTGTGATGAGAAATGCGCCGGACCGAAAGATTATTGCGCTGATTACGCTCCAATCATCAAACCGAAGCGCTGATCCAGTTCAGTTTGATTGCACCGCGTTCTGGCGTTCAGTAAAAGAGCGTTGCGCTGTCGCGGCAGCCGCTTCCCCGGCTGCCTGAGCCTGTTCTTCATTCTGTCCGACCGCTTTTGCGGCGGATACGGCATTGGTGCGCGCCCGTTCAATGGCAGCGGCCTGTTCCTCAGGCGTATTCACACCGGCATTGTCACGCAAGGCCTTGACGAGATCCGGACCTTTTTTGTCCGATGCCCCTTCCGCCGGTGCGGCAGGCTGCGAAACAGCAGCTCCGTCCTGCGCCGGAGCAGCGGCCTTCTCGTCATTGCCCTTGCCGCAAGCAGCAAGCGCAACCAGAACAATGGCGGCAACGAAGAACAAGGTGTTACGGTTCATGATCAAAGCCATAGCCGAAGACAGCCTGCGTTTAAACACGGAAATCGCTTGCGCGCCGTCTTTCCCGTAAAATGCCGCGGGATCATTCATTCAATGCAAATCCTTCTGGGACAAATGGCGATCCAGTTTCCCGGACCGCCATTCGTATGACATTTATCATACGGGACTATGACAGCTCACCGGCTGCAACTTGCCCGCACTTGCTTGGTGCTAAATAACAAGCCAGCTTAATTAGCAGGTGCGCTACCTGTACCGCCTGTACCCGTTCCCGGAGTAGCCGGAGCCGGCGTTGCGGGCGTGGTCGTCGTATCATTGTTCGAAGGTGCGGCAGGCGCAGCCGGTGCCGGTGCGGGAGCGTTGCTGGCGCCGTCATCCTTCTTCTCATTGCAGGCGGCAAGGCCCAGAAGCGACACGGCGGCAACAGACGTAATCAGAAACTTCTTCATATTGTCTCTCCTTCCTAGCGTGGGTCTGCTCGTTGCGAGCTTATCCCTGTTGAGCATGGCGCAATTTGCGCAGAACACCCCTCTGCTCTCTTCGTAGCTTTCTTCGTGTTCGGCCGGCTCCTTACCGGTCGACCACTTTTGCGGTTGGATCAGGCACAGAAGTCCTGTCGATACCCACCGTCACAGAAGAAAACGGCAGCGACGAGGAAAGGTTCTCTCAAATAGTCTTACCGTCCGTAATAAAACGCCAAGATTGCAGGCACTTACTCGCGCATTTCGCTGTCAGAAAGCGGTCATTAATCCGTCAATCCCCTGTCATGCCCCGGTGTTTAACTTTTTGAAACCAAGCGCGGGATTCGTCCCAAAGGGGAATTTTATGGCCGAACAATCAGCTGACGGTACCATTCTGAAGCGTGCAGTAACCCAGAACCATGCGCTGTCCCGCGCGGGCTTTTCGGAAAGATTGTTCGCCTGGCTCTTCAAGGGGCTGGTCTATCCGCAGATCTGGGAAGACCCCGATGTGGACATGACAGCACTCGCCATTCAGCCCGGACATCGCATCGTCACCATCGCGTCCGGCGGCTGCAACGCCTTGTCCTATCTCACCGCCGATCCGGCCCGCGTCGAAGCCGTGGACCTCAACGAGGCCCATGTCGCCTTCAATCGGCTGAAACTCGCGGCGCTCAAGAACCTGCCCGATTACAGCGCCTTCTACCGCTTCTACGGCAAGGCAGACGACAAGACCAATCTTGCCGCCTACAAGCGCTTCGTGCGTCCGCATCTCGATGCCGAAAGCCGCGCTTACTGGGAAAAGCGCAAATGGAACGGTCGCCAGCGCATTTCGATCTTCTGGCGCGACCTCTATCGTCACGGCCTGCTGGGTGTGTTCATCGGCATGGGGCATCGCGTGGCGCGCCTCTACGGCATCGACCCGCGCGACATCCTCAAGTCGCGCACCATGGAAGAACAGCGCAGCTTCTTCGATACGGCGCTGGCGCCTCTGTTCGAAAAGCGCATGGTGCGCTGGGCGACGGCGCGTAAATCCTCACTGTTCGGCCTCGGCATCCCGCCCCAGCAATATGACGCACTCGCCACCGCCGGAAACGGCAACATGGCCGAAGTGCTGCGCAGCCGCCTCGAGAAACTCGCTTGCGGCTTTCCGCTGACGGAAAACTACTTCGCCTGGCAGGCTTTCGGGCGCGGCTATAGCGGCGATGAGGAAACCGGCCCGCTGCCGCCTTATCTGTCACGCGCCAATTTCGAAACGGTGCGCGCCCGCGCCGACCGCATGACCGTCCAGAACGCCAATTACACCGACTTTCTGGCTGCGAAGCCTGCTGCATCGGTGGATCGCTATATCCTTCTCGACGCGCAGGACTGGATGAACGACAGCCAGCTGAATGCCGTCTGGACCGAAATCACACGCACTGCCGCACCGGGCGCTCGCGTGATTTTCCGTACCGCCGCCGAACCGAGCCTGCTGCCGGGTCGCGTTGAGCCGGAGATCCTCGACCGCTGGGAATATCGCGCCGAAGAATCCCGCGCTTTGCACGACCGCGACCGCTCGTCGATCTATGGCGGCTTTCACCTCTATGTCCTGAAGGACGCCTGACATGCTGCAAAGCCCGGAAGGAAGCCGTGCGAGCGCACAAGGCAATGGTCAGGGTGCAAGCCATGCGTGTTTGATGGACAAGGTTTACCGCCATCAGCGCCATTTCTATGATGCGACCCGCAAATATTACCTTCTGGGTCGCGACCAGATGATCGCGACACTCCATGTGCCGGATGGCGGCAGCGTTCTGGAAATCGGCTGCGGCACCGGTCGCAACCTCGTCAAAACGGCGCAGCACTACCCCGATGCGAAACTTTACGGCATCGATATTTCAGCAGAAATGCTGGATACGGCCCGCAGCGCCGCCAGACGTGCGGGGATCGAAAGCCGTACTGAGCTTGAGCTCGCAGATGCAGCGCAGTTCGATCCCGAGCAGCTTTTCCGTCAAACCGGCTTCGACCGCATCTTCATTTCCTATGCCATCTCGATGATCCCGCAATGGCAATCGGTCATTCGCGAAAGCATCCGGCATCTCGGACCGGAGGGCGAACTGCATGTCGTCGATTTCGGTGATCAAGGCCGCCTGCCCGGATGGTTCAAACGTAGCCTCTATACATGGCTCGACTGGTTCCATGTGACGCCGCGTCAGGACATGTTCGCCGTGTGTGAACGGCTTGCAGCCGAGCGCGGCCTGTCGGTGGAACGCCACGTGCTTTATCGCGGCTTTGCGTGGATCGCCGTTATTCGCGCTTCTGCTTAAAATTAGGAGCAAGAACAGCACTGGGCTGATGACGACCGGTCGCGGATCGCGTAACCGTTGTAGGGACTGATTCGCGACACCGGAAACCCTGCATGAAACGTCTCATGAGCCGTCTGGCCAGCCGCAATTTTCTTGGCACCTGCTTTGCCTCCTGCATGGGCGCCGTTCTGCTTTCAGCCTGTACGACGGTGGATTACGATTTTTCTGATGTGAAAAAGCACGGCACGGTCGCCCGCATTCCGCCGCCATCGGGATCAGTGAAGGCGCCACGCTTCGGCGATCGCGATCCGCATGACTGGACCGGCAAGACGCCGTGGCACTATCCGATCCACGGCACCGACGTTTCAAAATACCAGGTCAACACCGACTGGAGCGCCGTGCGCGCCAGCGGCATCTCCTTTGCCTTCATCAAGGCGACCGAGGGCGGCGACCGTGTGGACGACCGTTTTACCGAGCATTGGAATGGCACACGCGAGGCGGGCATTCCCCGCAGCGCCTATCATTTCTATTATTTCTGCCGTCCGGCCATTGAACAGGCCCGCTGGTATATCCAGAATGTGCCGCGCGATCCTTCCGCGCTGCCGCCGGTTCTCGATATGGAATGGAACCCGCAATCGCCAACCTGCAAATTGCGGCCCAATGCGGCGGTTGTGCGCAAGGAAATGCGTATCTTCCTTGCAGCGCTTGAAAAGCATTATGGCAAGCGCCCGATCATCTACACAACCGTCGATTTCTTCGACGACAATGATCTGCGTCAGATACCGGATTATCCATTCTGGTTGCGCTCGGTCGCCGGTCATCCGGATGAGAAATACGGCCCGCATCCGTGGACGTTCTGGCAATATACCGGCACGGGCGTCATTCCGGGCATCAAGGGCGATGCAGACATCAATGTCTTCGCGGGCGACGCCGCCACGTGGAAAAAGTGGCTGGAAAGCAACAAGGCCCGTTAAGACGGGCCTGTTTGACCGCACACATCAAGTTTTGCTTCATTTCCATGGCTTGTTGGGGCAATAGCTTTAGCAATCCTTGGAAGGGACCTGTTGCTCCCTGCAAAACGAGTGTGAGTTACCGATGAAGTTTGTTGCTTCCATCATGACAGCCGCCCTGCTCGCTTCGACCGCAGTGTCGAATGCACAGACTGCCAATACCTCTCCGGCGCCTGCGGCTCCGACCGAAACTGCCGTCAACGCACCCAAGCCCGAATGCGAAACCGATCTTGGCCAGTGGATCGAAAATCTGGCCAAGGAAGCGCGTGAAGCCGGTGTCGGCGAAAAGGGCATCAGCGAGCTGCACAAGGCATCGCTTGAGCAGAAGGTGCTCGACCGGGATCGCAAGCAGACTGTCTTCAATCTGACCTTCACCGAATTTTCCAAGCGCCTCATTTCGGAAGCGCGCCTGAAAAAAGGCCAGGAAAATCTGGTCAAACATGCCGATGTCTTCAAGAAAGTTGAAGAAACCTACGGCGTGCCGGGTCCGGTTCTCGCCGCCTTCTGGGGCCTTGAAACCGATTACGGCGCGATTCAGGGTGATTTCGACACGCTGAACGCGCTCGTCACCCTTTCCTATGACTGCCGCCGTCCGGATCTCTTCCGTCCGCAGCTGATCGCACTGCTCAAGCTGTTCGACACGGGCGTTGTCGATGCCAGCACGACCGGTGCTTGGGCCGGTGAAATCGGCATGATGCAGCTGCTGCCCAAGGATTATCTGGAGCGCGGCGTCGATGGTGACGGCGACGGCAAGGTCGATCTGAAGAACAGCGTTCCCGACGCCATGATGACCGCCGGTCGCATGATTTCCGAACTCGGCTGGAAGCGCGGCCAACCATGGCTAGAAGAAGTGCGCATCACCAAGGATCTGCCTTGGGAAGAAGCCATCCGCACCAATCGCAAGCCGCATTCCTGGTGGGCTGAGCAGGGTGTGACCGGCCTGAATGGCCCACTCGGACCGGATGACGGCGATGCCTCGCTGCTGCTGCCGCTTGGCCGCAAGGGCCCGGCCTTCCTGTCCTATTCGAATTTCGACGTCTTCGTCGAATGGAACAAATCCATCGTCTACGCGACGACCGCCGCCTATTTTGCGACGCGCCTTGCCGGTGCGCCTGCATTCGATCCCGGCAATCCGATTCCGGGTCTGACGCAGGAGCAGATGAAGGAGCTGCAAACGAAGCTTCAGGCACGCGGCTATGATATGGGCGCGAAGATCGACGGCGTTTACGGTCTCCTGACCCGCGATGCCGTGCGCGCCGAACAGATGCGGCTTGGCATGCCAGCCGATTCCTGGCCCACCCAGGAGCTTCTGGACAAGCTCTAAGCACATCATAAGGCGCGGGATCATCCCCGCGCCTTTTCCTATTCTGCTCTCACCACGAATGCCTGTTTCATGCTCACTACCCTGCTCGTTGTCCTGCCCGTATTTGCGCTCATTTTTTCCGGATGGGGCGCGTTCAAGCTGAAAATACTGGGACCACACGCCATTGCAGAGCTGAACCGCTTCGTGGTCTATCTGGCGCTGCCTGCGCTTTTGTTCGACATCATGGCCAATACGCATGGCAGCGAACTCTGGCAGCCGGGCTTCATCGCCGTCTTCCTGCTGAGCAGCGCCATCGCCTTCGTCCTGCCCTTTCTGGTGCGGTTGCGCGGAAAGCTGCCGCTTGCCGATACCGCACTCGACGGCCTCAATGCCGCCTATCCCAATACGGGCTATATGGGCATTCCGCTGTCGATGATCGCTTTCGGCTCCGGCGTTCTGGCCGCAACCACCATCTCGATCATCATCACCGTTTGCGTCACTTTCGCCTTTGCGATCGTGCTGATCGAAATCGGCCTGCAAACCGAGAAAAAGCCGTTTCATCTCGTCTGGAAAGTCGTCCGCTCGCTCATTCGCAATCCACTGCTGTTTGCACCAGCACTTGGAGCGATCTTCTCCTTCCTCGGGCTGACGATCCCCGCCCCTGCCGAAACTTTTCTGAAAATGCTCGGAGGCGCAGCATCGCCTTGCGCGCTTGTGGCGCTTGGCCTGTTCCTCGCGCAGTCGCGCAAGGTCGAACGCGAAAGCGTCAACGCCATTGCCTTCCTCGTCTCGGTCAAGCTGATCGTCCAACCGCTCGCCACATGGCTGCTTGCGGTCTATGTCTTCGGACTGCCGCCGCTCATGGCGGAAAGCGCCGCCCTTCTCGCTGCCTTGCCGACGGGCACCGGCCCTTTCATGCTCGCCGAACATTATCGGCGTGAGGCGGCCATCACCTCCAATGTCATTCTCTATTCGACGGTCATTTCCGTGGTGACTCTGTCGGCGTTTCTCGCCCTGATCCGCTGACGAAAAAGCGGGGTATCGCTGCAAACAGCCTGTGGGAATTGTGGCGATTACCCCGTAAATCCTGTCAGTTCTGTGTCTTTTTCATGAAATGTGAACAGATTTTTCAGGTCAGAAATTTCAATAACTTAGGTGGTAAACAGAAGGTTTTTTTCACAATCACGCCAAGTTGCAGCACGAAATCTTCTTTTGTTCTCGGCTTTTTGCGCTTAGATTCCACTCTCTACCAGCGCGCGCCGGACGCTTGTCTGGCGCATATGAAGGAGACAGACCGATGGGACTGACACGATCTTTGAATGTCCTCATGATCTGTGCAGCATTTGCATTTGTTGCAGCGTTGATAGCAGGCGTCATACCGTAAAGCAGACGCATCAGACGATTACGGCGACACAGGTTTCGAGGATAGACCGGTCTCGCAAGAAACAGAAAGCCCGCCGAAATGGCGGGCTTTTTTCTTGGTCATGCAAGGATCTTATGCAGGCTCCAAGGCCGCTTCGGTCTTCGGGCGAATGCCGATCATATGGCAGATCGCATAAGGCAGATCGGCGCGGTTCATCGTATAAAAATGGAAATCCTGCACGCCGCGCTCGATCAGATCCATGACCTGTTCGGCGGCAATGGCCGCAGCCACCAGCTGATGCGTCTGCGGGTCGTTTTCCAGCCCGTCGAAGCGTTCTGCGAGCCAAGCGGGAATATGCGTCGCGGAACGAGCGCAGAAATTCTTGACCTGCTTGAAATTATGCACCGGCAAAACGCCCGGAACGATCGGGATATAAATCCCAGCCCGGCGCACGCGCTCGACATAACGCTCATAAAGATCGTTTTCGAAAAAGAACTGCGTGATGGCGCGCGTTGCGCCAGCGTCCACCTTGCGCTTCAGCATGTCGATATCGGTCGCGAAATCGGGGCTTTCCGGGTGCTTTTCCGGATAGGCCGAAACCGAAATATCGAAATCCGAAATCTGGCGCAGGCCGCCGACCAGATCAGCGCCATTCAGATAGCCGCCGGTTGTCGGCACATATTTTTCGCCAATGCCCGCAGCCGGATCCCCGCGCAGGGCCACGAAACGGTTGACGCCGAGATCGGCGAACTCGCGCACTACGCGGTCGACTTCCTCACGCGTTGCATCCACACAGGTCAGATGCGCCGCAGGCTGGATATCGGTTTCCTTCAGAATGCGCGCAACGGTGCGGATTGTACGCTCACGCGTCGAGCCGCCCGCACCATAGGTGACGGACACGAATTCCGGTTGCAAAGGCGCCAGCCGTGTGACCGTTTCCCAGAGGCGCTGTTCCATCTCTTCCGACTTAGGCGGAAAGAATTCGAACGATACCCGGGTGGTCTGGCCGACATCCGGTCGGCGGGAAAGACCATAAAAACCCATCACACTGTCTCCGTCATGCTTGATTCATTCGTTGCCGGATCGGCAATGAGAAGACGCGGATCGCGTGCAAGCCAAAGCTTGACGGTCAGTCCCTCATCGCCGCTTGCGCCCTTCGGGGTCAGCTCCAGCGTCTTTTCAGGCTCAAGGCCCGCTTCCTTCATCCAGCCCAGCATCTGCTCGTCGCTGAAGCCAAGGCGCAAATGCGCATGGTCTTCGCGCAGGAATTCGAGCGTATGCGGCGCAAAATCGACGATCAGCAAACGACCATTCGGGCGCAGCGCCCGCGCGCCTTCGCGGATCGCCGAAAGCGGATCGTCCAGAAAGTGTAGCACCTGATGGATCGTCACCAGATCGAAGCTCTCGCGTTCGACCGGCAGCGCATAAACATCGCCCTGGCGCACCTGCGCATTGCCGATGGCCGCAAGATCGAGATTGGCACGGGCGACAGCCAGCATATCGCGATTGATGTCGATGCCAAGACCGCGCGCATAAAGCGGCGCGAACAGCTCCAGCAAGCGCCCGGTGCCGGTTCCGACATCGAGCATGGCTTGAAACGGCTTTTCGCCGACGATTTTCTTGAGTGCGGTTTCAACCGCATTCTCCGAAACATGCAGCTTGCGGATTTCGCCCCAGCTACCGGCATTGGCGCTGAAATAGGCCGCTGCCTTTTCCTGACGGCTGGACTTGACCTGTGAAAGTCGCTCCAGATCGCGCTCGACCAGCGCATCGGAACGGTCGAGACGCGCCAGCAAGCCACGCGCCAGATCACCACAGATTGCGTTATCCGCCAGCCGGAAATAGGCCCATGCCCCTTCCTGATAGCGGTCGATGAGATCGGCTTCGCCCAATAGCTTGAGATGGCGCGACACGCGCGGCTGCGACTGGCCGAGAATGGTCGTCAGATCGGAAACCGTCAGGTCACCCCGCACCAGAAGCGCCAGAATGCGCAGACGGCTTGGCTCTGCCACTGCCTTCAACACATCCACCATCTGATCGAGTTGCAATTGCAAACCGGCCATATCTTCAGCTCTTCCGTTGGGTGCGCAACCCACGCTGCGCTTAAAAACATATAAAGATATGTTTATATGGAAAGGCATTCCTATGCAAGCGCTTTTCATGGCAGAATGAATCGAGCTGGGGATTCGTTCACAGCGAATGCAGAAAAGGAAAGCGCCATGCGTGCGAGCACTATGCGTCAGAAGGCAATCGCCAAATCGCTCACATTGCTGCTTCCGGCGGCTCCCTATTCAGATTCCGAGCCGATCAGAGCGGCGGCTCTCGCCCCGCATATGAAGACACTGCCGCCATCCACAGCGGTATGGCTTGCCGCCGTGGCGCATGTGCGCCATGCCCATACCGATTACGACACGCTGCGCGATGACGGATACGACAAGGATTCCGCCCGCTTCTTCGTGCTCGACGCAATCAATTCAAAGCTGACGGAATGGCGTGCAACACGGCTTTTGTCGCCGGAAGACGACGAAGCGGTGGAGATGTGAAAACGCCGCCCGGAGGCGGCGTTTGATCGTAGAGGCTTAGGGCCGTTTAATCGACAGACCCATGTCCTTGCAGATAGCCGTGCTTGCGCGGGTTCGGCATGAAGATGCTGACCGCGAAGACGATGACCATCATGATGGTCACGTACCAGAAGAAGCCGCTTTCCATGCCCTGCTGCTTGAACCACAGCGCGACATATTCCGCCGTGCCGCCAAAGATCGCATTGGCGATAGCGTAGGAGAAACCGACGCCGAGTGCGCGCACTTCCGCCGGGAAAAGCTCGGCTTTCACGATACCGCTGATGGAGGTGTACATGCTCACCACGGCCAGCGCGATCACGATATAGATGAAGGCCATGGTCGAGCTTTGCACCGAGCCAATCAGCGTCATCAAAGGGATCGTCGTGAGGATCGAAATACCGCCGAAGCCGATCATCATGGTCTTGCGACCGACCTTGTCGGACAGCGCGCCGAACAGCGGCTGCATGAGCATATAGGCCAGCAGCACGAAGGTCATCGTTTCACTGGCGGTTTCCTTGCTCATACCGGCCGTGTTGACCAGATATTTCTGCATATAGGTGGTGAAGGTATAGAAGGCGAGCGAACCGCCTGCCGTGAAACCGACAACAACCAGAAACGCCTTGCGGTGATGCTTCCAGATGGTGGCGAAGCTGCCGGCAGCCTTGCTGCTGCGGGTTTCTTCTGTGGTGGTTTCATGCAGCGTGCGGCGCAGAAAGAGCGCCACGATGGCCGCAAGACCGCCGATTGCGAACGGGATGCGCCAGCCCCAGGAATGAAGCTGCTCGGATGTGAGCATGAACTGGAGGAGCACAATTACCAGCACGGCCAGAAGCTGGCCGCCGATCAGCGTGACATACTGAAACGACGAGAAGAAGCCGCGACGGCCTGCAAGCGCCACTTCACTCATATAGGTCGCGGTCGTGCCATATTCGCCGCCGACCGAAAGGCCCTGCAACAGACGCACGATCAGCAACAGCACCGGAGCCAGCACGCCAATCGACGCATAAGTCGGCAGAATAGCGATGGCAAACGAGCCGAAACACATCATGGTGACAGAAATCAGCATCGATGTGCGACGGCCCAGCTTGTCGGCGATACGGCCAAACAACCAGCCGCCGATCGGACGCATCAGAAAGCCTGCCGCGAAAATCGCAGCCGCGTTCAAAAGCTGACTGGTCTGATCCTCAGCGGGGAAAAACTGTGACGCGAAATAAAGCGCACCAAACGAATAAACATAGAAATCATACCATTCGACCAGATTACCCGAGGCACTGGCCACAATCGCATAGACACGACGGCGCGTATCGTGGGCGTCATGCGCCGCTTCGACCTCGCCATTGGCATCCTCATGCGTTCCTGCATTGCTCATGTTAAAAACTCCCAAAAGCGGATTCTGCTACCCACATCGAACGACAGCGATAATGTTGGATGACGCAACGTTATAAGGATGCTCGCTAATTTAGCGCAGGTCCAGAATGCGACCAGACCATAGGTGCAAAATCGTTTGCATGCAATCTATTGACTTATAAGCAATAGCAAAGCGGGCGATGGCAATTCAACCGCCACCGCCCACCACAGTTCTTTGAAATAATTGGAAAAATTCTAGATCAACCCGACCATCGACACGGAGAGCATCAATCACATCCCCGTGTAGTGACCGGTTTCGGCATGATTATCGCTTCTGAACAACCATGAAGATACGCGGGAATCGAAGCAGCACCTTGCCGTCGCGAGTCGTCGGATAATGCGGCGCGATACGCTCCTTATAGGCTGCGAGATAGGCCGCCTGCTCGTCGGCATCCAGCGGATCGAGGAATGGTCGAAGGCCGGTGCCCTTGAGCCACTCCACGATTGCATCGTCACTGGCGAGCGGATGATTGTAGATCGTGTGCCAGATATCAATCCGCGCCGCGTCGGCGACCAAGGCATCGTAATAGGTGGCGACGGGCGGCAAAGGCCCCCTGCCCGTCTTGCCGATCTTGGCTGCAAAAGGCTCAGTCTTGGCAACATCGCGCATCCCGACATGGGTTTGCTCGCCCATATTATCTGGCATCTGGATCGCCAGAAATGCGCCGGGTTGCAGCAAGGACAAAAGCCGCTGCAACTGCTCGATATGATCGGGCAACCACTGGAAGACGGCGTTGGAGAACAACACGTCCGTTTCGGCATCCGGCTCGAAACTGGCGGCATCGCTGATGAAGAACTCAACATCCGGCAGACGGGCCTTCGCCTTGTCGATCATATCGGGCGACGTATCGAAACCCGAGATCTGCGCGTCCGGCCAGCGCTCCACGAGAAGCTCGGTCGAATTGCCGGGTCCACAGCCGATATCCACCACCTTGCGCGGCGCTGTCAGGGGTATCTGTGCCAGAAGATCGCGCGCCGGGCGGCTGCGTTCATCTTCAAACTTCAGATACTGTTTTGCGGACCAGTCTTTCATCGTCTTTCCTTTCATCAAATGAAAAGGCCGGTGCGATGCACCGGCCTTGGAAGTCATTATCGGGTAAGCGGCTTATACGTCACCCGCTTCGGGTTGACGCTTTCCGGTCCGAGACGACGGACCTTGTCCGCCTCATAGTCTTCGAAGTTGCCTTCGAACCACTCAACATGGCTGTCGCCTTCGAAAGCGAGGATATGCGTCGCCAGGCGATCGAGGAACATGCGATCGTGGCTGATGATAACAGCGCAGCCAGCGTATTTTTCGAGCGCATCTTCGAGCGCTGCCAGCGTTTCCGTATCAAGATCGTTGGTCGGTTCGTCGAGGAGCAGAACGTTGCCGCCTGCCTGGAGCATCTTGGCAAGATGCACGCGGTTGCGCTGACCACCGGAAAGATTGCCAACCTTGGCCTGCTGATCGCCGCCCTTGAAGTTGAACGCGCCGCAATAAGCGCGCGAGTTCATTTCAAACTTGCCGAGCTTGATGATGTCGTTGCCGCCGGAGATTTCTTCCCAGACATTCTTGTTCGGGTCGAGGTGATCGCGGCTCTGATCGACGTAGCCAAGATGCACGGTATCGCCGATGCGGATCGAACCCGAATCCGGCTTTTCCTGACCGGTGATCATCTTGAACAGCGTCGACTTACCGGCGCCGTTCGGGCCGATAACACCAACAATACCGCCTGGAGGCAGCTTGAAGGTCAGATTTTCAATGAGCATACGGTCGCCAAACGACTTGGTCAGACCTTCCGCTTCAATAACCACCTGGCCGAGACGCTCGCCTGCCGGGATCAGAATCTGGGCATCGCCCGGACGCTGGTTTTCCGCAGCTTCAACCAGCTGATCGTAAGCCTTGATACGGGCTTTCGACTTCGCCTGACGTGCCTTGGGGCTTGCGGCGATCCACTGGCGCTCGCGTTCAAGAGCTTTCTGACGCGAATCTTCTTCACGTCCTTCCTGAATCATACGCTTGGCCTTGGCTTCGAGATAAGCCGAGTAGTTGCCTTCGTAAGGAATGCCACGACCGCGGTCGAGTTCGAGAATCCAGCCGGTCACATTGTCGAGGAAGTAGCGATCGTGCGTGATGAGCAGGACGGCGCCCTGATATTCGCGCAGATGCTTTTCCAGCCAAGCGGTGGTTTCAGCGTCAAGGTGGTTGGTTGGTTCGTCGAGCAGCAGCAGGTCAGGCTTCGAAAGCAGCAGCTTGCAAAGTGCAACGCGGCGACGCTCACCGCCCGAAAGCTTGGTGACATCGGCATCGGCTGGCGGGCAGCGCAACGCTTCCATCGCCATTTCAACCTGACTTTCCAGATCCCAGAGGTTCTGGCTGTCGATGACGTCTTGAAGCGCCGCACCTTCGTCGGCGGTTTCATCAGAATAGTTCATCATCAGCTCGTTGTAACGCTCAAGAATGGCGGTCTTCGCAGCCACACCTTCCATAACGTTGCCGAGCACAGTCTTTTCTGGGTCGAGATGCGGTTCCTGCGCGAGATAACCACAGGTGGCACCGTCGGCGAGCCACGCTTCGCCGGTATATTCCTTGTCGAGACCGGCCATGATCTTGAGGATCGTCGACTTACCGGCGCCGTTGGGGCCGAGAATACCGATCTTCGCGTCTGGATAGAATGACAGATGAAGGTTTTCGATAACCTTCTTGGCGCCGTATGCCTTGTTCAGGCCGGACATATGATAAATGAATTGGCGTGCCATAAAGCGCGTCGTCTCCACGGGTTGGAAAGCGCGGGTGGGTTCGAATGAAGCCGAACCGCGCGGAAATTGCTGACGCGTATGTAGGCCAAATAAAGAGCGGACGCAAACGCCATCGCGTAAAACATAAATGACGGGCAAGGCATTGCCCGAAGAAGCACGCGCTTGAAAATTTGAGCTTAAAAGAATGAAACCGGGCGCGGATATTTCCGTCACCCGGTTTCCCCTCTGGCCACCGTCCGCGAAAGTTTCCTCCCTTTCATCGGACGGCCTGCAAATGATGGCTTGGATTTCTCTAAATGACGCCCTTTATGTCCGTCAAAGCCCCTGTATTTCCCCGTTGAGCGTAGATTTGCCCAGCTTTTCACGCATTTCAAGCAGAATTTGCACAAAAAACGCTTTTGCCTAAAATTCGCTCATACAACGTTGTCATGCCTCTTTTAATGCCGCGCTCAACGGGGGAATTGACTATTTGCGCGGCATAAAATCAGATGGCGAAATGTCGTTTGAAACCATACATCACATCTCCCTGTCCGACGCGACACAACTGCCGTTTCGAAGCGCGCTTGCCGATGCGCCACGGGCAGTCGTTCAAATCTGCCACGGCCTTGCGGAACATTCCGCGCGCTATGGCCGGTTTGCCAAAGCGCTCGCAGAGGCTGGCTATCACGTCTATGCCCATGACCACCGTGGCCATGGCATGAATATCGGCGCTCATGCGCCGAGAGGAATGTTTTCACAAAAGCAAGGCCATGATGTGGCCATCAACGATGTTCTGGCACTGAACCGCCACATTCACCAACAGCATCCCAGCTTGCCGGTGGTTCTGTTTGGACACTCAATGGGCGGCCTGATTACCCTGAACTATGTGCTCGACCATGCCGACACGGTGGATGCCGCTGCAATCTGGAATGCCAATTTTGACGGCGGCCTTGAAGCCAAAGCCGCTGCGGCGCTTCTTTATATAGAGCGCATGCTGAAAGGGTCGGATGTTCCAAGCAGCCTGTTGCCGAAACTGACCTTCCGCGCCTGGGGCCGCGCCATCCCCGGCCATCGCACTCCGTTCGACTGGCTGTCACGCGATCCGGCGGAGGTCGAGGCCTATGTCGCCGATCCACTCTGCGGCTTCGACGCCACCGTATCGCTGTGGCTCGATCTCGTGCACATGACCGCGCGCGGTGCGGATGATCGCAACTTCAGCAAGATGCCGCGCAGCCTGCCCTTTCATCTGGTCGGCGGCAGCGAAGATCCCGCTACCGCCAAGGGAGCCGCCATCTCCAGACTGGCGGCACGCATGCAGCGCATGGGGTTCACGCGCGTGACCTGCCTGATCCTCGCAGAAACCCGCCATGAAAGCCTCAACGACATTAATCGGAACGAAGTGACGCAGAAATTTCTGGATTGGCTGGCGGAGACCCTTCCGTCTCCGTCGAAGTCCGGCTAAGAAACGGCGGTATTCTCTTCTATTTGGCTTGGCTCACGATTTCTTGAAGCATCTTGGCTTCTTCGGGTATTCAGTGCTAGAGCATCGGCCCCGAAAGTGATTATCGGTTTCGGGAAAAGCCGATGTTGAAAAAATTAGCCGCGGCTTGCGCGATATCGGGCCTCCAGACATCGAAAATGGAGCCTGCGCTTGAAGAATAGCGCAAGGAACGAAGGAACACTCTGCGTGGAAACACCGACAATCTCCGTGGTCATCCCCTGCCGTAACGAGGCGGACAATCTGGCCTTTCTGCTGGATGAAGTGGATTCCGCGATGCAGGGTCGCGCCTATGAAGTGATTGTCGTCGATGACGGCTCGACGGACTCGACAAGCGACGTGATTGCCCGACGCATCCATGCAGGCAAGCCGCTACGCCATTTGCGCCATGACCGTTCATCCGGCCAGAGTGCGGCAGTGCGTTCCGGTGTTTTTGCCGCGCGCGGCAATGTTGTTGTTACCATGGATGGTGACGGCCAGAACGATCCGGCCTATCTGCCGATGCTGGTCGATGCGCTCGTCGAAGCTGGTGAAGGCTATGGCATCGCCGCCGGCCAGCGCCTGAAACGCACCGACACCAAGCTAAAGCAATTGTCGTCGCGCTTTGCCAATAATCTGCGCGGCGCGATCCTGAAGGACAAGACGCGCGATTCCGGTTGCGGCCTCAAGGCACTGCATACCGATCTGTTCCGTCAGCTGCCTTTCTTCGACGGCTGGCACCGCTATCTGCCATCGCTGGCACTGCGCGAAGGTTTCGATGTCGTGCATGTGGACGTGGTCGACCGCGAACGCCGCCATGGCAAATCCAATTACGGCATTCTCGATCGCGGACTGCGCGGCATTCTCGATCTTTATGGTGTCTGGTGGCTGCGCAAGCGCCGCAAGGTTGTGCCGCGCGTGACGGAGATTACCCATGACTGATATTTTCAACAGCCTGTCGCATTGGCTGCACGAAGTCTTCGTCGCTCAGTGGGATGGCTGGATCGTGCTTGGCTTCATCGCGCAGGCCTGTTTCACCATGCGTTTTGTCGTGCAGTGGCTGGCATCTGAGAAGGCCAAGAAAAGCGTCATGCCGGTGGCATTCTGGTTCTTTTCGCTGTTTGGCGGCGCATTGCTGCTGATCTATGCGATCCAGCGCAAGGACCCTGTCTTCATCGCGGGACAGGGCCTCGGCCTCGTTGTCTATGTCCGCAATCTCTGGCTGATCGCCAACGAGAAGAAGCAGATCACAGCAAGCGAATAAAGCGCTGCCCGTAGCAGATCAAAAAAGTGCGTCAGAACTATTCCGTCCTGACGCACTCATTTTCTAAAAACCTATCCGACAATCAGACCTTTACGGTACGGCCCACCGAACGATAATCGAGGCCGGTGCCTGCGATATCTTCAGCCTTGTAGACATTGCGCAGGTCGATCAGAACTTTTCCAGCCATGGCCATTGCAACACGCTTGAGATCGAGCGCCCGATAGGCGTTCCATTCGGTCAGAAGCGCGACCACGCCAGCGCCTTCCGCCGCCTCATAGGCCGAGCTGCACCATATCACACCCGGCAGAACAGCCTTGGCTGCATCCATGGCTTCCGGATCGTGCGCCCGCACGGAAAGCCCTGCCTTCTGGATTGCACTCACAATGTCCAATGCCGGAGACTCGCGAATATCATCGGTGTTCGGCTTGAACGCGATGCCGAGCACCGCGACCGTCTTTGCGCCACTTTCCTTGGCAGCGGCAACAATCCGTTCCGCCATTGACTGCTTGCGCGTTTCGTTGATGGCGATCACTTCCTCGATCAGCGACTGCGGAGCATCATAGCGCTTGCCGGTTGCTGCAAAGGCGCGTGTATCCTTCGGGAAGCAGGAGCCGCCAAAGCCCGGACCAGCATGCAGGAATTTCGAACCGATGCGGTTATCCATCCCGATGGCGCGGGCAACTTCCTGCACATTGCCGCCGGTCTTCTCGCACAGATCCGCGACCTGATTGATGAAGGTCACCTTCATGGCCAGAAATGCATTGGCTGCATATTTGATGATCTCGGCATTTTCGAGCGATGTCACGACCATCGGCGTTTCACGCAGATAAAGCGGACGATAGAGGCGCTGCATCGCGGCCTTACCGCTTTCGTCCTCTACACCGACCACCACGCGGTCCGGCCGCATGAAATCCTCGATCGCCGAGCCTTCACGCAGGAATTCCGGATTGGAAACCATGGAAAAGGCCACACCCGGCCGTGCTGCCGCAATGCGGTCGCGGATGCGCGCATTGGTGCCAACCACCACCGTGGACTTGATGACGACGACAGCGCCCGGCTTCATCGCCGCAGCAATCTCGTCGGCTGCCGCTTCGATATATTGCAGGTCGGCCTCGCCGTCGCCGCGTCGGGATGGTGTGCCCACCGCAATGAAAATCACATCCGCATCGGCAACGCTCGATGCAAGATCGGTGCTGAAATCCAGCCGTCCGTCACGAATATTGCGGGTCAGGAGTTCATCGAGACCCGGCTCGAAAATGGTGACCTTGCCCGCCTCAAGCCGTTCGATGATCGACGGGTTCTTGTCGACGCAGGTGACGTGAAAGCCGAATTCGGCAAAACACACGCCCGAAACCAGACCCACATAGCCCGTTCCGATCATCGCCAGCTTCATATGTTCAGTCCTTCAGTTTAATTAGGCCGATCTGCCTGAGGAGATTCCGGTTATGGCCTGCCGAAAATGGTGGGGTTTGAGAACCGGCGCGCAGCCTACTTAATGTATGTGAGCACCGGAAGCGCAAAATCACGCCATTTGCAGGCGGCCAGAGCCGGAATCTGTTGGCTTAGAGCCACTTGTCATAGTCAGATACAAGCAGATGCAGCGGCTTCTCGTTTTCTTCAATATTCGAGAAGCGGCCAATCGGCTCGCGGAAAATATTGTCGGTGAGATCATCATTGACGGTCGAGACTTCACCGATCAGCACGTCGCCGCCCTCGCCCCAGAAGGCATGCCAGTTGCCGGGCAGAAGCGTCACGCTTTCACCGGGCGACAGTTTCAGATGCGCGCCCGCCTTCTGCGTCACAAGACGACCGTCGGTCGCGACAGTGACATCGGATTGTTCGCAGACGCTGCCATCGGGACGCGAGTTGAACAGTTCAAGCACCAGCGTGCCGCCACCGCGATTGATGATGTCTTCGGCCTTCACCACATGGCGATGCATCGGCGACAACTGGTTCTCGCGCGAGATCATGATCTTCTCGGCATAAAGCATGCCGCCGCCGCGCTTCAGGTCGTCGGCATTGCCATTGCGTGTCGTAAACAGGAAAAGACCAAGGTCCTTGAACTTGCCCTGGCCGTAATCCGTAATATCCCAGCCCAGACGCGCATCGCGAATGGCTGCAGCGTCACTGCCTGTCCGCTGCTTCAGCTCCTCCGGGGTCCAGTAAGCGAAGGGCGGCATGACATAGCCAAATGAGCGGATAAACGCATCGCTTTCGCGGATAATCTCGTTGATTTCTGAGCGCTTCATGGCCTCTGGACCTCCCACGGAATGAAACAAATTCTGTCTGGTTGGTGTGGTAACTATCTTTTCCACCTGTTGGCAATCCCGGAAATGCTTTGCAGGCAGCTGTCACGCATATTTGCTGTCATACGCCTTGCCGCAAAAGCGACATTTTGGCGTGTCGTCTTTACGCGAAATCCATGTCGCATCCCAATGCGCGTTTAGAACATTTCAGTGATTGAATCATGACAACAGAAGCCAGTCCGGCCCCCGAAGCGGGAACAGACAAGCCATTGATGTAGCGGCAAAGCCGTGCTTCTGGAAGACAAAGGGAACACCGGATCAGGCCAAGGTCGCTGGGAGAACAGCAAATGCCGATCCTAACGAAGATGAAGCAAGGGTCGTGATGATGGACGTTCGCAACGAAATGCTGGGGCTTTTGACCGGGCGCGACCCCAATTTCAGCCTGGAGCAGAAGTTTTACACTGATCCGGATTATTACAAGCTGGATCTGGAAAACATCTTCTATCGCGACTGGCTGTTTGTCGGCCATGATTGCGAACTGCCGAAGACCGGCTCCTACATGACCGTGCAGGTCGGCGCTTATCCGGTCGTCATCGTGCGCGACGCACAGGGCGGCATTCGCGCCTTCCACAATTCCTGTCGTCATCGCGGCTCGCGCATCTGCTCTGCTGAAAAAGGCACGGCGGCCAAGCTCGTCTGCCCCTATCATCAGTGGACCTATGAACTGGACGGACGCCTGCTGTTCGCGCGTCAGGTCGGCCCGGATTTCAAGCCCGCCGAATATGGCCTGAAGCAGGTACATTGCGAAACGGTCGCTGGTTACATCTATATCTGCGTTGCCGACGAAGCGCCGGATTTCGCCTCCTTCCGCAATCTGGTCGAACCTTATCTCGCGCCGCATAATATCAAGGACGCCAAGGTCGCTTTCGAAAGCTCGATCATCGAAAAGGGCAACTGGAAGCTGGTCTGGGAAAACAATCGCGAGTGCTATCACTGCGCCGCCAACCACCCGGAACTCTGCCGCACCTATCCCGAAGCACCATCAGCGACCGGCGTTCAGGGTGTCATGGAAGACCCGGAGATCAACCAGCTCTGGAAGAATTGCGCCAGCGCTGGCCTGCCTGCGGAATTCAAGATGTCCGAAGATGGTCGTTATCGCATCACCCGCATTCCGCTTCTGCGCGATGCGGTGAGCTACACCATGTCGGGCAAGGCCGCAGTCAAGAAGCCGCTCAGCGAGCAGGTTGCAGGCGATACCAATATTGGTGCGATGCTGCTTTTCAACTATCCGGTCACCTGGAACCATCTGATGGCCGACCACGCCATTTCATTCCGCGTCATGCCGATCAGCGCTGAGGAAACCCTCGTCACCACCAAGTGGCTGGTGCACAAGGATGCGGTCGAAGGCGTCGATTACGATCTGGACGAACTGACCCATGTGTGGATACAGACAAATGATCAGGATCGGCAGATCGTCGAGGAAAATGCCGTCGGCATCCGCTCGCCCGCCTATCAGCCCGGCCCTTATTCGGTCGAGCATGAAGGTGGCGTGATGCAGTTCCTCGAATGGTACACCAATACGATCACGCCGCGCCTGCGCGGTGAAGCGGCCAAGCTGAGCCGCGTGGCCTGAGTTTTAGGCCTGCTGACCGAAACAAACCGCAGGCCGGGATCACGTCCGGCCTGTCCCGTTTTGATATGAATAGACAAGCGAGAAGGCCATGCAGCCTCTGAAATATCTGGATGAGATGCTGCCGTGGAACGACAGGCTGCAAATGCTGGAATGCATTTCGGCCATCGAAGAAGCGCCAGATGTCATGACCTTCTCGTTCAAGACCGAGGAAGGCAACTGGTTCCGCTATACGCCGGGCCAGTTCGTCACGCTGGAACTGCCGCTGGAACGGGCGGACGGCCTAGGCCCTGTGCTCAGAACTTATACGCTGTCATCCACGCCCTCGCGGCCCTACCATATTTCGGTGACCGTGAAGGCACAGAAGGACAGTATCGGCACGCGCTGGATGCTCGACAATCTGCGCCCACCGATGAAGATCAAGGCCTATGGCCCGAATGGCGACTTTTCGCTGGCCAATCATCCGAGCGAAAAATACCTGTTCATCTCGGCGGGTTCCGGCATTACGCCGATGGTGTCCATGACCCGCTGGCTGTTTGACTGCGCACCGGGAACCGACATAGCCTTTATCAATTGTGCCCGCACACCGGACGACATCATCTTCCGCAAAGAACTGGAATTGCTATCCGGCCGTATGGACGCAATGCGGCTGGCCTTCGTCGTCGAGCAATCCTCGGCCCGCCACGTCTGGCCGGGCCTGCACGGGCGCATAGACCGGGCGCGGCTTGAATTGCTGGCGCCCGACTTCCAGCATCGCAAGGTGTTCTGCTGCGGCCCGGAGCCGTTCATGAAAGGCGTGCGCGGATTGCTGGAGCAATCCGGCTTCGACATGGCCAATTATCATCAGGAAAGCTTCCAGCCCGCGAGCGAGATTTCGGCGGTGCCTGTCCCAAGTGCACTGGCACCCGCCTCGCCCGCCGCTGCTGCCGCACCGGCAGCGCCTGCGGTGGCCACAGCCAGTGTTGTCTTCAGCCTGTCAGGCATCGAAGTCGAATGCACTGAAAACGACACGATCCTGCTTGCAGCCCGCAATGGCGGCCTGAAAATACCGAGCGCCTGCGAGTTCGGCATTTGCGGCACATGCAAGGTGAAGTGTCTCGGCGGCGAGACCGAGATGAACCACAATGGCGGCATCCGCGATGATGAAATCGAGGAAGGCTACATTCTCGCCTGTTGCAGCCGTCCGCGCGGTCGCGTGGAGATCGACGCTTAAGCCTTCTTCAGGAATTCGGTCCTCAGTACGAGGCCCTTGATCTGTTTGGTGCTGCATTCGACTTCGGCGGGGTTTCCCGTCAGGCGGATGCCCTTGACCATCGTGCCGCGCTTCAGCGTGGTCGAGGTTCCCTTGACCTTCAGATCCTTGATCAGCGTGACGGAATCGCCGTCATTCAATTGCGTGCCGTTGCTGTCGCGCGTGATTTCGTCTGTCATGGTGATCCCTGCCTTTATTGTCACGATTAAGCGCGGTCCCTAGCACCCTTATCCATGTTATACCAGAACGTGCATATTCGCTGGTTTCGGGAAAACGGGCTGATTATAGTCGCTGTGAAAAAGCTGGAAATGAAGCAGGAGCGCCTATGATCGGTCATGCCCTTATTGTCGTCGATGTCCAGAACGACTTCTGCCCCGGCGGCGCGCTGGCTGTCGCGCATGGCGACGAAATCCTGCCTGCCGTCAATCGGCTGATCGAGGAAAGCGAACACGTCATTCTGACACAGGACTGGCACCCGGCGGGTCATTCAAGCTTCGCCAGCACGCATCCGGGCAAGGCCTCTTTTGAGATGGTCGAGATGCCCTACGGGCCGCAAACGCTCTGGCCGGACCATTGCGTGCAAGGCAGCCACGGTGCGGATTTTCACCCCGCCCTGCAATGGACGCGGGCGCAGCTGGTGATCCGCAAAGGTTTCCGTTTCGGTATCGACAGCTATTCCGCCTTTTTCGAAAACGACCGTGAGACGCCGACCGGCCTTGGCGGATATCTGCGCGAACGCAGCATCGGGTCGCTGACGCTGGCGGGTCTCGCAACCGATTTCTGCGTCGCCTATTCCGCGCTCGACGCGGTCGCACAAGGTTTTCAGGTGCGCGTTCGTCTTGATGCCTGCCGCGGCATCGACCTCAACGGCTCCATGAGCCAAATGCTGGAAAAGATGAAGCAGGCTGGCGTCGAACTGATAGACGAGCCTGCTTCAGCTGCACATTTACTCTAGCTCTCCATCGGGCATGACCACATAGATCAATACGGCAATGATGGTGATGAAGAAGCGGAAGGCCGATTCAATGCCATTCCACGTCTGTGACATCCACATGCCGAACCACTCGCCACCCATCGAGATGAAGCCGACCTGCCAGACCAGAAAGCCGAGTGAAAGTCCGGCAATGGCCCATTTCTTGGAGCGGTTGAAGCTGGCGGCACGATCCGTCAGCCGCCCCAGCATCGCGAAGGCGCCAATCCAGCACAGGACCGCGGTCAGCGTTTCAGCAGCGATGATCAGAATATAACCCGCGTGATGCAGAGTGGGATTGTCGATGGCGCGATATTTGATCGATGCATCGGGAAAGATCGTGTCCATCATCAGCACATGCTGGACGAATGCGAAATTGGTGCCGTAATCGGTGATGTTGCCGAAGGCCACCAGCGTGGCAAAGAAAGCGATTGCCGCTACGAAAGCGGTCTTGCTCAAACGGGTAACGACCATGATTGTCCCCTTCAGTTTGACCGCAGCCGACCGACCTCACGGTTCCCCCGGAATGGCCACAGCACGTTAAGCGCAGAGAGCGCACGGCCAAGGCTCATCAATTTTGGCGATTCGGTCAAGCGGGTCGACGATCATGGCTTGCCCTGCCCAATCCGGAACGCAAACAAAAAGGGCGGCTTGTAGCCGCCCATTCCAATCATTGGTATCGAAGCTCAATGGCCCGTGGCCTCTTCGCTTTCATCCTGCCAGTGCGGATTAAGCCGATTATAGCGCAGCGACGACATGAAGGAGAGACCGATCAGAACAGCACCGATCAGGCCGGTAATGACTTCCGGTATGTGAACCAGCGTCTGCACATACATAACCACCGCCAGAACCATGATGGCGTAGAACGCGCCATGTTCGAGATAACGGTATTGGCCAAGCGTCTTGCGCTCAACCAGCATGATGGTGAGTGAGCGCACATAAAAGGCGCCAATGCCGAGGCCGATTGCAATGATGAAGAGGTTGGTCGTCAGCGCGAAAGCGCCGATGACGCCATCGAACGAGAAGCTTGCATCAAGCACTTCCAGATAGATGAACGCGCCCAGACCGCCGCGATGGACCATGTCCATCTGCTCCTGCGTGGCATCCAGCACTTCGCCCAGACCTTCAACCGCCAGGAAGGTCAGGAGACCAAACAGGCCCGCAACGAGGAACGTGTGCGAGTGAACCGCATCGAGCTGGTAGGAGAAAAACAGGATAAGCGCGATGGCAACGCCGATTTCCACGCCCTGCACGGATGCGAATTTGGACATGCGGCTTTCGATTGCCTTGATCCAGTGGACATCCTTCTCGACGTCGAAGAAATACTTCATGCCGACCATCAGCAGGAACGTGCCGCCGAAAGCCGCGATACCCGTATGGGATTCCGCGATGACCCGGGCATATTCATTCGGATGCCAGATGGCGAGCTTGAGCGCTGAAATCGGGTCGGTCCACATGGCGACCGCAACGATGGCCAGCGGGAAAATGATGCGCATGCCGAAAACGGCGATGACGATGCCCCAGGTCAGAAAGCGATGCTGCCATTTCGGGCTCATGTCGCGCAGAATGCGAGCATTCACAATTGCATTGTCGAATGAGAGCGATATCTCAAGGACGCTCAAGACGGCACAAATGATGAAGACGGAGACCATTCCCCCGAACGTGCCGGTCATCTCGTATCCGAGCCAGACGGCAGCCGCGAGACCCACGACTGTAAAAATCATGGGCCATGTAAAATAACGTAGGGTGGCCATTGCAAACCGTTAAATTGTTCAACTCTCAACGAAGCCCTCTCCTCGACGTCTACAGAAGCGACGCCGTTCCCCGTTCAGGCTTTAACCCTATGTAAGAGCCGTCAAATCCCCAAACAAGGGAAACAACGGCAAAATTTTGTTCATAGGTTTGGAAAGGCATTCTGCGGAAAGCGACCCGGCGATTTCGCTTTTCATATTCTCAAATTGTTCAATAGGCCTATCTATAGTGATGGGCGGGGCGTCGGGCGGAAGTCCCCTTGAAGCTGACAGCTTCGAACAACACCAGATATCGATGAGGACCATTGCATTATGCTTCTTCCAGAAGAGCTTCAACGTCGGATAGAAAAGAGCCTCGCGGAAGGCGGCTTTACACCGGCGGAAATGCTGTTGCGCCGCGCGCATCATCTGTCCCTCGACAAGACGAACGGTTCAGGCGCAGCCGCAGACACAATGCTCAAGGAAGCCGGTTTTTCCATTGACGCCAACGATCTGTCCGAGGTCATCGAAAAGAAACCGTGGCTTCTGGAAGTCATCCTTCTGGGTGCCAATCGCAAGCCCGACGGCAATACAGGTCATCACTAGTTCACAGGACGGAAAGCGGCAGCGCCGATGCTTTTCTTCGCTACCCTTTGCCCTATATCGCGCTACGGGGCGTTGCACGCCGATCCGTTCCGATCCTGCATTGAAACGAAGTCACAACAGGGGCCATCCATGACGATATTGAAACGTTCTTTTGCTGCTACTTGCACGGCAATGCTTGTAGCAGGCAGCATGATTGCTGTTCCTGTCGCCGAGGCCTGTACGCGCCTCGTCTATCACGGCGCCAATGACCAGATTATCACGGCCCGTTCCATGGACTGGAAAGTCGACGTGGCAACCAATCTGTGGATCTTCCCGCGCGGCATGAAGCGTTCCGGCGAAGCGGGACCGAATTCCGCTCAGTGGCAATCCAAATATGGCAGCGTCATCGCCTCCGGCTACGATATTTCGACCACGGACGGCCTCAACGAAGCCGGACTTTCGGCAAGCGTGCTCTGGCTTGTGGAATCGGAATATCCGCCCTTCGATGAAAAGCACCCAAGCCTCAGCATTGCCGCCTGGGCGCAATATGTCCTCGACAATTTCGCGACCGTCGATGAAGCCGTCAAAGCGCTGAGCGACAATCCGTTCAATGTCGTGACCGACAAGGTGCCGGGGGAAGATCGCCTCGCCACGCTGCATCTCGCCATGACCGATTCCAGCGGCGACAGCGCCATCATTGAGTATATCGATGGAAAACAGGTAATTCATCACGGCAAGCAATATCCGGTGATGACCAATTCGCCCACTTTCGACCAGCAGCTTGCGCTGAACGCCTATTGGAAAGATATCGGCGGAACAGTCATGCTGCCGGGCACCAATCGCGCCGCCGACCGCTTTGCCCGGGCATCGTTCTACGTCGATGCCATTCCGAAAACGGAAGACCCGGTAAAGACCATTGCCAGCGTGTTCAGCGTGATTCGCAATGTCTCGGTGCCCTTCGGCATCAGCACACCCGATCAGCCCAATATTTCATCGACCCGCTGGCGCACCGTGGCCGACCACAAGCGCAAGCTCTATTTCTTCGAATCCGCGCTGACGCCGAATACATTCTGGATGGATCTGAACAAGATCGATTTTTCACCCGAAACCGGCAAGGTGAAGAAGCTTGATCTCGGCCCCGATCAGACCAACACGTTTTCCGGCATGGTCAATGACCAGTTCAAGGAAACCGAACCGTTCACGTTCCTCGGCCTCTGATACGACAGAACCCCAGACCCCGCCATGGCGGGGTCTTTCTTTCTGGAGGCTGTGTCAGCAGCCATCCACGCGCTGGAGCGACGCTGACAGCCCAATCAGCGAGAAGGTGTAGCGCGTCTGCGTGCCACGCGCTGAAACCGCCTGCACATTGAGTGTCTTGCCCGCACGCATTGCCCGCATGATCCGCGTTTCATCAGCGACATTCTCCGCCCAGGCGCGATTACCTTCGCTGAAGAACGGAAAGGCCGTGCCATCCACCATGACATTCACGGCCTTGTCTGACTTGAGATCATAGCCCATGACGAGCTGTGGGCTGTACTGTCCGCTCGACTTGGAAATAATAATGAAATTATCGCCGTGCCTGACATCTACGGGATGAAATTTAATCGGAACCGTCAAAGCATAGCATTTGTTACCGGGAAGATCAGTGTTTTGATAAACACCCCAGTCCCTGAATTCTCCGATATAATTCGTCTTTGCCGTAGCCACGAGAGAACTCGCCACCAACCCTGCCAGCGCTAACGCAACGGTGGTTGCATTTTTCCTCATCGCCCAAAACCTCCATAATATTACAAAATCACGCATATTTAAAAATTATAACATTGCGTTACTATTTCCTTAACAAACACCTAAAAATTTGTTGAAAATTTGAAGCGGCTAATCCGCCATTCGCGCACGGCCAACCGTTGCGAAATCAACCCGGCAGAGCGGGCCGCGGATATGATCCAAGAATGATGGACGCGCTGAGGTTTGGACAAGCGCAGACGGCAAGAAGCCCAGCCTTCGAAACACGAAGGCTGTTTTGCAAGTCTTTGCTTTTAAAGGAAATGGTGGGCCCGGAGGGACTCGAACCCCCAACCAAGCGGTTATGAGCCGCCGGCTCTAACCAATTGAGCTACAGGCCCCACGCAACACTGGACCTACCCTAAAGAAACGGAAGATACAACTGTCAAATCTGCCAGTCGCCCTAATGCGCACATATTCGATTGCGATGCATGGCATCAGAAGCCACGACGGTCAGGATTCGAAGCTCTCGGTTGCATTAAACCGGCATTTCTATTCTTATATCATGGCGACGCGCATGAGAGGGAACTTAAGAAACAAACGATTTCAACAACAAAGCGAACCGTCCAAATCGGAGCGCTCACAATAAGCTGCCTCAACATTCTCTACAGGAGATTTCATGAAAAACCGCGCTACCACTCTTATTGCAGCCTCTTTTTCGGCAATCATGCTCGCAGGCGCCCTGGCCCTGCCCGCCGCAGCCCAGGAGAACCAGATGTCGAGACAGCCTGCGCGCATTGCCGTGACCGGTGAAGGTACCACGACTGCCGCACCTGACATGGCGATTCTCAATCTCACCGTTCTGCGCGAAGCCCAGACCGCACGCGAAGCCATGACTGCCAATAACGAGGCCATGACCAAGGTTCTGGACGCCATGAAAAAGGCTGGCATCGAGGAACGCGATCTTCAGACCGGCGGTATCAATATTCAGCCGCGTTATGTGTATCCCGATGACAAAAACGGCCTCAAGGAGCCGAGCATCACAAGCTATGCGGTTTCCAACAGCCTGACCGTGCGCGTCCGCGATCTTGCCAAGGTCGGTGAAGTGCTGGATCAGTCGATCACGCTCGGCGTCAATCAGGGCGGCGACCTGAACTTCGTCAACGACAACCCGTCCGCGACCATCAATGAAGCCCGCAAGCGCGCTGTGGCCGATGCTGTCGCCAAGGCGAAGACGCTTGCCGATGCCGCTGGCGTCGGTCTTGGACGTGTCATTGAAATCACAGAACAGGGCCGTCCGCCCATGCCGATGCCAATCGCACGCGGCCAGTTCAAGACAATGGCTGCCGCGGCTCCTGAGGATTCGGTTCCTGTCGCAGCTGGCGAAAACAGCTTCAACGTTTCGGTCAATGTCGTCTTCGAGATCAAGGAGTAGCGGCAGTTTCGATCCTACGAAAAAGGGGCGTATTGCGCCCCTTTTTTATTCGACTGTTTCCGACATAAAAAAAGCCGGGCTGAGTGGATCAGCCCGGCTTTTGTTCATTGCGTTCGATTAGCGGATGATCGGGCAGCCGCGTGCATTGGCGAATACGACGCCGCTCGGACGGCCGTGACGATAGCCGCGCACCTGAACGGATTTGCCGCGATACACGACACGCGCATTGCGAATGCCCATGCGATTTGCCTTCATCTTGGCGGCTTCAACCGAGCAAGCAGGGCCACGATAAACCGGACGTCCATGATGCGGACGACCGCGATAATCGACATTAACAACAGCTCCATGCACTGCGGTGCTGACAGCCGGTGCCGTCATCGGAGACGCGGCATTCGCCGATGCGCCGACCGTAAAGACGGCGGCAAGACCGAGTGCAGCGGTAACGGCAAACGACTTGAGCGAAATAGCGGACATGTTGAACCTCTTCCAATTGAGTGTCAGGCCCTCCGCCTGGGACACCCGATGATTAGCCCCCGGAAGATGAACGAAAAAGAAAGCTGCCGTTCATCTGCCATTCAGCAAAGACGACGCGCGTGGAAGGCACTCTAAAAAAGACATGAAATTCAAACAATTAAGAGAAATAGAAAGATATTCTTTCTCTTTGAGCCAAATAATTAAATTTAAGCAATGTTATAAATTAGAGCGCGTCTCGATCAGGCATGACCATGTGATCGAGATAATCTTCTTCGTCTTCCATGTCGTGATCGAAGGCGGTTACCTTGCCGCGCACGGAAATCCCCGCCTCATGCACAGTGTCCCGCGAACCCGAAACCAGCGGATGCCACCAATAGAGGTCAGAGCCTTCGGCAACGAGGCGATAGGCGCAGGTCACCGGCAGCCAGTTCACTTCATCGACGATTTTTGGCGTCAGGAATACACAATCCGGCACGGTGGCTTTACGGTTCGGATAATCACGGCACTGACAGGTTTCAGGGTTGAGCAACGTGCAGGCCACGCTCGTCCAGTAAATCTCGTCGGTATCATCGTCCAGCAACTTATGCAGACAGCACTGGCCACAACCGTCGCACAGGCTTTCCCACTCGCTGCGGGTCAGCTGATTGAGCTTTTTGGTTTTCCAGAAGGGTTTGTCGGTCATGATTGAGCCTATAACGGAATTATGTCGGGAATGGCGTGGACAAATCGCCGCCCTGACTGCAGCTGATGAGTACTGCTAATTGACTATTGAAAGCCCCGCCTGCGTGGGCTAAGTCACAAGGGTCATCCCAATGATCGTAAGCGTCTAACGTCAGGCAACGCATCAACCGACCGGAAACGGCCGTCGATGCACTGATCGTTGTCTTCCGCTTTCCGCTCTGAATTTCAGGTACTATTATGTCAAATTCTGACACGCCGCGTCGCAGGAAGCTGCCAGCGCGTTACGCTTCCATCGTCATGCCGCTCATTCTTTCGATGCTGATGACGCTCGTGGTCTCCCTCATCGCCACGGCAAAAAGCCTCGGCTTTGCCCATCCCGAACTTGCATCCAACTGGATGAGCTCATGGGTGGTTTCGTGGATCGTGGCTTTCCCGGTTCTGCTGATGCTTCTGCCAATCGTGCGCAAAATGGTGGCCTTTGTGTGCCACCCGCACTGATCTGATCATCGGGACAAACCAATAAAAAGCGCCGCGCATGGGTCCATGCGCGGCGCTTTCATTTGAAATGGAGACGATTAGCGGAAGATATGCTCGCCCTGTTCGTCAACGATCTGGCGACCCTTGTTCAGCGCAATGCTGGCGGCATCTTCGATGCCGGGGCAACGGTCGGCGCGAACGAAGCGATATTCCTTCAGTTCACCATTGATCGTTTTGGAGATCACACCGCACACCTGATACTGACCGCCCTCGCTGTAAGGCGTGGCGACGATCAGAAAATCCTTGTGCTCTGTGCGACCGGCCTCTTTCGGCTCCGCTGATTTCTCAGCGGCTTCGCCACCGCCGCCGAACAGACGCTTCAAAAACGACATGGTGCTCCCCTTTTTTTAAGAATCGAGGAACGAACGCAGCTTGCGCGAACGGCTCGGATGCTTGAGCTTGCGCAGTGCCTTCGCTTCGATCTGACGGATACGTTCGCGGGTAACCGAGAACTGCTGACCGACTTCTTCGAGCGTGTGGTCGGTGTTCATACCGATACCGAAGCGCATACGCAGAACGCGTTCTTCACGTGGCGTCAGCGAAGCCAGAACACGGGTCGTCGTATCGCGCAGGTTCGCCTGAATGGCGGCGTCGATCGGCAGAAGCGCGTTCTTGTCCTCGATGAAATCGCCCAGATGTGAATCTTCCTCATCGCCAACCGGCGTTTCGAGAGAGATCGGCTCCTTGGCGATCTTCAGCACCTTGCGCACTTTTTCGAGCGGCATGGCAAGCTTTTCCGCCAGTTCTTCCGGCGTCGGCTCGCGACCGATTTCGTGCAGCATCTGGCGCGACGTGCGAACGATCTTGTTGATCGTTTCGATCATGTGCACCGGAATACGGATGGTGCGCGCCTGATCGGCAATCGAACGGGTGATCGCCTGACGAATCCACCAAGTCGCGTAGGTCGAGAACTTGTAACCGCGACGGTATTCGAACTTGTCGACCGCCTTCATCAGGCCGATATTGCCTTCCTGAATGAGATCGAGGAACTGAAGACCACGGTTCGTGTACTTCTTGGCAATGGAAATCACGAGACGCAGATTGGCCTCGACCATTTCCTTCTTGGCGATGCTGGCTTCGCGTTCACCCTTCTGCACCTGATTGACGATGCGACGGAATTCGCCGATCGAAATCGCGGTTTCAGTGGCGAGGTTCTGAATTTCGCTGCGCAGGCGGGCAATCGTGCCCACTTCCTTGGTGGCAAAATCCTTCCAGCCGCGGGCCGACAGCAGACCAACGCGCTCAACCCAGTTCGGATCGAGTTCGTGGCCCTGATATTCCTTGAGGAACTCATCGCGACGCACGCCGAAGGATTCAGCCAGACGCAGAAGCTTGCCTTCGTTCTGAACCAGACGCTTGTTGATATCGTAAAGCTGTTCGACCAGCTGTTCGATACGGTTCTGATTGAGAGAGAGCGACTTCACGGCAGTGATCAGCTCGTCTTTCAGTTCCTTGTAGCGGCGCTCCTGGCTGGAGGAGAGTTCGCCGGTCGCGGCCAGACGGCCCTCGACCTGCTGGTCCTGCAGCTTGCGCAGCTTCTTGTAGGTATCGGCGATGAGGTCGAGCGTTTCCATGACCTGCGGGCGCAGTTCGGCTTCCATAGCCGCCAGCGACAGGTTGGCTTCGTCTTCGTCCTCTTCTTCCTCTTCGACCGGCATGTCGCCGCCGACATTGGTGATGTCGTCGTCGTCACGCGAACGGCGCGCAGGCTTGTCATCGCGCGGACGTTCTTCTTCCACGCGCTCGATTACCGGCGCCTGCTTGGCTTCCGGACCAGCATAGGTGGTTTCGAGGTCAATGATTTCGCGCAGGAGAATGTTGGATTCGTTCAGCTGATCGCGCCAGATGATGATGGCCTGGAAGGTCAACGGGCTTTCGCACAGCCCTGCAATCATCGTTTCGCGACCGGCTTCAATGCGCTTTGCGATGGCGATTTCGCCTTCGCGCGACAGAAGCTCCACCGAACCCATTTCGCGCAGATACATGCGCACGGGATCGTCGGTACGGTCGGTCGGCTCTTTCTTGGTCGTCGTGGTGGCAACGGCAGTGCCGCCGGTCTCGACCAGATCGCCGCCTTCTTCCGCGTCGTCGTCGTTGTTGTTTTCTTCGCGATCGTTGTCTTGCTCGTCGTCTTCAACGACGTTGATGCCCATGTCGGAAAGCATGGCCATGGTGTCTTCGATCTGTTCCGACGTCACTTCCTCAGAAGGAAGAACGGCGTTCAGCTCGTCCATGGTCACATAGCCACGCTTCTTCGCGACCTTGATCATCTTCTTGACAGCATCGTCAGAAAGGTCGAGAAGCGGACCGTCGGCAGCACCTTCGCGCTCGACTTCGGCTTCTTCGTTTTCCTTAACCTTCGTTGCCATATGTTCTTCTCCAGGCGACCCCGGTCGCTTTTAAGATATATAGAGTGTCCGAACGGTTTTGCGAGACTGCAAGCCGCCGGTTGATTCTGCGAGTAGCTGATTTGCCGTTAATGGCGGATTAACCCTGCCCTCGGTATCAGGCTCCATCGTGATCGATTTTCTGTGGGCAGATCCGGTGACATCACGTCATCGCAACGGTTTTTTGCCCTTGTTCCGCATCTCGCTTCACCCGGAGCAGAGGTGTCGGAACATCATCGGTATCCGTTCTATCCTTGTTCGAACTGTCGTGATTCCGTCATTTACGCCATACGTCAAGAGCGACTCACCTGATTCGCCCTCAAAAAGCGAATCATTTGTTGTCGCGGCCTATCCGCGGGCTAATTAGAGCGCCATTGGCCGCCTGCAACCCCGTATTCCCGGCACTTTTCAATAAAGTGATTCGGCCTGCCGAATCAGAAGCCGCCGGGTGAGCGGCCGGACGACAGACCGAACCCGTCGATCAGGGCTTCGGTCGCATCTGCCTTTAAAATCTGATTTTGTATATCGATGAGGCGCGCATAAAGTTCGCCCGTCTCATCGGTTTCCAGTGCGGCCTCAACGGCTCGCAGCTCCTTATGTAGTGTGCGGGCGCGCTGATGCAAGTGAAGCGCCTGCCGCAATGCTTCGCGTGCGTCATCTTCCGCCGCCAGTGCGGTTGCGGTCCAGAGCCTTGCACCCTTTACCACCTGTTCCAGCGTTTCGATCAGATCGCGATGCCCGGCATTGACCAGCGCATGACGCATAGCGTCGCCATTATCCACGTGGTCGGAAGCCAGAACATCCAGCATGGCGAGATGAAGCGTCTTCAACGCATCATGTGCCAGATCAAGCCCGGCAATCTTTTCAAAATCTTCCTCGATCAGACGCGGGTGATTGAGAAGCGTCAGCACGATTGCCGTTTCCCGCAAGGGTGCATGGGTGCCCGCGCCCGGACGCCCGCCCTTGACCAGCGTGGAGCGAACGAGGCTGTCGGAGATCGCAAGACGTCCACCGCCGCCCATGCCGGGGCCACCGCGTCCACGCCCGTTGTCGTTGCGCCGGTTGAAGGACGAGTTGCGCTGGCCGCCCTGCTGCCGCCCCTGCCCGAAAAACGCCTGAGCGCGTTCGCGCATATCCTGACCGTAATGGCGGCGAATATCTTCATTGGCGATGCGGCTGGTGATTTCGCGCAGACGCGCTTCCAGTTCGGCGCGCCGTTCCGGCGTGTCGAACACACCGCCAATAGTTTCGCGCGTCCAGATCATGTCGACAAGCGGCCTGGCGTCACGCAGCACGGCATGAAACGCCGCCGGACCTTCCGCCTTGACCAGATCGTCCGGGTCCTGCCCTTCCGGCAAAAGCGCAAAGCGCAGCGACTTGCCGGGTTGCAAGGTTGGCAGACCGAGATCAGCGGCACGATAGGCGGCGCGAAGTCCAGCGCCGTCACCATCGAAGCACAGGACGGGCTCCGGACTGATACGCCAGAGAAGTTCGAGCTGCTCTTCGGTCAGCGCCGTACCAAGCGGCGCTACGACATGATGAATACCCGCCTGCGCCAGTGCGATCACATCCATATAGCCTTCGACAGCGATGATCGGCTTGGCCGGTTCGCCATTTTGCGGCTGACAGGCTTTGCGGGCACGCAGGCCGTTATAAAGCACTCGCCCCTTGTGGAAGAGCTCGGTTTCCGGCGAGTTCAGATATTTGGCTGGTGCATCCGCAGAAAGCGCGCGACCACCAAAAGCGATGATGCGTCCGCGCAGATCTTCAATCGGGAACATGACGCGGTCGCGGAAGCGGTCATAAGAAACGGCAATACCCTCGCCATGCACCACGAGGCCGCAAGCCTCGATCTGCTCGCGCGATACGCCCTTGCCTGCCAGAAACTCTTTCAGGGCATTGCGCGATTCCGGCGCATAACCCATGCGGAACGCCTGCTGCGTCGCGCTTGAAAGCCCACGGTCGCGCAGATAGGCACGCGCCTTGGCGCCAGTTGCACTCTGCAACTGCGCCTCAAAGAACTGCGTCGCCAATTCCATGACGTCGTAAAGGGTTGCGCGCTGCGCCTCGCGCTTTTCCATTTCAGGATCGCGCGCTGGCATCGGCACGCCCGCCATATCGGCCACGCGCTCCACAGCTTCGGGAAAGCTCAGGCCTTCGAGTTCGGTCAGAAACTTGAAGTGATCGCCTGTCACGCCACAGCCGAAACAGTGATAACGCCCCTTGCGATCCTCGCAGTGGAAGCTCGGCGTATTTTCGCCGTGGAAGGGACAACAGGCCCAGAAATCACCCTTCGGCGGATTGCTCTTTTTCCGGTCGAACGAAACCCGCGCTCCGATCAGCGTCGAGATCGGCACGCGATCTCTGATCTCATCAAGAAAGGAGGGTGGGAAACGCATTGCGGGTGTCACTTCCAGATCGATCCTGAACATCGATAGGCCCGTGAACCAGAGGGTTCCAGGCACGGCGATGTCTTCGGTGTTTGCAAACAGGTTCTACATATAAGCACCACCAACCCCGGCGTCCATCGCACTTGCTTCACCCTCCCCGCTAATCACAGCCTTCTGCCCCGACTGTTTGACGGGTGTTTCACAACCATGCCTCTGTCACAAAACTGTCATATAACTTTCACATTCGATTAAGAGCTGTTGATTTTAGGCGCGAATAAGCCCATATCTCTTGGATATTTCGTTAGCCGGAACATATTTTCTTCGTTTTATGAAGATAATTCTAGCTTTCAACACCAACCTCCAACCCGAAGGGATTTCGCCGTGAATGGTTCATTGGTCCTTTTGCACCTTGCTGGCGCAGTCGCCCTCCTCCTATGGGCCACCCGCATGGTGCGAACTGGGGTAGAGCGCGCCTATGGCGACCGCCTGCGCAGACGCCTGCGCAACCAGATGCAGAACCCGCTTTTATCGGTCGCCTTCGGTCTGGTGCTTGCTGTTGCCCTGCAAAGCTCTACCGCTGTGACGCTGCTGGTCGGCTCCTTCGTGGGATCGGGTTTCGTCAGCGGTGTTGCAGGCCTGATGGCTGTGCGCGGCGGCGAACTCGGCTCGGCTCTGGTCGTCAAAATCCTGAGCTATGACCTGACCATTCTCGTTCCGCTCTGCCTTGTGATCGGCACCGGCATTTTCATGACCACCGAGCGCCGCGACTGGCGGCAGATCGGGCGCATTCTCGTGGGCATCGGCCTCTTGATCATGTCGCTGGAAATGACCGGTCAGGCCACTGAACCATTGCGCCAGAGCGAACTTCTGCCGGTAATCGTCGACTATCTGTCGAGCGATCCAATCACCACCTATCTGCTGGCCGCACTGATGACATGGCTGTTCCATTCCAGCGTTGCAGCCGTCATTTTGCTGACCACATTCGCATCGCGCGGTCTTATCCATCCGGAACTGGCCGTGGTCATGGTGCTCGGCGTCAATCTCGGCTCCTCGATCATCGCGCCGATCCTCACCCGCAATGCCCCGCCTGAAACCCGCGTTGTGCCGCTCGGCAATCTCCTGATGCGCGGCGCAGGCTCGCTGGTCATGCTGGTGCTCTACGAGACCTTCAAGCCGTCGATTGCGTTCCTTGGCGCCGATCCCGTATCGCAGGTGGTCAACGCGCATATTCTGTTCAACGTGATCGTCATGCTGGCGGGCATCCCGCTTTCCGGGTTGGTGCTGCGCACCACCGAGGCGCTCGTCAAGATCAATGCCGACAAGACCCCGGCACCGGCACAGCCGCTGGAAATGGAAGAATACAGCGCCCTCGATACGGGCGTGCTTAACCGCCCGTCGCAAGCGCTGGCCAATGCCACCCGCGAAGTGGTGGGCGTTTGCGATACGGTCGAGGTCATGCTGCGCCGCATCATCGATCTCTATGAAAAGCCGGATCAGGCCCGTATCAACGAACTGGCCGCTCTCGATGACCGCGTGGACAAGAAACATGCGGCGATCAAGCTTTACCTCACCCGGCTTGCCTCGCAGGATCTGAGCGAATTCGAAGCCCTGCGGATGCAGGAACTGCTCGGCGCTTGCGTAAAGCTCGAACAGGTGGGCGACATCATCGTGCGCAACATGCTGGCGCAGGTGCAGAAGAAAATGGATCACAAGCTGGAATTCACAGAAGAAGGCTGGGAGGAACTCAGCCACTTCCACGCGATGGTTCTGGCCAATGCGCATCTGGCCTTCAACGTGGTTGTCTCGCGTGATGGACGCACGGCACGCCAGCTCGTTCAGGAAAAAGACCGCCTGCGCGAATTGGAGAAACAGACAAGTCTGCGCCACTTCTCGCGTCTGCGCGAAGGATCAACCCGCAGTATCGAGACCAGCACCATCCATCTCGATACGATCCGCGATCTGAAGCAGATCAATTCGCTTCTGGCTTCCATGGCCTATCCGGTTTTGGAAGAACAGGGCCTCCTGAGCGAAACGCGCCTCAAGACCGTCAAGCAGAGCTGACGCGGTTAAAACGTTATATCGGCGGCGTTTGTGGTTCGGCCACGGGTGCTTCCTGCCCGGAACCCGTTAAGCGTCTCATTGTGATGGGCGACGATATCGGCGAACTGCAAGCTCGCCGTATCGCCAGTCGTGTGCCCATCGGCAATTAATGTCACATCATAGCCGAGCGATATTGCGTGGCGCACCGCCGTGTCGACGCAGTATTCCGTCTGGCAACCACCGATAACCAGATGGGTGATCGCCAGCTCATGCAGCCGGTCCTGAAGCTCAGTTTCGTGAAATGAATCGCAACTGGTCTTTTCAACCACGATGTCATTTGCCTGAGGTGAAAGCTCGTCCCGGATCGCCCAACCCTGCGTGCCCTTTTCGAGCACATCCCCCGGTCCGCCGTCGTGCTGCACGAGGATAACCGGAATCCCGGCAGCATGTGCCCTGACCTTCATGGCGCTCAATCGAGCAACGACATCATCCAGAGCGCGGTCAATCACAGGCTGACGCTCAGGCGTGCCCATCCCGGCCACAATATCGTTTTGAACATCAATGATGAGCAGAGCAGTAGTCATGACAAACGATCTCACTGACTGATTTCGATTGCCCGGCATAACATCTGCATGGCTGATGAAACAAGAAGGCCCCGCTTTTGACGGGGCCTTCTTCATTTCGTGTCAGAGCAGGGATTACTGCAGAAGCGATTTCACCAGCGCGCTTGCCTTGGTGAAATCCATCTTGCCTGCATAGCGCTCCTTCAGGATGGCCATGCACTTGCCCATATCGCGCAGACCTTGCGCACCGATTTCGGCGATAACGTCCTCGCAAGCCTTCTTCACTTCTTCCTCAGTCATCTGCTGCGGCAGAAACTCGGAGATAATGACAATTTCCTCGCGCTCGGCGTCGGCCAGCTCGATGCGGCTGCCTTCTTCATAGATGCGTGCCGATTCTTCGCGCTGCTTGACCATCTTGCCGAGAATACCCAGCAATTCCTCGTCTCCGACCGGGTCCTTGCCTGCGGAACGGTTGGCGATATCGCGGTCCTTCACGGCAGCCAGAATAAGGCGCAGCGTCGACGTGCGGCGCTTTTCCTGCGCCTTAAGCGCGGTTGTGAGGGCCTGGGAAATCTCCTGGCGAAGCATCGAATGTCTCCTGACGGTGTTTGTTTCTTCTTACTCGCAACGTGACCCATAAAGCAATCGCGCGCTGTCACGAGCTGTCCGAACTACCCGCCCGAAGAACAATAATGCGATAATTATCGCGATTATTTCCCGAATGAGCACGCTCGGACGATTGACCCGGCGATCAAGTTTCTCTATTGATCAAGGCTTAGCAGGACATCGGTACATGCTCGCAGTGGGAGATTTGAAATCCCCGCTGCCTTTTGGCGCATATATGACCCCGTCGCCTGTTGGCGCGTATATGACCATTGACGCTCCGTCTTTCAAGCCATTCGCCCGGTAACAGGGTGAAGCTGGAGGGATGGAACATGAGCCTGTACGGAAAAGCTAAAACATTAAACGTGGCACGGATTTAAATGCTGCAAGTTAAACAGGAGTGCACATATGACCGAAACGACCCCGAAAACCGCACCCTGGACAACCGAAAAGCGAACCGCCGTTCTGGTTCTTGCTGACGGCACCGTGATCGAAGGCAAGGGCCTCGGCGCGACCGGCGCAATCGAAGCAGAAGTTGTCTTCAACACGGCGCTCACCGGTTACGAAGAAATCCTGACCGATCCGTCCTATGCCGGACAGATCGTCACCTTCACCTTCCCGCATATCGGCAATGTCGGCACCAATGTCGAAGATATCGAAGACCTGACGCCAGCCAACCGCCACGGCGCAGTCGGCGCGATCTTCAAGGCCGATATCACCGCACCGTCAAATTATCGCTCCAGCGAAGACCTTGACGCATGGCTGAAGGCACGCGGCGTTATCGCGCTTGCAGGCATCGACACCCGCGCCCTCACCGCACTGATCCGCGAACGCGGCGCGCAGAATGCTGTCATCACGCATGACCCGAACGGCAAGTTCGACATCGACGCCTTGAAGGCCCGCGCTGCTGGCTGGAGCGGTCTGGAAAATCTCGACCTCGCCAAGGATGTTACCATCGGCCAGAGCCAGGTCTGGAACGAAACGCCCTGGATCAAGGGCGAAAGCTTCGGCGAACTGGACAACCCGCAATATCACGTGGTCGCGCTCGATTTCGGCGTGAAGCGCAACATTCTGCGCCTGCTTGCAGGCCTTGGCGCAAAGGTTACGGTTCTGCCCGCAACGGCAACCGCCGATGACGTGCTGGCCTACAATCCCGACGGCGTATTCCTGTCGAACGGCCCCGGCGATCCGGCAGCCACCGGCGCATATGCCGTACCGACCATTGCCAAGCTGGTTGACAGCGGCTTGCCGGTTTTCGGCATCTGCCTTGGACACCAGATGCTGGCGCTGGCACTCGGTGGCCGCACCGAGAAGATGCATCAGGGCCATCACGGCGCAAACCATCCGGTCAAGGATTACACGACCGGCAAGGTGGAAATCGTTTCCATGAACCACGGCTTTGCGGTCGATTCTGAATCGCTGCCGGACAATGTTGAAGAAACTCACGTCTCGCTTTTCGACGGCACCAATTGCGGCTTGCGCGTCATCGGCAAGCCGGTCTTCTCCGTCCAGCACCATCCGGAAGCTTCGCCCGGCCCGCAGGATTCGCACTACCTCTTCCGCCGGTTCATCAATCTCATCCGTGAGAAGAAGGGCGAAGCCCTTTTGCCGGAACGCGAACAGGCTGCGTGAATCTAAATCTGAGATTTTGCGGTTAACACATTGTTAGCAAATAAAAAGCCGGGGCGAACACCCCGGCTTTTTTGATGTGCATGTATAGCCTTTAGACATCCGCTATCTTTGGCTTTGGCTTGGGATGAACTCGCGCCACCACCACGACCAGCGCGATGAAGATTAGCCCTGCCCCAACCGCATAGGGCATACCGGCAAAATCAAACGGCGCGTTTGTTCCGGTAAAATGGCTGAAGAGCTGCGTGAAAAGAAGCGGGCCGATAATCGTCGTGATGCTCGAAACGCTGGTCAGCGCGCCTTGCAACTCGCCTTGTGCGGAAGGCGGCACTTTGCTCGCAGCGATACTGCGCAGCGGCGGATCAGCAAAGCCTTCCAGCGCCGTCATCAGGATGACCGCATAGACCATCCAGCCTTCCCAGGCGATGGCATAACCGATCATACCAAGACAAGAAAAGAACACGCCGGTGATGGCCGTGCGCCGCTCACCCAAAATAGGCAGAGCACGCGGCAGCACCACCGCCATGACAAATGCGGTACCGATACCGAACATGCCAAGCGACAGGCCGATCTGGGCCTCGTTCCAGTTATAGCGGTAGGCGCCGACAAAGGCCCAGACCGACGGATAGACCGCATGGGCCAGCCAGTACAGGAAGAAGACCGCCATCACCCAGCCGATACCGGGATAGCTGCGCAGCTGCTTGAGCGCGCCGAGCGGGTTGGCACGTCCGATCTGGAAACTGCGTCTGTTTTGCAGGGACAGCGTTTCCGGCAGCAGGAAGTATGCCAGCACGAAATTGATGAAAGACAGCAACGCCGCGCCGTAGAACGGAACACGCGGGCCGAATTCACCCAGAAGACCGCCCAGCACCGGGCCGAGCGCAAAGCCAACGCCGAAGGCAATGCCAATCAGGCCGAAATTGCGTGCGCGATTGCTGTCATCGCTGACATCCGCAATATAGGCGGATGCCGTCGCAAAACTTGCACCGCTGATGCCCGCCAGCACACGGCCAACGAACAGCATCCAGAATGAGGTTGCGAGCGCGCAGATGAGATTGTCGATCGCAAATGTCAGAATGGAGGCCAGCAGAACCGGCCGCCGGCCGAAACGGTCGCTGAGATTACCGATCAACGGCGCGAACAGAAACTGCATCGCCGCATAAACCAGCAGCAGCCAGCCGCCGTCGACAGCCGCCGTGCTGACATCCGCGCCGGTCAGCTCTTCCAGATAGGCCGGCAGAACCGGCATGATGATCGCGATCCCGATAATATCGAGAAACAGCGTCATGAAGACCAGCCAAAGGCCCCGCCTTACGAATTTGGGGTCAAGCATTGGAACACCTGAATATGCTCAAGCGGATTTGCCGCAGGAAGCATCATGTTTTGATTGTTGGAAAGGATCGCGCGTCATCGCCGCTCAAAATTGAGCGTCACGCATGATTTGGATAAGGGCCGCGCCGACGCGAAACCTTTATAGGGAAAATTATTCTACGACAAGCCTGCTTGATACGGGTCAACGAAAATGATTCGAACCATCGCATGGCTTGCATAGAAAAAGGCGGCCGAAGCCGCCTTTTATGAAGTGATCAGAGCGGCTTAGATGTCGCCGCTAAATGTATCGCAGGATTCGAGCTTGCCCGTATCGAAGCCGCGCTTGAACCACTTGGCGCGCTGCGCCGATGTGCCATGGTTGAAGCTTTCCGGCACGACGTAACCCTGGCTGCGACGCTGCAACGTGTCGTCGCCGATCTGGTGGGCGGCATTGAGCGCATCTTCAAGATCGCCCGCTTCCAGAATACCCTTCTGCTGGGTGTAATAACCCCAGATACCGGCAAAGCAATCGGCCTGAAGCTCGACGCGAACCGACATCTGGTTGGCCTGCACTTCGTTCATCTGCTGGCGCATCTGATTGAACTTCGGGAGAATGCCGAGCAGGTTCTGGACATGATGCCCGACTTCATGCGCCAGCACATAGGCCTGCGCAAAGTTACCCGACGCGCCGAAACGATTCGCCAGTTCGTCATAGAAGCTCAGATCGATGTAGAGCTTGCGGTCGCCGGGGCAGTAGAACGGCCCCGACGCAGCAGAGGCAAAACCGCAGGCCGAACGCACCTGCCCGGTAAAAAGAACCATGGTCGGCTTCGTATAGGTCTGGCCGCGCGACTGGAAAATACCGCTCCAGACGTCTTCCGTCTCGGCCAGCACTGTGCGGGCAAACTGGGTCATCTCGTCATTGGCGACTGCCCCGCCCTCGGCAGCCGTGCGACCGCTGGACTGCTGCTGTTGCGTCTGCACGGACGAGCCCATGCCGCCATCGCCAAACAGAATCGGTATAGGATCGATACCAAAGGCGCGCAGCACGAAGAACATCACGACAAGAATGAGAATGCCGGAAAGCCCGCCGCCACGCACGACCTTGAAGCCCGGCCCGCCGCCGCCAAAACCGCCGCCTTGTCCGCCTGAATCGCCACCGCCGCCACGCTGGTCTTCCACATTGTCACTCTGCCTACGACCTTGCCAGCGCATACGCCCACTCCCTCAACACCGGCCGCAGCAACCCTGCGCGGCGCATCAATCAATCTCGTATAATTGTCGCATAAAGAGTTGCCACCGCAATATAAAAAGTAAATGGCAAGCCTCATCACAAACGGAGACTCGCCCGCAATATTTGCTTTCGGGAGTTTTCCTATCGGATGGCGCGAAACTTGTGCCTTAGAAATGAGCTGCCGAACAGGACCAAGACAATCACCGCCGCGCCTGTGGCGAGGTGGAAAGTGCCCGCATCCGGAAATGCAACCGCATGCATGATGCGCCCCGGCAGGAAGGCAAAGAGCCCAGCCCCGACAATGCCCAGAAAATAAACCTGTCGCACGATTTTGCGATGCAGGCCAATCTCGCCCTGACGCGCAGCGATCACTGACCGGATGCATCCGGCGATGACCAGCACCGACAGGATATGTATCGGGCTGAAACCCCAGAACAGGTTGATCTGGTGTATGAAAAAGCTCGTCATCGCGGTGACAACCATCAACGCCATCCAGATGCGCCCAAGATATTTGTGCAGGCGTGTGCCCTTGCGGCGCAGGAGAATGAAGGCACCCAGCAAGGCTGCGGGTATAACAGTGGCGACGTGTAGCTGGACAGCAAGCGGTGCGTGGAGAAGCGGCTCGAAATTCATGGCAATGCTCCGGTTGAATTTCGACCTTCCTTCGACAACACTGCGCTCGGCTCAATTGGAATGACGTGGGATGCAGGAAAACTTCGTGGCTGGCGGCATTGTGCAATTCGCGCTTCGTGAAATGACGGTCATTTTGCGTGCGCTTCGCCTCTGGATGACGTTTCTTGTGGTGGTGCTGATCTTCACGATAACGGCTGCACTGGGCACAGGTTCGATGCCCGTCGTCATCCGCTTCTTCTATTGGCTGCTGATCCAGTTTGGCGGCTGGTCCATCGCCATCTTGTTCGCTGTTCTGGCGGATTCCCTGCTGAAACCATGGGTTGCCAGCACCTTTGCGCGCATGATGACAGGCGCGCTTCTGGCGGCGATTCCCATTGGCCTTTGGGTCGGCCTCGTCGACTACGGTTTTCTAGTCAGAACCCCGTCCTTCAAAACGCTCCTCGGCAACATGGCGGTTTCGCTACCGCTCAGCGCGCTCTTCTGTGTCCTTGCCTATCTGACAGTTCGCAAAGACATCGAAACCGTTTCGAACAAAAGCCCCGAAGCCCCCGCTCTGCTCAATCGCCTGCAACCGGGCAATCGCGGCCCGCTGCTGCGTTTGTCGGCAGACGACCATTACACACAGGTCGTCACCAGCCGGGGCAAGGAACTCATCCTGATCCGCTTCTCCGATGCAGTAAAAGAAATCGGCGAAACGCCGGGTTTACAGATCCACCGCTCGCATTGGGTGGCAGACACTCATGTCGAGGAATTGCAGCGCGTGAATGGCGCGCTCAGCGTCAAAGCACGCGACGGAACACTGCTCCCGGTCAGCCGGTCGAGCCAGAAAGCAGCGCTGGAGCGTTACCGCACCGGCGCGTCACCGCACAAGAAAACTGCGCTCGGCCAAGATTTTTCGTGAATGCCCGCATTTTCTTTGAAATAAGCGTATTTGTGGGGTTCCGCTTTGGGTCATCATTGCCTATAAGGCCCGCTTAGCCCACAGAATTCATACGCTGCCAACCCGCCGGAAAACCGTGCGGGCTTTTCTGGCAGGCTAAGCAGCATGTCACTCGAAAGTGGGAACCGGTTTCGAGACAAAGGCATGCGTAAAACAAGAGCATGATCCCGAAAATGGGAACCGGTTTTCGGACAAGATCATGCGCCCGAAGAAGATAGGATGAGCGCCCATGCCGAAACGTACAGATATCAAATCGATCCTGATTATCGGCGCGGGCCCCATTGTCATCGGCCAGGCTTGCGAGTTCGACTATTCGGGCACTCAGGCCTGTAAGGCGTTGAAAGAGGAAGGCTACCGCATCATCCTCGTCAACTCCAACCCGGCCACGATCATGACCGATCCCGATCTGGCGGACGCGACCTATATCGAGCCGATCACGCCGGAAGTCGTCGCCAAGATCATCGCCAAGGAGCGCCCGGACGCGCTTTTGCCGACCATGGGCGGCCAGACCGCGCTGAACACCGCATTGTCGCTGCGCCGCATGGGCGTGCTGGAGCGCTACAATGTCGAGATGATCGGCGCCAATGCCGAAGCCATCGACAAGGCGGAAGATCGCGCGCTGTTCCGTGAAGCCATGGAAAAGATCGGCCTCGATACACCCGATTCCATGCTCGCCAATGCGACTGAAATCAAGGACGAGGATCGCAAGCGTCACGAAGCCAAGCGTGCGGAAGTCAAGACCCAGTACACCGGCAGCGACCTCGACAAGGCGCTCGACAAGCTCGAAACCGAATGGCAGCTCGGCGAAGTTGACCGCAAGCAGCGCTACATGACGCATGCCCTTGCCAAGGCAGCGCAGGCGCTCGACTTTGTCGGCCTTCCGGCCATCATCCGCCCGAGCTTCACGCTCGGCGGCACCGGCGGCGGCATTGCCTATAACCGTCAGGAATTCTTCGAAATCATCGAGCGCGGTCTGGACGCATCGCCGACGACCGAAGTTCTGATCGAAGAGTCGGTTCTGGGCTGGAAAGAATATGAAATGGAAGTCGTCCGCGACAAGGCGGACAACTGCATCATCATCTGCTCGATCGAAAACCTCGATCCGATGGGCGTGCACACCGGCGACTCGATCACCGTGGCGCCAGCACTGACGCTGACCGACAAAGAATACCAGATCATGCGTAACGCCTCGATTGCGGTGCTACGCGAGATCGGCGTCGAAACCGGCGGCTCCAACGTGCAGTTCGCGATCAACCCGGCCAATGGCCGCATGATCGTCATCGAAATGAACCCGCGCGTCTCGCGTTCCTCGGCTCTGGCTTCCAAGGCAACCGGCTTCCCGATTGCCAAGGTCGCGGCCAAGCTCGCCGTCGGCTACACGCTGGACGAACTCGACAACGACATCACCGGCGGCGCAACGCCAGCCTCGTTCGAACCGTCGATCGACTATGTCGTCACCAAGATCCCGCGCTTTGCATTCGAAAAGTTCCCCGGCTCCTCGCCGATCCTGACCACCGCCATGAAGTCGGTTGGTGAAGTGATGGCCATTGGCCGTACCTTCCAGGAAAGCTTGCAGAAGGCGCTGCGCGGTCTTGAAACCGGCCTGACCGGCCTCGACGAAATCGCCATTCCAAACATTGAAGAAGGCGACGAGAAGAACGCTATCCGCGCCGCCATCGGCACGCCGACGCCGGATCGTCTGCGCATGGTTGCGCAGGCCATGCGCCTCGGCCTGACCGTCGAGCAGGTGCATGACGCCTCCAAGATCGACCCATGGTTCCTTGAACAGATCGAAGCCATCATTTCGACCGAAGCGCGCATCCGCGAACATGGCCTACCGCAGGACGCAGAAAACCTGCGCATGCTGAAGGCAATGGGCTTCTCCGACGCCCGCCTTGCAAGCCTGACGAACAAGGAAGCGACGGACGTGGCCAAGCTGCGCGCCGATCTCGACGTGCATCCGGTCTACAAGCGCATCGACACCTGCGCTGCCGAATTCGCTTCGCCGACCGCTTACATGTACTCGACCTATGAAACGCCTTTCGTCGGCCAGCCGCGTTCAGAAGCCGAAGTTTCGGATCGCAAGAAGGTCGTCATTCTCGGCGGCGGCCCGAACCGTATCGGTCAGGGCATCGAGTTCGATTATTGCTGCTGCCATGCGGCCTTCGCGCTCGGCGATGCCGATTACGAAGCCATCATGATCAACTGCAACCCGGAAACGGTTTCGACCGATTATGACACCTCGGATCGTCTTTATTTCGAGCCGCTGACGGCGGAAGACGTGCTGGAAATCCTGCGCGTCGAAAAGGAAAAGGGCACACTGCACGGCGTTATCGTCCAGTTCGGCGGCCAGACCCCGCTCAAGCTCGCCAATGCGCTTGAAAAGGCTGGCATCCCGATCCTCGGCACCTCGCCAGACGCCATCGACCTTGCGGAAGATCGTGACCGCTTCCAGAAGCTTCTGGTCAAGCTCGACCTGAACCAGCCGAAGAACGGCATTGCCTATTCGGTCGAACAGGCCCGCCTCGTCGCTGCCGACCTTGGCTTCCCGCTGGTCGTCCGCCCGTCTTATGTTCTGGGTGGCCGTGCCATGCAGATCATCCACGACGAGCGCACGCTGCAGGCCTATCTGCTCGACACCGTGCCGGAACTGGTGCCGGAAGACATCAAGGCCAAATATCCGAACGACAAGACCGGCCAGATCAACACGCTGCTCGGCAAGAACCCACTTCTGTTCGATACCTACCTGACCCAGGCTATCGAAGTGGACGTCGACTGCCTTTGCGATGGCAAGGACAGCTTTGTCTCGGGCATCATGGAGCATATCGAAGAAGCCGGTATTCACTCGGGCGACAGCGCCTGCTCGCTGCCGGTTCACTCGCTCTCGGCTGAAACCGTTGCCGAACTCGAACGTCAGACGGAAGCACTGGCCAAGGCGCTCAATGTCGGCGGCCTGATGAACGTCCAGTTCGCGATCAAGGACGGCGAAATCTTCATCCTCGAAGTCAACCCGCGCGCTTCGCGTACGGTTCCGTTCGTTGCCAAGACCATCGGCACCCCGATTGCCAAGGTTGCTGCCCGCATCATGGCTGGCGAAAGCCTTGAAGACGCGCTCGGCGCTTACGGCGGCAAGCCGCAGGCACCATCGCGTCCGCACATTGCAGTCAAGGAAGCCGTGTTCCCGTTCGCCCGCTTCCCGGGCGTCGATACGCTGCTCGGACCGGAAATGCGCTCGACCGGCGAAGTCATGGGCCTCGACTACGACTACGCACTGGCTTTCGCCAAGGCGCAGCTCGGCGCTGGCGTGGAACTGCCGCGTGAAGGCACGGTGTTCGTGTCCGTGCGCGACGAAGACAAGGAACGCGTTCTGACGCCTGTGCGCAAGCTCGCAAGCCTCGGCTTCCGCGTCATGGCAACCGGCGGCACGCAGCGTTTCCTTGCTGACAATGGCGTCGAAGCGATCAAGATCAACAAGGTCATCGAAGGCCGTCCGCATGTGGAAGATGCGATCCGCAATCGTCAGATCCATCTGGTCTTCAACACGACCGACAGCGCCAGCGCCGTGTCTGACTCCAAGTCGATCCGTCGCGCAACGCTGATGCAAAAGCTGCCTTACTACACCACCATGTCAGGCGCCGAAGCTGCAGCCGAAGCCATCGCGGCGCTGAAGGCCGGTTCGCTGGAAGTGCGTCCGCTGCAGGACTATTTCCGCGCATAAGCGGCTTTACAGGCAACGAAAAAAGCCGCCGGGGCGATCCGGCGGCTTTTTCTATGCGCTCTTTAAAGCGGGAATTTCCAGCGGCTTGCCATCGGGGTCCTCTTCCAGATTGACCTGCCGGGAGAAAAGCCCGTTATGCAGGTGTGGCTTGCCGAGGTGGATCACTGCAGCTTGCTTCAGCTCATTGTTCAAAATGTCTCGAATGCGATCATAGGCCTCGGCGTCGAGCCCATCCAGCGCGCCATCAATGATGATCCATTGCGGCTCCTGCAAAATGAGTCGGGCGAAGGCGAGACATTGCCGCTCGTCATCGGCCAGCACCCGCTCCCAGCGCGTGACGTGATCGAGACTGCCGATAAGCCGCGCAAGCCCGGCGCGCTGCAACACCCCTTCCAGTGCTTCAGGCGCGAACTTCTTCAGATCGAATGGATAGACGATCACGCTCTTCAGCGTGCCCGGTGGCAAATAGGGCGCGCGCGGCATGAAGGCGACGCCGTCATTGGCTGGCATACCGATACGCCCATCGCCCCATGGCCACAGGCCCCCCAGCGCCCGGAACAGTAAAGTGCGTTGGGTTTCGGTGCCGCCGGTCACCAGCACCCGTTCACCCGGCTTGACCGCAAAGGTACCTTTCGACAATCGCAAACAGATATCAGGTGCTGCAATCGACACGTTGTCGAGACTGATTCTGTCGTCCTCGTTGACGGCCAGATCGACTTGACGGTCGAGACGACCCAGCTCATCCATGCGCAGAATCGCCTGCCGAAACGTGGCGACGCGAAGCAGCGTCGCGCGCCAGTCGGCAATGGCGCCGAAATTATCCACGAACCAGCGCAACGAATTATGCACCTGCGTAAAGGCGCCGACCGCCATCATCAGACCGCCGAAGGTCAGGCCTCCGGAGAAATAAACCGGCGCAGCAACGAGAATTGGTGCGACGATGGTGAGCCAGCCATAACCGGCGGTCACCCAGGTCAATCGCGTGGTCGCGTAGACGATCTTGCGGATCGCAGCCAGCACGGCATCGATATCCAGATCGAGGCGGCGACGCTCGTCCGCTTCGCCGCGTGACAGCGTAACGGCATCCAGATGCTCGTTGACCCGCATCAGCGAGGCACGGAAATCCGCCTCGCGTGCATAACGGTTGGCATTGATATTGACGAGGTTGCGCCCGACGATCCATGTCAGCCACGATGCGGAAGCGGCATAGATGATTACCGCCCAGACCATGTAGCCCGGGATCGGGAAGCTATAGCCGCCGACATGGAAAATGAAGCCGCTCGAAAGCGACCAGAGCACGCCGACAAAACTCACCAGAATGACTGTCGATTGCAACAGATTAATGCCGAGATCGCAGGAGGTTTCCGCCAGATGCCGGGCATCTTCATGTAGTCGCTGGTCTGGATTGATGCCGATTTCGCCTGCATTGGCCAGCCGGAACGCCCGCCCCGGCGCCAGCCATTGACCGACCAGATCGCGGGCCAGCCCCTCGCGCATCTTCAGCTTGAACATCTGGTTCAGCCAAGTTTGCGCGACATTGAGCACCAGCAGGCTGCCAGCAATGCCGAAGAAGACCATCAACTGATGGAAGAAGGCCTGCAAATCCTTGCGCGCCAGTGCGTCGTAAAACGGCTCGTTCCAGCGGTTGATCGCAACCTGCCCGATGGCAATCAGCACGATCAGCACAAAAATGCCGGTTCCAAGCGCAATCAGCGCGGTGCGCACCGGCGAACTCCAGAAAGCGCCGGTCATCATGGAAAGCTGCGAGAACAGATCGTTGCCGTCGCGGACCGGCTGACGGGTGAGCAAGCCTTTGATGCCCGTGCGCTGGGACTTCCCGCGCTTGCGGCTCTTTTTCGGCGCACTGCGCTTCGGCTGCTTCTGTTCCGGTTCAGACGTCATATCTTGCCTCACCACATGCCCGTTCGCGAATCCCTGTGACGAAATCGCGGGCAATTCACAACATGCGCGTTATGCATATCACGCAAAAGTCAAAGAAACGCGATACCCTGCCGTCCAGAAGCCTACTTTTCCGAGCCAGCCTTTCTGACAGGGTCGAACGGTTACACCCTAAATGCGAGGTTCATGACATTTTCTGCAAAGCACTGTTACTGCACGCAATCGCGGAAAAGGCGGCGTTTTAGATAAAAATTACCTTCCGTTGACGTTAACGCTGCGATTTTTTTAGCAAAATCACAGCCAGACACGCATTCTAGCTCTCTTGTGCTGGTCAAATTTGTCGCATATAGTCCGGCAATCGATTTTTCGGTCGAGTGACTTTGAGACCCGTGCGGCCTGCCGTGCTTCCTGACGATCTCCTGTCCATAAATTCGATCCACAGGGACGTGTGCGGAGCATGCGGACTAAAAATTACTATCGTTACAAAGGACATTCCCATGGCTACGGGAACAGTTAAGTGGTTCAACACGACCAAGGGTTTCGGCTTCATTCAGCCTGACCAGGGCGGCACGGACATTTTCGTTCACATCTCTGCCGTTCAGCGCGCTGGCCTTGCCACGCTCAACGAAGGTCAGAAGGTCTCTTACGAGATCGTGCAGGATCGCCGTTCGGGCCGTTCGTCTGCAGACAACCTCGTCGCAGCCTAATACATTTAGCGGCTGGATGTTCCATCCGGCTTTGCCTGAATGTGGCTCAAAATATTGGAGCGCCGATCTGATCGGCGCTCTAATCATTTGTACTGTTTGAAAATTCTCAAGGCAGCCAGTCAAGCGCCACATGGCCCGGATGCGCAGCAACGCGCTTGAGCCAGGCCTGGATCGCCGGATATTGCTGCATATCAAAGCCGCCCAGATGCGCCTCATGCGTATAGGCATAGAGCGCGACATCGGCGACCGTATAGGCATCACCGACCAGATAGGGCGTCTTCTCAAGCTGCGTTTCCATGACGCCAAGCGCCGTGTTTCCGCCGTCCTGCAACGCGGCGAGACGTTCCGGCGTCGCCAGTTGCGCCCGTTCCGGATAAAGCCGCAATGCACGGCTCACCGCCACGAAGGGCTCGTGGCTATATTGTTCGAAAAACAACCACTGATAGACCAGCCCACGCTCATAGGCGTCAGCGGGCAGAAACGCCGTGCCCTCAGCCAGATAGAGAAGCATCGCATTCGATTCCGCCAGCAGGCGTCCATCATCCAGTTCAAGCAAAGGCACCTTGCCATTGGGGTTCCTGGCCAGATAGTCCGGCTGGCGTGTGGAACCGTCCCGCGACGAAACTGTCACGTGGCGAAAAGGCTTGCCAAGCAGGGCAAGCAGCAGGCGGGGCTTGTAACAATTTCCTGAATCGGGTTGTCCGTAAATGGTCAGCATCGATGGCTCCTGTTTCGCAGCACTATCTCTGCCTGCGTCACGGCCTGTCCAATCAGTTTCATTGAGATATTATGTCAGCAAGACTGATCTATCCGGCACTTTTCGCAACACATTTTCGAGAAAACCCCGAAATACCGGCCAAATGCCAATCCATCTGTTGCGATTCCTCTGCCGATGCGACATAGAAAATTCGCAAAACCGCACCGTTCCCAGTGCGGTTAACAGAGCCTGCCATCTATGGAGATCTATCATGGCATTTCTCGCCGACGCCCTTTCCCGTGTAAAGCCATCTGCGACCATCGCGGTCAGCCAGAAAGCACGCGAACTGAAAGCCAAAGGCAAGGACGTGATCGGTCTCGGTGCGGGCGAACCCGATTTCGACACGCCGGACAATATCAAGCAGGCCGCCATCGACGCGATCAACCGCGGCGAAACGAAGTACACGCCTGTTGCCGGTATCCCTGAGCTGCGCAAGGCCATCGTCGCCAAGTTCAAGCGTGAAAACGGTCTCGACTACACGCCGGAGCAGGTCATCGTCGGCACGGGCGGCAAGCAGATCCTGTTCAACGCCTTCATGGCCACGCTGAACCCAGGCGATGAAGTCATCGTGCCTGCGCCTTACTGGGTCAGCTATCCGGAAATGGTCGCGATCAACGGCGGTACGCCGGTGTTCATCAACACCAAGATCGAAGACAATTTCAAACTGACCGCTGCCGATCTGGAAAAGGCCATCACGCCGAAGACCAAGTGGCTGATCTTCAACTCGCCGTCCAACCCGACCGGCGCTGCCTATACGGAAGCCGAGCTGAAGGCGCTGACGGACGTTCTCGTGCGTCACCCGCAGGTCTGGATCCTGACGGACGACATGTATGAGCATCTGGTCTATGGCGATTTCGTCTTCACGACGCCTGCCCAGGTCGAGCCGTCGCTCTATGAGCGCACGCTCACCATGAACGGCGTTTCCAAGGCCTATGCCATGACCGGCTGGCGCATCGGTTACGCCGCTGGCCCGCTGCAGCTTATCAAGGCCATGGACATGGTGCAGGGTCAGCAGACCTCCGGCGCCTGCTCGATTGCCCAGTGGGCTGCGGTTGAAGCACTCAACGGCACGCAGGACTTCATCCCGAAGAACAAGGAAATCTTCCAGGCTCGTCGCGATCTGGTCGTATCGATGCTCAATCAGGCCAAGGGCATCCAGTGCCCGACGCCGGAAGGCGCATTCTACGTCTATCCGTCTTGCGCTGGCCTGATCGGCAAGAAGACCGAAGCTGGCAAGGTTATCGAAACCGACGAAGATTTCGTCACCGAGCTGCTCGAAGCAGAGGGCGTTGCCGTGGTTCACGGTTCGGCCTTCGGCCTCGGACCGAACTTCCGCATTTCCTATGCAACGTCCGACGAGCTGCTCGAAGAAGCCTGCAACCGCATCCAGCGCTTCTGCGCTAGCTTGCGCTAATCACTTCGAAACGATGAATGACAAAGGGGCCTCAGGGCCCCTTTTTCGTATCTGTGCTTCGATTGCGTACCACCAAGAACGGCAGCCGTCTGCGACCTGTCAGAACGGACAGCTGGCACGTAACCGCTATTTGTAGTTTGTTCGGGTTAGAGCATTTCCAGCAAAAGTGCGTAGCGGTTTTGCGTAGGATAATGCGTCAAAACAAATAGATAGAGCGGTTCCACGATTCCGTTTTAACCGGAACCGCTCTAGCCATCACGGCCAAGAAACAGGCGAAAAGCCAAAAAAAAAGCCAGACAAATGTCTGGCTTTGAGTTTTGAAGGTGCCTTTGAGGCAAACCTCCAGAGGGGAACACTCAGCCCGCGCAAATGGGAGGAGGAAACGCGGCGCTGAGATGATTGTTATATGCTCCCTGCTCATGATTTTTGCAATGCAACTTTAGCGCAATGCTGCCATGCGTTTACTGCATAGCTCAAACATGATATTATTTATTTTAAAATCAATCAGTTAGCATAAAAATACTCGCCGGGAAGTGGCGTGCGCTCAAATTCGAGCGCCTACGGAACAGGCATTGATACAACCGAACTGCCTGCAAAATCAGCAAATCACCTTCCGCTGATTCCCCACAGAAGATGTCACCCAACTGTCATCGCAGCGCATCAGGACTGTCACACAACAGGCCTAAAAGCGCCGGCAGAAGCCACTGCATAAGTATAAGCAGCGGCAAACGCAGCCTTTAGAGTGCGTTTCGGATCGATGACATCAAACCGTGCTCTAAGGTGTTGTTTAAGAGACATTATCTCGACGCCAAATATTCTTATTTGACTAAGGAGTGCTCTGAACGGCTCCGCTGCGATCATCCCACAAGCCACGAGGGAGCGCGCCCATGCGGATCGTTCAAATCACCGACACCCATCTCAGCCCGATCAAGACGCATTTCAACCCGAACTGGGAACCGCTCGTGGCCTGGGTCGAGCAGCAGAAGCCCGATCTCATCATTCACACCGGCGATCTTGCCGTTGACGGCGCCGATATCGAAGCCGATCTCGAATTCTGCCGCAGCTGTTTCGAACAGCTCTCCGCCCCTGTTCTCAGCGTGCCGGGCAACCACGACATCGGCCATCTGCCGGAAAGCCACCAGCCGGTCAATGCCGAGCGCCTTGCGCGCTGGCAGCGCCATATTGGTCCTGACCGCTGGGCAAAGGACCTCGGCGAATGGCTGATCGTCGGCCTCAACAGCCTGATCATCGGAACCGGCAGTGAGGAAGAGGAAGAACAGTTCCAGTGGCTGGAAAACGTTCTGGAAAACGCAGACGGCAAGCCCGTCGCCGTCTTCGCGCATAAGCCGCTCTTTGTTGATGATCCCGAAGAAGGCGACAGCGGCTATTGGGGCATTCGCCCGGTTGCGCGCCAGCGTCTCTACGATCTCTTCGCACAATATAACGTGCAGCTTCACGCCAGCGGCCACCTGCACCGCGCATGGAAGGGCGAAGCTTTCGGCACCAGCTATATCTGGGGACCGGCGGCGGCCTTCATCGTTGGCGCCATGGAGCGCGACCTGCCGGGCGAACGCATTCTCGGCGCTGTCGTGCACGAACTTGGCGAAACGGCGACGAGCACCATCGTCCGCATCGAAGAACTGACGCCTTACGTGATCGACGACGTGGTGCATGAAGTCTATCCGCATCATAGCGGCGACGGCGAGAAGGTCAGCGAAGAGGCAAGCCAATGAGCACGCTGGCCATTCGCGATATCGGGAAGTCCTATGGCGGCAACCGCATTTTGGACGGCATCAGCATTGACGTGGCGGAGGGCGAATTCATCGCCCTCGTCGGCCCGTCGGGCTGCGGAAAGAGCACGCTTTTGCGCATTCTTGCCGGTCTTGATCATGCCGACGAAGGCGATGTTTCTCTTGCAGGCCGCGACATCACTGGCGCGCATCCTGCCGACCGCAATATCGCGATGGTCTTCCAGTCTTATGCCTTGTACCCGCATCTGACCGCGGCGCAGAACATCGCCGTGCCGCTGGCCATGCGCGACATGACCACGGCTGAACGCCTGCCCTTCGTTGGACCGTTGGTTCCCGGCCAGCGCGCCAAGCGCGCCGCGATCCAGAAGCAGGTGAAAACCACCGCTGCCAGCCTGAAAATCGATCATCTTCTCGACCGCAAGCCCGGCCAGATGTCGGGCGGACAGCGCCAGCGTGTTGCGCTTGCCCGTGCGCTCGTGCGCCAGCCCGGCGTTTTCCTCATGGATGAACCGCTGTCCAATCTCGATGCCAATCTGCGCGTTCACACCCGCGCCGAGATTGTCGATCTGCATCGCCGCGCCGGCGTTCCGACGATCTATGTGACGCACGATCAGGCCGAAGCGCTCAGCATGGCCGACCGTGTGGCCGTCATGATGGGCGGCAAGCTGCTGCAAATCGATACGCCGACCGCGATCTATAACGACCCGCGCCATATCGAAGTGGCCCAGTTCATTGGCACACCGCGCATCAACATTCTGGACGCTCTCGTCAGCGATCAGGGCAGCGTTCATTTCGCTGGCCGTCCCATTCTTCAGAACGTCGCTGCTTATGCGGGCACAACGATCCGCGTCGGCATTCGCCCTGAACATTTCCGGCTGCTGCCGCATGACAAGACCGGAATCACCGGGACAGTGTCACGCATCGAGTTTCTCGGTTCCGAAGTGCTCGTCTATGTGAAGGCGCCGGGCTCGGTGCAGGAACTGATCGTCAAGCTCGATCCGGTCAAGGCTGATCATATCGCACCCGGATTGCCGGTTGGCCTGCATTTCGATGCAGATAACGCCTATCTCTTCGGCGATGACGGCGCACGTCTGCGTCAGCCCGCTGGGAATGTGGTGACCATCGCTCCGGTGGAAAAGGCAGTGGCTCATGTCTGACATCGCCCTTGCCCGGCCCGGCACAGTCAGCGCCCGCACTGCCGCCAAAAACGCGCAGCGGCGCGAAGAGCGACTGGCCTGGAAACTCGCCTCCCCAGCCATTCTCCTGACGGTGCTTCTGATCCTTCTGCCGACCGCAGCAGTTGTCTTCTGGAGCTTTACCAATTTTGAGCTTGGCTATGCCGGTTTCGAATTCATCGGCCTCGACAATTATGTCGAGCTGTTCAGCGACCGGACCTTCCTCATTTCCTTGAAGAACACAGCGATCTATACGGCCATTGTCGCACCGGCTTCAGTGTTTCTCGGCCTTGGCGTCGCGATCCTCATTGAAGGCGAAGTGCGCGGAAAGTCATTCTTCCGCACCGTGTATTTTCTGCCAGTTGCCTCATTGCTCGTTGCCATGGCGACTGTCTGGCAATATCTGCTCCATCCCACGCTTGGCCCCGTCAATGCGCTGCTCGGCATGATCGGCATTACCGGCCCCAACTGGCTTGGCTCCAGCGACACGGCTTTGATCAGCCTTGCGCTGATCGGCGTCTGGCAAAGCGTCGGCTTCAACATGGTGCTGTTTCTGGCGGGCCTCACCGCCATTCCGCGCGAGCTTTACTCCGCTGCTGAAGTGGACGGTGTGAAAAGCAGCTGGGAGCGCTTTCGCCTTGTCACCTGGCCCTTGCTCGGACCGACGACGCTGTTCGTCACGACGATCAGCATCATCAATGCCGTCAAGGTTTTCGAGACCGTGAAGACGCTCACCGAAGGCGGTCCGAACAAGGCCACCGAAGTCCTGCTCTGGACCATCTATCAGGAAGGCTTTGTCTTTCTCCGCGTCGGTTACGCCTCGGCCATGACCGTGATTTTCCTCGCCGTGCTGATTGTCCTGATGCTGCTCCAGTTCCGTGTGCTGGACCGCCGCACGCATTATTGAGGAGACCTCCCATGTCACTCGCCCGTTCGTTTCGCCTCGGTCTTCTCTCCTTTGGCGCGCTGCTTTTCCTCGCGCCCTACATCTTCATGCTGTCCACCGCAGCCAAGTCGCAGCAGGACATTTTCTCGTCGTCGCTGTCGCTGATCCCGCATAACTGGGCGCTCTGGGACAATGTCACCAAAGCCCTCACCCGCGTGCCTATGGGGCTGCTGCTGTTCAACGGCGTCGTCGTCTGCGGACTGGTGCTGGTGGTGCAGGTGGTGATCGCCATTCCATGCGCCTATGCCATGGCGAAACTCAACTTTCGCGGCCAACGCGCCATGATGGTTCTCGTCATGCTGGGGCTGCTGGTTCCGATCCACGCAACCGCGCTGCCCTTCTATGTCGGCTTCAACCAGCTTGGCGTGCTGAACAGCTATTTTGCCCTGAGCGCACCGTTCTTCATCTCGGTGTTCGGCATATTCCTGTTCCTGCAATTTTTCCGCGCCATGCCCGATGATCTCATCAGCGCCGCCCGCCTCGACGGCATGTCGGAAGCAGGCATCGTCATGCGTGTGATCGTGCCGAATGCCTGGCCCGCCATCACTGCCTTTTCCATCTTTTCCGTCGTCGCGCACTGGAACGACCTGTTCTGGCCGCTGATCGTCGTCAACGGGATGGAACGCGCCACGCCGCCGCTCGGCCTGCTCTACTTCCGCGCTGCCGAAGCCGGTGACGACTACGGCGCACTGATGGCCGCGACGCTCATCATCACCTTGCCCCTGCTGCTGGCATTCCTTGCCGCCCAGCGCCGCTTCATCGAGGGCATCACCCTTACCGGCCTCAAAGGCTGACCTCTTTCGCCTATCCCACTCACAGGAGTTGATCATGAAACGCCTTGCAAGCGCACTTGGTGCCCTCGCTACCCTGACCCTCGCCACCGGCCTCGGCTCGCCTGCCTTTGCCGACACCACGCTCAACGTGCATTATCCGATGCCCGGCTTCTTCAAGGATGTCATGGCCGACATCTCCAAGAAGTTCATGGAAGAAAATCCGGACATCAAGATCAACTTCGTCAGCCCTTCCGCCACCTATGAGGAAGGCATCCAGACGATCATGCGTCAGGCTGGCACGTCGGAAATGCCGGATATCACCTTCACCGGCCTCAACCGCCTGCGCGTTCTTGCCGAACGCAATATCGGCGTCGACATGAAGCCGCTGGTCGACAAGGAAAAGGATATGGAAGCGCAGGGCTTCACCGATCATATCCTCAAGCTTGCCCGCGTCGGCGACCGTCAGGTTGGCCTTGCTTTCGCAACCTCCAACCCAATCATGTACTACAATGCCGACCTCGTGCGTGCAGCTGGTGGCAACCCCGACACGCCGCCCACCACCTGGGACGAAGTGATCGCGCTCGGCGGCAAGATCAAGGCGCTCGGCAACGGCAATGAAGGCATCGACTTCCGCTGGCAGGGCGACGACTGGATGTTCTCGGCACTTCTGTTCGGCGCGGGCGGCACCATGCTGACCGAAGACGAAAAGAAGGTCGCCTTTGACGGACCGGAAGGCCTTGCAGCGCTGAAGCTCGTTGACCGCATGGTCAAGGAAGGCGGTATGCCGGTTCTGACCAAGGCTGCTGGCGAACAGGCTTTTGCTGCTGGCAAGGTGGGCTTTGCCTTCCAGACCACCGGCGCATTGCGCAACACGATCAAGAATGTCGGCGACAAGTTTGATATGCGCACCGCAAAGATCCCACTCATCAACCCGGGAAAGGGTCGTCTGCCAACCGGCGGCAATGCGGTCGTGATCCTCACCGAAGACCAGTCGAAGGTCGATGCCGCGTGGAAATTCGCCAAGTTCGCCGCCGGTCCTTACGGCGCTTCGGTCGTGGTTCCGGGCACCGGCTACGTGCCGAACAACGATCTGGCCGCCAAGTCGGATGAATATCTCGGCAAGTTCTATGAAGAAAACCCGCTCTTCAAGGCCGGTCTCAGCCAGATGTCGATCATGGTGCCTTGGTATGCCTTCCCCGGCTCCAACGGCGTGAAGGTGACGCAGACCATCGTTGACGGTCTCTCCCGTCTGGTCGAACAGTCTGCCACCCCGGAAGATGTCCTCGCCGACACCGCCAAGGACGTGCAGCGTCTCCTGCCGCGCAAGTAACAGCGCAAACGCCTTCTGCCCTCGTCCTTCGAGACGCGCCTTCGGCGGCTCCTCAGGATGAGGGAGTGTAGGCGACGGCCCTGCCTTAATGCCTAGCAAGCACCTCGCCCAGACACACCAAAAACAAAAGGCCGCGCTGGCAAACCAGCGCGGCCTTTGCATTTCCATACGGATGGAATCAATAGGTCCAGTTGCGCGCCTTGGAGAACAGGAAGTCTCTGAACGCATGCAGCTTGGCGGAATTCTTCAATGCTTCAGGATAGCAGAAGAATGTGTCGAAGGACGGAATTTCCTCCAGCTCCGGCACGAGCTGCACCAGACCGGATTCTTTGTCGGCCATATAATCCGGCAGCACGGCAATGCCGACGCCACGCTGTACGGCGCGGCGCACCGACAGAAGATTATTCACCTGCAAGGCCGGGATGCGCGTGCTGCCATCAGTGCGGCCTGCAACTTCCAGCCAGTTCAAACCGGTCAGATAGCTTGGAGCCGGCTCGCCGAATGTCACGATACGATGCTGGTCGAGTTCATCGATCGAGTTCAGCTTGCCATATTTCGAGACATAGCCCGCCGATGCGTAAAGATGCATATGCACCGTGAACAGGCGACGCTGGATCAGGTCCGGCTGCTGCGGCTGGCGCAGACGCAAGGCGCAGTCCGCGTGACGCATGGTCAGATCCAGCTCCTCATTATCGAGGATCAGCTGAAGGTGGATATCCGGATAGAGCTCGACGAATTCCTGAATACGCTCGATCAGCCAGCCAGAGCCAAGGCCCACCGTCGTGGTGACGCGCAGGCGTCCCGTCGGCTTTTCCTTGCTCTCGGCCAGCTTGGAGCGAACATTTTCCAGCTTCATCAACACGTCATGCGCCGTGCGATAAAGCGTTTCGCCCTGTTCGGTCAGAATCAGCCCGCGCGCGTGGCGGTGGAACAGCGGCACGCCGACATCCTGTTCCAGCGCACTGACCTGACGCGAAATAGCCGATTGCGACAAATGCAATGTCTGCGCGGCATGGGTGAACGACCCAGCTTCTGCCGCGGCATGAAAAATGCGCAGTTTATCCCAGTCGAGCGGTGCGACCACGATTTCCCCCTCGTTACTCCGCCGCTTCGTGCAGCGGTTCCTGTGCGGCCAGCCAGCGCTCGGCTTCGAGCGCTGCCATGCAGCCCATACCGGCGGCGGTCACGGCCTGCCGGTAAATATCGTCGGTGACGTCGCCAGCGGCATAAATACCCGGAACATCGGTGGCGGTGGAATCGGGCGCAGTCCACAGATAGCCGTTTGGCTTCTGCTTCAGCTTGCCTTCGAACAGCGACACGGCAGGCGCATGACCGATGGCGACAAAGACGCCATGCGTGTCGACGTCGGTGGTTTCACCCGTCACGACATTCTTCAAACGCACGCCAGTAACGGTCGCGCCCATCGGCGGCTTGGCCTCAGTGCCAAGAATTTCATCGATCACACTGTTCCAGACCACGCTGACATTGGCGCGCGACAGGAGACGATCCTGCATGATCTTTTCTGCACGGAAACCGTCGCGGCGATGCACCACGGTCACGCTCTTGGCGATGTGCGACAGGTAAAGCGCTTCTTCGACAGCCGTATTGCCGCCGCCGACCACAACCACATCCTTGCCGCGATAGAAGAAGCCGTCACAGGTCGCGCAAGCCGAAACGCCACCGCCCATGAAGGTCTGTTCGCTGTCGAGGCCAAGCCACTTGGCCTGTGCACCGGTCGCGATGATCAGCGCGTCACAGGTATAGACCGCGCCGGAATCGGCCTTCAGGCGGAACGGACGCACCGCGGTTTCAACCTCGGTGATGATGTCATGAACGATTTCCGCGCCGACATGTTCTGCCTGCTTGGCCATCTGTTCCATCATCCATGGACCCTGCACCGGTTCGGCATAGCCCGGATAGTTCTCCACATCGGTGGTGATCATCAACTGACCGCCCTGCTGGAGACCAGCAATCACGATGGGTTTCAACATGGCACGAGCTGCGTAAATCGCAGCAGTATAACCAGCAGGACCTGAGCCAATGACAATGACGGGCGCATGACGCTGAGACATGAGGTTCCTCTCCGGTCCTAAAATCGATTTAAAGCGAGGGGCGCATGACTGGCCGGAATCGCTTTCGCACCCGGCATATCTGTGCCCTGATATTATGGCCAAGGTAGGTCTGCCCTTTTCCGTTTGCAAGGTTTGACGGGCATTTGCTGCGCTTTAGCCACAGCTTGTGACACTTAGGTGATAGGAAGCGCCTCCCCGCATTGCGACGAGGTCGATCTCACGTTAAACAGACAGGAAAAACAACGCCCAACTGTCCGCAAATCGCTTCACAAACGGCCGGAGACGACCGCCATCTACAAGACAGTCGCCAATATCTGCGCGCGCTTCGGCCTCATCATGGCGGCCGCCATGCTCCTGCCTGCCGCAATCGACTTGCGCGACGGCAGTGACGACTGGCTGATCTTCGTACGCTCGGCCGCAGCCACCGGCGCGCTTTCCGCACTGATCCTGTTTGCGACGCAGAACCAGTCAACCCGCTTCACGCCGCGCCTCGGCTTTCTGCTGACAGTCTGCATCTGGCTGACCGCGAGTTTTCTCGGCTCGATACCGCTTTACTTCTCACATCTTCCGATCAGCTACGCCACCGCCTTTTTCGAAGCCATGTCCGGCGTGACCTCCACCGGCGCGACCGCGCTGACCGGCCTCGACAATATGCAGCGCGGCATTCTGCTCTGGCGCTCTCTTCTCTGCTGGATCGGGGGCATCGGTTTCATCGGCTTGGCGCTTCTGATGCTGCCGTCGCTACGTGCCGGCGGTCTTGCGCTTTTTCACATGGAAAATTCCGACAAGTCGGAAAAGATCCTGCCGCGCATGAACCAGATCGCGCTGGGTATCATTCTGGCCTATCTGAGCCTGACAGCTGCCTGCATCATCAGCTATTTCATGGTTGGAATGAGCGTGTTCGACGCCATCAATCACGGCCTGACGACCGTGGCCACGGCTGGCTTCTCCACGCATGACAACTCGCTCGGCTTTTACCACGGCAACCGCCTGCTGCTGGTCGTCGCGACCGTGTTCATGATTCTCTCGGCCCTGCCCTTCGTGCTGTATATCAAGGCTTTCATGCCCAAACGGCTGGAATCGTTGGCTGATCCGCAGGTCAAATTGTTCTTCACCATCGTGATCGGCTTCAGCTTCATCCTTGCCGTTGTCTTGCGGCTTGGCTTGGACGTGCCCTTTGGCGACGCGCTGATTTCGGCCTCGTTCCACTTCGTGTCCGTCATCACGACCACCGGCTATGCGACGGAAGATTATTCGCTCTGGGGGCCGCCCGCCCTTGGCATTTTCTTCCTCGCCTCGTTTCTCGGAAGCTGTGCTGGTTCCACGTCGGGCGGCATCAAGATGAACCGCCTGATCATCCTGTGGAGCCTGACACAAGCGAGCCTTTCCCGCCTTATCGTGCCACATGCCGTCACCAAGATGCGCTATGGCTCATCGGAGATTTCAGGCGAAATCGCCCAGAACGTGCTGCTGTATCTCTTCCTCTATTGTTCATCGCTGGTGATTGGCGCGGTGCTTCTGGCGTCACTCGGCCTCGACTTCGTGTCGGCCTTCACCGGCGCGCTGACTGCGCTCTCCAATGTCGGCCCCGGCCTTGGCGAAACAATCGGTCCGGTTGGCAATTTTTCCACCATCCACGACCCGGCTCTCTGGGTCCTGTCCTTCCTCATGCTGGCAGGACGACTGGAGCTTGTGACCGTATATATCCTGTTCACACGCGCTTTTTGGGTGCGTTGACAGAGCTTTAGATGGTTTACACGCCACGGACTCATTTGATATTAGCATGATTAGATTGCGCCACGACGGCGCTGGATATTCTATAATTACGCTCGAATGAAATTTCCTTGCGCGCGGAGTCATGCATGCCGATCAAGGCCGATCTGGACGAAATCGATTGGAAAATCCTGCGGGAGCTCCAGAACAACGGGCGCATCACCAATGTCGAGCTGGCCGAACGGGTTGGCATTTCGGCCCCTCCCTGCCTTCGCCGGGTCCGTAAACTCGAGGAAAGCGGCGTCATTCGGGGCTATCGCGCCATTCTCAACGGCAATTCGCTCGGACAGGATCTGGTCGCGTTCTGCTCGGTTGGTCTGCATCGTCAGGCCGATGCCGATCTGAAGGCTTTTGCAGAGAAATCCAAGCACTGGCCGCTGGTACGCCGCGCGTGGATGGTTTCGGGCGAGTCCGACTTCCTGCTTCATTGCGTTGCGCGCGATCTGAACACGTTCCAGACCTTCGTCATCGAAGAGCTGACCGCAGCGCCAAATGTGGACTCTGTCCGCACCGCGCTGACCATTCGTCCGGTCAAGGACGAACCTTTGATGATTCTCTGAATCTGAATACTAAGACGTAAGTGCTTAAAGCCGGGAACAATTAGCTCCCGGCAAAAACTCGCTCATAAACACCACTGATTGCAGCGGCTTCTTTTTCAAGCGGGAAATTGGCGCGCACATGGGCGAGCGCTGTTTCGCCGTCGCGCTCGGCCATGGCCGGGTCTGCGAGATAAGGCTCGATGGCCTTGCGCAAGGCTTCGCCATCTCCGGCAGGCACGAAACTGCCGGTCCCTTCCACGATCATTTCGGAATAAGCGCCAGCGTCACTTGCCACCACGGCAGTCTTCGATGCCATGGCTTCGAGCGGCGTGAGGCCAAAACCCTCATTGCGCGACGGCGCAACATAAAGCGTCAGGCGGCGATACCAGACCCGAATATCGGGAACTTCGCCTAGAATGAGAATGCGGTCCTGCAAACCGGCAGCGGTAATCTTTGCCTTAAGGCCATCCTCGAAGGATTGATGCTCCGCCGTGGTTCGTCCGGTGATGATCGCCGTCCACTCCGGATAGTGCGGCAGAAGCGCAATCATCGCATCGACGAAAAGATCGGTGCCCTTGGAATGCCGCACGCGTCCGAAACAACCGATTGCATACTTGCCCGGCAGGCCGGACGCGGCAAACGTATCTTCCTCGCCAACCGGCGGATGAAAGCGTTCCAGATCGATGCCATGCATGATGACCTCATGCGGCACTTCCAGAAAACTGCCCGAGCGCCCGCTGGTGGCGATGACCGCCTTCATGCGGCGGATAAGCCATTTGGTGAAAGGCTTGTGATTGCGCTGCGCCGCCGAGGTAAACACCAGCCGGAGTTTCATACGCAGAACATGACGCATGAAAATACCGGCGAGCATTTCGATATTGCGCCGCGCATGCCAGATCCTGAAGCGCCGCTTTTTGGGCGCTGACCAGAACGACAAAAGCGCAGCCCATCCCAGATGCGGCAGGCTGTCCGGCAAACCCGGTCCCATTGTCGCAATGTTCAGCCCCTTTGCACGCTGCAAAGGAATGAGCTGCACAATCGTCGAGGTTACGCCGGAAAGGCGCTGCTTGAAGTTGGGAGCGACAACCTCGACACTCTGAACGGGAACCTGGTTTGAATGGAGCACAGCGATCAGACGAATTTCAGCGTAACGATCTCGTAGGAACGCGATCCGCCCGGTGCATTGACCTCAATCGTATCACCTTCCGTCTTACCGATCATGGCGCGCGCGATTGGCGACGAAATCGAAATGCGGCCTTCCTTCACATCGGCTTCCTGATCGCCGACGATCTGATAGACCTTCTCTTCTTCGGTGTCTTCGTCGATCAGCGTGACCGTCGCGCCGAATTTGATTCGGTCGCCGCTCAGCTTGGTAACGTCGATCACTTCGGCGCGCGCAACGACATCTTCCAGCTCGTTGATGCGGCCTTCATTGAGGCTCTGGGCTTCCTTGGCAGCGTGATATTCGGCGTTTTCCGACAGATCGCCATGGGCACGCGCTTCAGCGATAGCCTCGATGATCCGAGGACGCTCGTTTTGCTGACGCCAGCGGAGCTCTTCCTTGAGCTTTTCGAAACCGCGAGGGGTCATAGGGAACTTTTCCATACCCAGTCCTTTCCTTCGCCCGGCGCCCGCCTCTTCACGAGAACTCAACGCGCCGGTAGTTTGGTTGCCCGCCGCACCCCGCCAGCGAAACCTCGCTGCAAGGTGCCCTCCGGGAGCTGCAACACCCCCCGATACACAAAAAGAAAACGGTCACCGAAACATCCGTTTCGGAACCGTTCAAACGACTAATTCGCGGAACTATAGCAGTTTTGACGATCTTTTCACGCGGAAAAAACCTCCCCTGTCAAATCTCCGGACAAAGAGCCTGTTTCAGGGCCGCATCTGCAGTGATGTCGCAGAAAGCAGACGCCCCTTGCCGCCCCACCCGGCTTTTGCCTATAGGTGAGGCAATTTCCGGCGACCAAATGGGCCCGGACCTTCTTCTTTGCAATCCGAGGCCATGATGACGCGCACGCAAGCCAATTTTGTCCTGCTTCTGGCTGGCGTGATCTGGGGCATGGGCTTTGTCGCCCAGTCGACCGCCATGGCCAGCATCGGACCATTCCTGTTTATCGGCATTCGTTCCGCCATTGCCGCGCTGACCGTGCTGCCATGGGCGCTTGCCGAAGGCCGTCGTGCGCCTGCCCGTTTGAAGTCTTCCGACTATAGATATTTCGTTGTCGTGGGCGCCGTGCTCTTCACCGGCTTGCTGCTGCAACAAATCGGCCTCATCACCACCTCGGTCACCAATGCCGGTTTTCTGACCGGGCTTTATGTCGTGATGGTACCGGTGCTGGGCGTGCTTTTGTTCCGCATATGGCCGCATCCGGTCGTCTGGCCAAGCGCCGCCTTCTGTCTGGCCGGGATTTTCCTGCTGTCGGGCGGGGAGCTGACCGCGCTCAAGACCGGCGACTGGCTGGTGATCTGCGGCGCAACTTTCTGGGCCTTGCAGGTGCTGTTGATCGGCCGCGCCAACCGCGCTGGACGCCCGATCATGCTGAGCTGCGTTCAGTTTGCCACCGCCGCCGCTATCGGACTGGCCGGAGCATCGCTGCTCGAAGGTTTCAACTGGGACGCCATCGCCCTGACATGGAAGGAAATCCTGTTCACCGGCGTGTTCTCGTCAGGCATCGCCTTCACGCTGCAAGCCATCGGCCAGCGTTACACGACCTCGGCGCAGGCTGCGATCTTCCTGTCTTCAGAAGCGCTGTTCGCGGCCATGTTCGGCGCGATCTTCCTTGGCGAACGGCTGAGCTTCATCGGTTTCATCGGCTGCGGCATGCTATTTGCGGCCATGCTGGCCGTCGAGCTTGTCCCGATGTTCTGGAACCGCAAGGATGAACCGGTTCCAGCGACGGAACCGGCTAATTAAGCTCTACGCCTTGAAGATCAGCGCTGCGCCGCCCGCGATGAAGGCAAAGCCCAGCAGGTGGTGCCAGGTGAAGGCTTCCTTCAGATAGAAGACCGAGAACAGGCTGAAGATCACCAGCGTGATCACTTCCTGTATCGTCTTGAGCTGGGCCGCCGAATAGACTTCGTGCCCGATACGGTTGGCCGGAACTGCGAGACAATATTCGATCAGCGCGATACCCCAGCTGATGAAAATCACTATAACCAGCGGCGTATTGGTGAATTTCAGATGGCCGTACCATGCAAAGGTCATGAAAATATTCGAGCCGACCAAAAGCAGGATCGGCAGGATGCTTGGCGAAATCAGTGCTGACATGGGTGAAACTTTTGGGACCGGGAGGATGGTCTTATTTGCGGTTTGGCCCTGAACCACAGGGTAAGCGATAGAGCATTTCCGGCAAAAGTGCGAAATGGTTTTGCGTGACGCGGTGCGAAAAAACTAAGTCGGCGATCAAAACATAGAGAGTATCACAGGCTCACCCTCTCATTGCCCAGATTGCGCCACAGCGCTTAACGCGGGCACTGACTCTTCCTTTACGCTTCTCTCATAGGATACAGGAAACGCCGGATTCTCACCGGAAAGGCCCCACGAGCAGAAGGCAAGGACATGGGTTTTGCGTTGTCCGCCATCATAGATCACGATCATGCGCGTTCGCGACTGCGCCGTCTTGGTCCGGCGGCTTCCGTGCTCCTGTTGATACTGGCCGCTGGCTGTTCAGGCGAGCGCCCACCGCGTCCGCAAGCCGATGTCGGAAATTCGGATATCATGGTGCCGAGCACCGATGTGGCCAGCGCCCCGATGCCTGCTGCCCCGGTGACCGATATGCCGATGGAACCCGCGCCGGTGGCGAGTTCGCCCATGCCCGAGGCTCCCATGACACCTGCGCCCCAGCAGGATCGTGTCGTCGGACTGGCAGAGGAAGAAGAAAACCACACCGCCCAGCCCGCACCGCGAAGCGAGCCGCAATATGCGGGCGACTACGGCTTCACGGCACCGGTCCAAAACCCGGTCACGGCAGCTGAAAACATCTACACCATGTCGAATTCGGAAGCGGCTTGCCGCACGCGGCTGAAGCGATTGGGCGTGGTTTTCAAGGAAAAGCCGCCAATCCACCGCAGCGCATCCTGCAATATCGACAATCCGATTGAAGTGTCGGGCTTCAACAGCGGTTCCATCGCCTTCAAACCGGCGGCAACGCTGAACTGTCAGGTGACGGAAACCTTTGCCCGCTGGATCAAGGGCGATCTGCAACCCGCCGCGCGCCTGCGTTATCTGTCCGGCATCAACACGATCTACAATGCAGGGGGCTATTCCTGCCGCACGATGAACCATCGCCGCGGTGCGAAAATGTCCGAACATTCGCGCGGCAACGCCATCGACGTGACCCGGATCAAGCTGAACAACGGCAAGGACATCTCGGTACGCAGACCCGGCTTCTTCGCCTTCCGCGAGAAAGGTCTGCTCAACAGCGTTCGTTCAGACGCCTGCGATTATTTCACCACGGTGCTCGGACCGGGCTACAACCCGGAACATGCAAACCATTTTCACTTCGACCTGATGCAACGTCGAAGCGGCTATCGCGCCTGCAAATAAAAAGCCCGGTCAAAACCGGGCTTTTCCAAGATGGAAGAAGCAATCGCCTATTCTGCCGGAACCGGAGACGGCTTGCCTTCCTTGTCCAGCGCAACCATGACGAATTCGCCATGCGTCACCAGTTCCATACGCTGCTGGGATGCGCGCTGCGCCCATGCCTCGACGCGCAAGGTGATCGAGGTGCGGCCGACCTTGGTGATCTCCGTATAGACGCACAAGACGTCACCGATCTTCACCGGCTTGGCAAAGGACATCTCGCGCACGGCTGCGGTGACCACGCGGCCACGCGCGCGTTCTTCCGCACGAATACCGGAAGCCGAGTCCATCTGCGACATGACCCAGCCACCAAAAATATCGAATGCCGAATTGGCGTCCTTCGGCATAGCCGGAACGCGCAAGGTCAGTTCGCCTTTGGGCTTATCTGCAACGCTCATCAATCAATCCTTTAAACACAAATGATTCTGCCGGATTATGAGACAAACTCATCATGAAAAACATGCGGCATCGCACCCTGCTCTTATCGCGGTTCCAATAAGGAGGCACGTCCCTTCCCATCAACAGTTCGCGATTGCCCGACTTCCTGACAACCTTCTGTCAGGAGCCGACCGGCAGAAACCGGCAACAAGTGGGATTCTACTGCCATGCTCTTTTCATTTGCATGGCGAAACTCCATATTAGCGACATGGCTTCTTCCAAGAACAAATACACTCAGGATTCGCACGACACGGCGGACGGCTTTGGCGAAATGCCACATTCTGACGGTTTCGGCGAAATGCCTCAGGCCGAATACTCAGGCACGCCACTCAGCGGCTCCATCGCCGACTGGGCGAAGGAAATTGGCGACGAGGCGGCAAAGCCTGCTGCCAAGGCCTCGAAGTCTGCCAAGACGCCGAAGAAGATTCCCGAACGCAGCAAGGAAGCAACGCGCAGCGGTCGCGGCACGTCGATGGGTGGCGCAGCTTCCGCGAAGGAGCGCGCAGCCGCAGGCCTCAATCCGGTCGCAGGTCTTGATATCAGTCTGGAAGATGCCGCCGGGCTCAATGCGTCGGGTGCGACAGCAACCGTCAAGGCGCTGTCTGACCTGATCGAATCCGGCAATCCGCTGTTCAAGAACGGAGAGCTCTGGACGCCGCACCGCCCTTCCCGCCCGGACAAATCCGAAGGCGGCATTTCTATCGAGATGGAAACGCCCTTCGAACCGTCCGGCGACCAGCCGACGGCCATCCGTGATCTGGTCGAAGGGCTGACCAATGACGACCGCACGCAGGTGCTGCTCGGCGTCACCGGCTCCGGCAAGACCTTCACCATGGCCAAGGTCATCCAGGAGACCCAGCGTCCGGCCCTGATCCTCGCGCCCAACAAGACATTGGCCGCGCAGCTTTACGGTGAGTTCAAGAACTTCTTCCCGAACAATGCGGTCGAGTATTTCGTCTCCTATTACGACTACTACCAGCCGGAAGCCTATGTGCCGCGCTCGGACACCTATATCGAGAAGGAATCCTCGATCAACGAACAGATCGACCGTATGCGCCACTCGGCGACGCGTTCGCTGCTCGAGCGCGACGACGTAATCATCGTCGCTTCGGTCTCGTGCATCTACGGTATCGGTTCGGTCGAAACCTATACGGCCATGACCTTCGAAATGAAGATCGGCGACCGGCTCGACCAGCGGCAATTGCTCGCCGATCTCGTGGCTCAGCAATATAAGCGTCAGGACATCAATTTCGTGCGTGGCTCGTTCCGCGTGCGGGGCGATACGATTGAACTTTTCCCGGCCCACTTGGAAGACCGGGCATGGCGCATTTCGCTGTTTGGCGACGAGATCGAGACCATCACCGAATTCGACCCGCTCACCGGCCAGAAGACCGGCGATCTGAAGTCGGTCAAGATCTACGCAAATTCGCACTATGTGACGCCGCGACCCACGCTTAATCAGGCGATGAAGTCGATCAAGGAAGAGCTGAAGCACCGCCTCATCGAATTGAATAATGCCGGACGTCTGCTGGAAGCGCAGCGGCTGGAACAGCGCACGACTTTCGATCTTGAAATGCTGGAAGCAACCGGCTCCTGCGCGGGCATCGAAAACTATTCGCGCTATCTGACCGGCCGCAATCCCGGCGAGCCGCCGCCGACCCTGTTCGAATATATCCCGGACAACGCACTGGTTTTCATCGACGAAAGCCATGTCACCGTGCCGCAGATCGGCGGCATGTATCGCGGCGACTTCAGGCGCAAGGCGACGCTGGCCGAATATGGCTTCCGTCTGCCGTCCTGCATGGACAATCGTCCGCTCCGATTCGAGGAATGGGACGCCATGCGTCCGCAGACCATTGCCGTTTCGGCAACGCCGGGCGGCTGGGAAATGGAAGAAGCGGGCGGCGTCTTTGCCGAACAGGTCATTCGTCCGACCGGCCTTATCGATCCGCCGGTGGAAATTCGCCCCGCCAAGACGCAGGTCGATGACGTGCTTGGCGAAATCCGCGACACGGCGAAGAAAGGTTACCGCACGCTGGTCACGGTTTTGACCAAGCGCATGGCGGAGGACCTGACCGAATATCTGCACGAACAGGGCGTGCGCGTGCGCTATATGCACTCGGATATCGACACGCTGGAGCGTATCGAGATTATCCGCGATCTGCGCCTTGGCGCGTTCGACGTGCTCATTGGCATCAACCTGCTGCGCGAAGGTCTCGACATTCCCGAATGCGGCTTTGTCGCCATTCTCGACGCCGACAAGGAAGGCTTCCTGCGGTCTGAAACCTCACTGGTCCAGACCATCGGCCGTGCCGCGCGTAACGTTGACGGCAAGGTTATCCTCTACGCCGACAATATCACCGGCTCGATGCAGCGCGCCATGGATGAAACCAGCCGTCGCCGCGAAAAGCAGGTCGCCTATAACGAAGAACACGGCATCACACCGGCTTCGGTGAAGAAGAATATTTCGGACATTCTGAACTCGGTCTACGAACGCGATCATGTCCGCGCCGACATTTCGGGCTTTGCCGAAGAAGGCGGCATGATGGGCAACAATCTACAGGCCCATCTGGAATATCTGGAAAAGCAGATGCGCGACGCCGCTGCCGATCTCGACTTCGAAAAGGCAGCACGGCTGCGCGACGAGATCAAGCGCCTGCGCGAGACCGAACTGGCCATTGCCGACGATCCGCTGGCGCGAGAAGTGGAACTGGAAAGCCCGGTCACCGGGCGCACCAAGGGCCGCCATAATGCCGGGCGCAAGGCGCATCGCACGGTGGATGACACCGGCGGCAAATCGTTGTTCCAGAAGCCGTCGCTCGACAATATGGGACCAGGCACGGACATGGCGAAGCCACGCCACGAAGGTCCCCTGCCCGCAGCACCGGAAACGAAGTTCCGCAAGAATACGCTGGATGAAATGACAGTGAAGCGGACGGAAATTCCAGCCGGTGGAGAAGCCCCAGTTCGCCGCGAGCGCGCCGGTATCGGTTCTTACGAAGACCCGGCGGAAGTATCCCGCAAGAAGCGGAGGCCCGGCAAGACCGGCCGTCCGGGAAGATAAGAAAACGGGTCCTGCACCAAAAATGCAGGACCCGTTTTCGTTTCCGATCAATATTCCTGCGCAGTTGGACGGAACAGGATTTCGTTGATGTCCACATTGTCCGGCTGGCTCATCGCGAAAACCACTGTGGACGCGAAAGAATCCGCAGGAATAGCCACATTCTCGTAAAGTGCTTTCACGCGTTCAGCCTGCTGTGGGTCCGTGACGCTGTTGGGAAGCTCCGTCGCCACTGCACCCGGCGATATGATCGTCGTGCGGATGTTGTACGGCTTTACTTCCTGACGCAGTCCTTCGGAAATGACCCGCACCGCATGTTTGGTTGCCGAATAGACAGCGCCGCCCGGCCCCACCTTGTGCCCCGCAACTGATGAGACATTGATGATGTGGCCGCTCTTCTGCTCGCGCATATGTGGCAGAGCGGCAGCGATACCATAGAGCACGCCCTTGATATTGACGTCGATCATGCGATCCCAGTCATCCACCTTGCCCATTTCGAGCAATGAATGCGGCATCAGCCCGGCATTGTTGATGAGCACATCGACACGGCCATGCAGTTTCACGGCCTGATCCACCAGACGCTGAACCTGAATGCGGTCGGTCACATCCGTATGCAGAACCGCACCCTCGCCCAGTCGCAGCTCGCTGGCCAGTGCCTGTAGCCGGTCGAGACGCCGTGCACCGAGCACAAGCTTGGCTCCGCCTTCGGCCAGCCGCCGCGCCGAGGCTTCCCCCAGACCGCTGCTTGCACCGGTAATGACAACGACCTTGTCCTGAATTCCCTGCATGGTGTTAGCTCCTCTTGAACAGGATTACCGATCAACGCGCTGCTGCAAATGCGCCGGATAGCGGTCGCCCTGCACAGTGATGTCGGAAAGCGCTGCTTCGATACGGTTCAGATCGTCGGCATTCAGCTCCACATTGGCCGCGCCAAGATTCTCTTCCAGACGATGCAGCTTCGTCGTGCCCGGAATGGGAACGATCCACGGCTTCTGCGCCAGCAACCACGCAATCGCGATCTGGGCGCGCGTGACGCCCTTGGCTTCCGCCATCTGGCCAAGCAGATCGACCAGCGTCTGATTGGCATCGCGGGCTTCAGTCGAGAACCGCGGCACGACATTGCGGAAATCATTGGCTGCAAAGCTCGTTTTGCTGTCGATGGCTCCGGTCAGAAAGCCTTTGCCGAGCGGGCTGAACGGAACAAAGCCGATGCCCAACTCTTCCAGAAGCGGCAGAATTTCCTGTTCCGGTTCACGCCACCACAGCGAATATTCGCTTTGCAGCGCTGTGACTGGCTGCACGGCATGGGCGCGCCGGATGGTTTGCGGACCGGCTTCGGAAAGGCCGAAGTGCTTCACCTTACCTTCCTTGATCAGATCACGAACCGTTCCGGCCACATCCTCGATGGGTGTCGCCGGGTCGACGCGATGCTGGTAGAAAAGGTCGATCACATCCGTCTTGAGCCGTTTCAATGATGCTTCCGCGACAGCACGAATATGATCAGGACGGCTGTTCATGCCGCTCTGGCCGCCTTTGCCATCGAATTCGAAGCCGAATTTGGTGGCAATCACCACCCGGTCGCGGATCGGTGCCAGCGCCTCGCCCAGAACGTCCTCATTGACATAGGGTCCGTAAGCTTCAGCCGTATCGAAAAACGTCACGCCCTTGTCGAAGGCGGCTCTGATCAGCCCGACAGCCTGCGGCCTGTCCACAGCGGGACCATAGCCATAGCTAAGGCCCATGCAGCCAAGGCCAATGGCCGAAACCTCAAGTCCGCTGCGGCCCAATATTCTCTTTTTCATGGTCAATATCCTTATGCGCGATAATCTTCGTCGCTGACATGGTCCAGCCAATCCACGACCTTGCCATCGAGCGCTTCCGCGATGGCGATATGGGTCATGGCCGTGGTGGCCGTCGCGCCGTGCCAATGCCGTTCGCCCGGTTCGAACCAGACGATATCGCCGGGACGGATTTCCTCCACCGGGCCGCCCTCGCGCTGCGCCCAGCCAAGGCCAGCGGTAACAATCAACGTCTGGCCCAGTGGATGCGTATGCCAGGCCGTGCGTGCGCCCGGCTCGAACGACACGGTAGCGCCGCCGACGCGCGCCGGTGCAGTGGTGCTGAACGGCATGTCGAGGCGAACCGTGCCGGTGAAATAATCGGCGGAACCCTTGGTCGAAGGTTGAGACCCGATGCGCTTGATCTGCATGATATGTTTCCTTTCTTACCCGCCTGAAATCGCGGCAAACTTAAAAACTTCTGTCCCCAATGATTAGCCGTTATAATCGGCATGAACTCATGAGATGGATTCATCAATGCGGCGCGACAATATTCACGATCTGCTGGCTTTTCTGGCCATTGCCCGCGAGGGCAGTTTCACCCGTGCGGCGGCAAAGCTTGGCGTTTCCCAATCGGCGCTGAGCCACACAATGCGCGGGCTGGAAGAGCGGCTTGGGCTGCGCCTCCTGACCCGCACCACCCGCAGCGTCTCCCCGACAGAGGCTGGCGAAAGGCTGCTGCGCACCATTGGCCCGCGCTTCGAGGAGATCGAAACCGAACTGGACGCCTTGAGCGAGTTGCGCGACAAGCCTGCCGGAACCATTCGCATCACCACCTCCGATCATGCGGCGCAGTCTATTCTGTGGCCGGTACTGGAGCGTCTTCTGCCGGACTATCCAGATATTCACGTCGAAGTGGCCATTGATTCCGGGCTGCGCGACATCGTAGCCGACCGTTATGACGCCGGTATCCGCCTTGGCGAGCAGATCGCACAGGACATGATCGCCGTTCCCATCGGCCCTGACATGCGCATGGCCGTGGTCGGCGCGCCGTCCTATTTCAAAAATCACCCGGTTCCCCGCACCCCGCAGGAACTGACCGCGCATCGTTGCATCAATCTGCGACTGCTCACCTATGGCGGGCTTTACGCGTGGGAATTCGAGAAGAACGGGCGCGAACTCAAGGTGCGCGTCGAAGGCCAGCTCATTCTCAATTCCCCGAATATGATTGTCGAAGCCGCCAAGGCCGGGTTCGGCCTTGCCAGCTTGCCGGAAGACTACATGCGGGACGGTCTTGCCGATGGCTCGCTGGTGCGCGTGCTGGAAGACTGGTGCCCGCCCTTTCCGGGCTTTCATCTCTATTATCCAAGCCGGAGACAATCTTCCCCGGCCTTCGCGCTGCTCGTTGACGCCTTGCGTTACAGAGAGGCGGAGCCGCTGAAACGCTGATCCGCCTCCCTGTTTAACTCAACAACGACCGCTGCCCGAAACGCGGAAACCTGCGCGTTCCGCCTCGCAGCGATTGGAGAAGGTGCGCCGTTCACTGCCGCGCCTTGCGCAGACAGGCGCATATTCCCGTGTACATGCACCCATACCGGGCCGCGTCCCATGCTGTGGCGGACGGGCCGGACCGACGCCAGGGCCATTCCAGCCATTGCCCGGGCGACCGCTACACTGACCGTTCGACACCACGCGGAACCCCTCAGCCCGTGCGGAACATGCATTGCCGAAGGTCTGGCGAACACCCCGACGCTCACCGCAGACAGGCGAATAAATCATCGGGCAAGCCTGCACATGGCCCGGATTGCCGGGCCGGATCGGCGGTGGCCTGTGATCGGGTCCACCTTCCGCCACACAACCGGTCAACAACATCACACCGGCAATCAAGCCGGTCCACGACAAACCCCTCACCATGTTTCCTCCTCTCCAGAAACCGATATCCGTCTTTTGCCTCATCTAGAATGGAGCAGTTGCTCCGAACGGCAAGATTTAAATGGGAAGATTAGCGGGCGTGTCTCTCGACAAGTCGCCAAGTTGCGTTACTCTGCAATAAAGTGTGCAGCCCGAACAATCCGGGTCTGGCCATGGGGCAAAAGCGAACAGAAAGACGACATGCGGCGTTTCGGAACTTTTCTGGCGGCATCGTTCCTGATCGTCCCGCTTTCAATCATGCCCGCCGATGCAGAAACGGCACCGACAAGCTATAGCGAACCCAATCCGCGCATATCCGCACCGCCCCTGCCGCCGGAAAAGAAGGTGCCGGGCGTCAACCGTATCTGTCAGCTGATCGAGACCAGCGCCACCCGGCACGGCATACCCAAGGATTTCTTCGCTCGCCTGATCTGGAAGGAAAGCCGGTTCGACCATCAGGCCGTCAGCCCGGTCGGCGCGCAGGGCATTGCCCAGTTCATGCCCTATACGGCGAAGGAGCGCGGCCTCGCCGACCCATTCGACATCGAGCAGGCCATCCCCGCCTCCGCCAGCTTCCTGTTTGATCTCAAACAGGCCTTCGGCAATTGGGGTCTCGCCGCCGCTGCCTATAATGCGGGCGCGGGGCGCGTCTCAAGCTGGATGCGCTCGGGCGGCTTCCTGCCGCTCGAAACAGAGGATTATGTGCTTGATATCACCGGCGCTCCGGCGGACGACTTTGCGTCCGGCAAGGAGGTACAGACCCGACCGCTTGATTCGGGGCGTTCCTTTGCCGAGGCCTGCCGCCGCCTGCCGATCATTCGCTCGGCGACGATTCCCATGTCGCGGGTCAAACCGAAGCCATGGGGCATACAGGTGGCGGGTAACTTCCGTCGCAGCGCGGCCGTGAATCAATGGAGCCGCCTGCGCAAGCAATTCGCATCCGTGCTGAGCGGGCACGACCCCGTCATCAGCCGCATTCGCACCCCGATGGGGCGGCGCGGCATCTATGCGGTACGGATCGGGGCCAATAGTCGGGCGGAAGCCGATGGTATTTGTAGCAAGTTGCGTGCAGCCGGTGGCGCATGCATTGTCTCGCGCAATCGCTAGCCGCGCCCAGAGGGGCAACCATCTTTGTGCCCGCTAAGACGACGGGCTCTATTAATCTATTCAATTAAATCCGCGCATTTAAACAGGCCGCATCTCTAAAAGATCTCTTATATATCAAGGATAGGCTGTTCTATTTCGGTATACAGCTATAGAAATTCTAGAAATAATCGGAAAAATTGGCGACCAATCCGGTTCAAAGATAACAAAAGATCATGGGCGCAAAGAATTTGCTTGCCAAAATTCGCGTCATAGATCAGTCTCCACTCGTTCGGGCATTTAGCGAACAAATGGAAGACTGGAAGAACGGCGTGCCGGGGCCGCTATAAGTTCCGGGTCTGGGGATACCCAGGCAATGATCGGTTCCTTCCCTAAGTCGAGAACTGCCTGCATGACCCTCTGTCGGGTGTGTGGTGCGCTCGGCAGAAGATATAATTCCATCGTTTCGAAAGAAGCGGTGGCGCCAAGGAAAAGGAACGGATCCAATGGCACAGACCGGACTGGTCAAATTCTTCAATACCGAAAAAGGCTTTGGTTTCATCAAGCCTGATGATGGCGGCGCGGATATCTTCGTGCACATCTCTGCCGTCCAGGCTTCGGGCCTGACGGGCCTCGCAGACAATCAGAAGGTTTCCTACGAGACGGAACCGGATCGTCGCGGCAAGGGCCCTAAGGCCGTGAACATCACCGTTACCGGCTGATTGTTCTGAATACCAATTTTGACCCCGGTTCACACCGGGGTTTTTTATTGCCCGAATTTCCGCAAGCATAAAGAGCGCACCGGATCGGCAGTCCGGCCAGTATTCATCCCCTCCGCGGAAAAATCAGAACGGCCGCTGCAACTGCAAGCGATTGAAAGCATGGCTGGAATGGCAATCCAGCACACACGCAACGGCAATCGCGCCTCTGACGCCACCCCCGAATTGTTACAGACACTGCGCGTATTTTACCGGGGATTGACGACTTGGCGTCCTATTTCACCATTGTTCAGCCTCCATTCATGTCGAGAGAGTTAATCCATTATTCATGATTGGTGCCCCGTCTTTCGAGCGGTTCGCACCAGAGGAATTGCAGTCGAGCTTCTGAAGGAGCGAACAATGAACCGATTTGCGAAGACAACCATTCTGGCCGTTGCATCCTTGGCAGCGATTGCTGCTCCTCTTGCTTCAGCTTCGGCAGATTCATGGGGCCGTCCCGGCTGGGATCGCGGCGGCGACTGGGGCCGTCATCATCATCGTGGCAATGGCGACGCCGTCGCAGCCGGCGTGATCGGCCTTGCAGCGGGCGCCCTGATCGGCAGCGCGCTGAGCCAGCCGCAGCCAACCTATGTGCAGCCAGCACCGATTTACGATGCACCTCCGCCGCCGCCTGCCTACTACCCGGCGCCTCCGCCACCACGTCAGGTGACCTATTACCGTCAGGCCGGCTTTGAGCCGTGGAGCCGCAGCTGGTACAATTATTGTTCGGACCGTTACCGGTCGTTCAATCCGAACACCGGCACCTATCGCGGCTATGACGGCCGCGACCATTTCTGCACCGCTAACTAGAGCATTTCCAGCAAAAGTGCGTAGCGCCTACGCGGGGAAATCAGTTCACTGGACTGATTTCTGATCCCGCTTCGATGCATAGGATAATGCGTAAGACAAATAGTTGGAGCGGTTCCACGATTCCGCTTTAATCGGGACCGCTCTCAGTGCACAATCGAAAATGAAAAAGCCGCCCAATGGGCGGCTTTTTTGTATCTTTCATGCCATTCCGATGAGGAATGGATTGTTGCGGCGCTCCTCGCCGAACCGTCCGCCCGGGCCGTGGCCGCAGATAAAGCCGATATCGTCACCGAGCGGCAAAAGCTTCTCGCGGATCGAACGGATCAGCGCATCATGGTCGCCGCCCGGCAAATCGGTGCGACCGACAGAACCGTTGAACAGCACATCGCCGACAATCGCGAACCGTGCTTCCGGGCTATAGAAGACAACATGACCGGGCGAATGGCCGGGGCAGTGGAACACGTCGAACGAGTGCCCGGCGACCGCGACCTTATCGCCTTCTTCCAGCCAGCGATCCGGCGTCACATTGCGCACGCCGTCGACAATTCCATATTTGAGACCAGTCATCACAAGACTATCGAGCAGGAACTGGTCATCGACATGCGGACCGATAATCTCGACGCCGAGCTTGTCCTTCAGATCAGCCGCAGCGCCCGCATGGTCGATATGGCCATGGGTAATCCAGATGGCTTCAACGTCGATACCCTGCGATTGGATCGCCTCCTCGATCTTCGACAGATCACCGCCCGGATCGATGACAACGCCCTTCTTGGTCTCGCCGTCGAAAAGAATGGTGCAGTTCTGCTGGAACGGGGTAACGGGGACGATAATCGCCTGTAGCTGGCCCATGCTGGATACTCCATCGCATATGTGGATCGGCGAGGATCGCGCGAACCGCCGCCTGTGTTGTTCCACACATAATGGCCCCGACCCGATACGGAAAGGGCTTTAAGACCCTTCAAGTCTCGTTTCACGCTGATCGGATGATGCTACAAAAAACGGACGGCACATGGCCGTCCGTTTTATCCCTCTCAAACAGTTCGTCTTGCCGGTTGGCTTTTAAAAACTGCGCCGTCTACCCGGAGCACTTCCAAAAACTGGAGCGCGCTCCAAGCTGCTATTTTATAGACATCCTTGCTCGACCCGATGTTTCCATCCGGTCGCGAAATGCTTTCCTCAGGCCTTGCTGGCCATTGAATTCTTGATCAGCCCCACGATTGCAGTCAGAACGATACCGCCCACGCCACCGCCAGCAAGCTGGCCAATTGCGCCGTTCAACATCGAATCCACACCACCGCCGGAGAGCATCGGAAGAAGCTGGCCGAGGATGACACCGCCAATACCGCCAGCCACGGTGTTACCCGTTGTCCCAAGGCTGATGTTCTTGACAGCACCAGCGATATTGCCACCGACAGCACCGGCAACCAGCTGGAGAATGATAGGCAATAGAGATTCCATAATCGTCACCCCATTTCTGTTAGAGCGCATTCCGAAAAGAATGAACGGTTTCGGAATATTTGCGCGCCTGATCAATTATTAGAGCGTCGATTTGACAGGATCAGATCAGAGGCCGCTCCAATACCGGAACAACGCGATTCCGGCATGAAAATCTTGAGCCGAAACTTCCCAATGTCAAACAATAAGCAGTAAAGTAACTAAAAAGCGGCCCGAAAGCCGCTCTTTTTCTGTTCAAAACCCAGTCACTCAGCCGCTTCGCGCTTTGGCTGCACTTCCGCTGTATAAGCATCCATTAATATGCTGGTGATCTCAGCCGGCTTGAACCGGTACTGACCTATCTCCGAAACGGGTGTAACTTCGGCGGCAGTGCCACACAGGAAGCATTCGGAGAAATCTGCCATTTCTTCCGGCATGATTGCGCGCTCAATGACTTCAATGCCACGACGCTTGGCCAGATCGATGATCGTGCGGCGGGTGATGCCGTCGAGGAAGCAATCCGGCTTCGGCGTATGCAGCGCACCGTCCTTGACGAAGAACACATTTGCACCGGTTGCTTCCGCAACCTGGCCACGCCAGTCGAGCATCAGCGCATCAGCATAGCCCTTGGCTTCCGCCGCATGCTTGGAGATCGTGCAGATCATGTAAAGGCCGGATGCCTTGGACTTCGACGGCGCCGTGCGCGGGTCCGGACGGCAATATTCGGCGATGTCGAGGCGAATGCCCTTCATCTTTTCTTCCGGCGAGAAATAGCTCGGCCATTCCCAGCAGGCGATTGCCACGTGAATGCGATTGTTTTGCGCCGAAACGCCGAGCGAGTCCGAGCCGCGCCAGGCAAACGGGCGCACATAGGCATCAACATAGCCCATCTTCTTGATCAGCGCCCGGCAGGCATCGTTGATCTCTTCAACGCTGTAAGGCAGCGCAAAGCCGAGAAGCCGCGCCGATTCATGCAGACGCTCGGTATGTTCGTTCAGCTTGAAGATTTCGCCGCCATAGGCGCGCTCGCCCTCAAAAACCGTGCTTGCATAATGCAGGCCATGGGTGAGGACATGAATCTTTGCATCTTTCCAATCGACGAATGCACCGTCCAACCAGATATATCCGTCCCTTTGATCGAATGGAATCGCAGCCATTTTCTTGCTCCTAAATGTTTTCCTTGCGGCGCTGTCTCAGGGCAGATTCTGCTCGGGCAAACGTCTCCGCATTCCCATTTCACCGGTTAAATCGATATTACCGGCAAAACAGGCGCCTTTTTCCGCACGAATACTGGCCTTTTGGTGCGAAATGCTTAGAGCTTGGGCAAAGATTTTGCGCAAAACTCTAATGGAGCACGCATGGACAAAAAATAATCCTCCCAATCCGCGGGACTTCGCGGTCGCAGCGTTTCTTTCACCGCCTCCACAGCAGTGATCGAAAACCCCGGTCGCGTAATTATCTCTCCTCCAGCATGCGCCAGCGTAAACATTGTTCCAAAAAGCCAGCTCACGCTTATCGAAAATTATCTGGGCGGTTGAATTATGTCAATAATGCTGACATATTTATCGTAGCAGTACGGAGCATCGATGTGAATTCGACGAACGACATGAATTATATAAGCAATCCGTTGACAGCCGAGGAGGCGGCCGATCTCAACGTTATCGAACTCTTGTTCTTTTCTTATCGCGACTTCACCGCTGACCCTGATCTCATTCTCGAAAAGATCAGCTTTGGCCGCGCACATCACCGCGTGCTCTACTTCATCAATCGCAAGCCCGGCATGACGGTTGCGGAACTTCTGGAAGTGCTGCGCATCACCAAGCAAAGCCTGTCGCGCGTTCTCAAGCAGCTGATCGATACCGGCCATGTGGTTCAGGCAACCGGCCTGCACGACCGCCGCCACCGCAAGCTTTACCCCACGAAAAGCGGACGCCAGCTGACGCTTGCACTCGCCTTGCCGCAGTCGCATCGCATTGCCCGCGCCCTTGAGGGATGCGCCCCGCAGGACCGCGCTGTCATCGAACGCTTCCTGTATAATATGGTCAATCCGGAACGCCGCGCCCAGATCGACGCTTTTTCCAGCACAGAGCCGTCTTGAACCCCGATCGGAATTAAGTGTTACGGTAGGTAGCACTAAGTGCTTGTGTAAAAACATATAAGCAAACACGGCGAATAGACGTGCCACATTCCAGTCGATAATATGCGCGTCCGACGGCCTTGTGTCGTCAGCGAACAGAAACTGAATGGGATCGAAAGACGCCATGACCGCAGAAGAACAAAAAACACTCTCGGATGACGCCCCGCATCTGCTCGTTGTCGATGACGACACGCGAATCCGCAGCCTGCTTTCGCAATATCTGACCAATAGCGGCTTCCGCGTCACCATTGCCGGAAGCGCCGCCGAAGCGCGCCGCAAGCTGGAAGGCATCGACTTCGACCTTCTGATTCTCGACGTGATGATGCCCGGCGAAACCGGCGTTTCGCTGACCCGCTCGCTGCGCGAACAAAAGAACGTACCGATCCTGATGCTGACCGCGCTGTCGGAAACCGACAACCGCATCGATGGTCTGTCGGCAGGCGCAGACGATTATCTGCCGAAGCCGTTCGATCCGCGCGAGCTGACGCTGCGCATCAACAATATTCTGCGCCGCGGCGCACCGCCTGCCCAGCCCAAGATCGAACAGATCGTGTTCGGGCCTTACACATTCTTCATTCCACGCCGTGAATTGAAGAAGGGCACCGAAACCATCAAGCTCACGGATCGCGAGCAGGACATTATGGCAATCTTCGCGGAACGCGCGGGAGAAACCATTCCACGTCATGAATTGACCGGACAGGACGGCGATGTCGGCGAGCGCACTATCGATGTTCAGATCAACCGTCTCCGCCGCAAGATCGAGCAGGACCCAGCCAACCCGGTCTGGCTCCAGACTGTGCGTGGCATCGGCTACAAGCTCAGCATCGAATAGTTGTGATTTGACGCAACCGGCCGCTGTTTGGGACGTTCTGAGACGATGACGCTCTGGAAAAATCTCTCGCGCTGGCTGGCGCGCCGGATGCCGAAAGGCCTCTATGCGCGGTCGCTCATCATCATCATCGCCCCGATGGTCCTGCTGCAATCCGTGATCGCCTATGTGTTCATGGAACGGCACTGGCAGATGGTGACCGAGCGGCTTTCGACGGCTGTCGTACGCGATATTTCGGCGATCATCGACATTCTCGAAACCTATCCGCAAGAGCCAGGTTACGACAATCTGATCCGCCTCGCGCAGCAGCGTCTGGCGCTCAATATCTCGATCCTGCCGCCCGATCCCCTGCCCGCGCCGGGACCGAAGCCATTCTTCGCCATTCTGGATTACTTCCTCAGCGAAGAGATCACCCGCCAGATCAATCGGCCCTTCTGGGTCGATACGGTGGGCGATTCCGACCTGATCGAGATCCGCATCAAGCTCGACGACAAGGTGCTGCGCGTCTTCGCCCGCCGCAGTCAGGCTTATGCGTCCAATACCGGCATCTTCCTGACCTGGATGGTGGGCACCGCACTTGTGCTTCTCATCATCGCCATTGCCTTCCTGCGCAATCAGATCAAGCCGATCCAGCAACTGGCAGACGCCGCCGAGAGTTTCGGCAAGGGCCGTTCCATGCCGGAAGGTTTCAAGCCGCACGGCGCGGAAGAAGTACGCAAGGCTGGTATCGCCTTCATCCAGATGCGCTCCCGCATCGAGCGCCAGATCGAGCAGCGCACGGCGATGTTGTCGGGTGTCAGCCACGATCTGCGGACCATTCTCACCCGCTTCAAGCTACAATTGGCGCTGGCCGGCCACTCGATTGACGTCGAACCGCTCAATCAGGATATCGCCGATATGCAGACCATGCTGGAGGGTTATCTGGCCTTTGCGCGCGGCGAAGGTGCGGAAGAAACCGCTAGCTACGATGTGAAGCGCCTGTGCGAGAAACTTGAAAACGAAGCGCGTCTGCGCGAACGCGGGTTCAAATATTCCATCGACGGCGACAGTGAAATCCATGTTCGCCCCAACGCCTTCTCGCGCCTCGTCAGCAATCTGGTGTCCAACGCTTTCCGCCATGCGCAGAATGTCGAGCTTTCAATCTCGCATGAGGACGGCTGGCTGAAAGTCGTGGTGGATGACGACGGGCCGGGCATTCCCGAGGATCGCCGCGAAGATGTGTTCAAGCCCTTCGTGCGGCTGGATGAAGCCAGAACGCAGGATTCGGGCGGCACAGGTGGCCTTGGCCTTGCCATCGCGCTCGATATTGCCCGCAGCCATGGCGGTGACATTACACTGGCAGATGCCCCGACCGGCGGCCTGCGCGCCATCATTCACATTCCAGCGTGACGGAGACTAACGCCGTTCCTTCACCCTGAGCGTGTCGAAGGGCCCCTCATCCTGCGCTTGTCGAAGGATCGAAGGGCGAAGGAAAACGCAAAAAGACCACCCTCGTCCTTCGAGACGGTTCCTTCGCAAGCTCAGGAACCTCCTCAGGATGAGGGGGCGGCGGCGCGTGTTTTTAATCGTGAAATTGTTACGCTCTAATAGAGCTTGCCGCCGTTTGGCACTTTCTTGTCGATGGCCGCTAGGACGACTTCACCGGCTTCGTCCGGCAAGCCCAGCGTCAGCACTTCCGACATGAACGGTCCGATCTGGCGCGGAGGGAAATTCACCACGGCCAACACCTGACGGCCGATCAGCTCTTCCGCCTGATAATGTTTGGTGATCTGTGCGGAAGACTTTTTCACGCCGATCTTCTCGCCGAAATCGATCTTCAGCTTGTAGGCGGGCTTGCGCGCTTCCGGAAAGGGCACCGCTTCCACAATCGTACCCGTACGGATATCGACCTTCTCGAAATCAGCCCAGGTGATTGTTGCGTCTTCGCTCATATCCGTCCGCTTTCGTCGTTCCAAGCATAACCCGGCGCTTGTCCCGCCGGGCTATCTGTTGATCCTGATCAGGCGCGTCCGACTGTTTCGAACACGACGCTTTCCAGCGACTCGCGCGCACTGACACCCGACCAGACCACGAACTGGAAGGCCTGGAAATAGGTTTCGCAAGCTTCGAGCGCTGCGGCCAGCAGCACTTCAACCTGACGGCTCGTCGGTTCTGCACCGCCTGCCAGCAAAAGCGACTGGCGGTACATGATGGCGCCTTCCTGCTGCCAGAGATCGAAATGCCCCATGAGAAGCTTTTCGTTGATCAGCGAAAGCAGGCGCATCACCTCGTTTACACGCGGCTCCACCACCTTGATGTCGAATGCGCAAGCCAGATGCAGCGCCTCGAAATCTTCCATCCAGGAAAATGAGATGTGATAATCAGTCCAGTTGCCCGCAACCGAAATTGCGATTTCATCGTCGCCAGTCCGCTCGAATGTCCAGTCGTTTGAATGCGCAACCTGCTCGATCACATCCACCGGATGCGCCTCGCGTGCGAATTCAAGCTCAAGAAGGCTCATGTCCGTTTCCTGTTCTGTGAGACATCCTCAAGCCGGATGTCTCAAATTCCCGGCGTGCAAGAATTGCTCGCCCGCACCCGCCACCGCGCAAGAACCAAGCGCAGAAAAACAGGCACGAATTGATCGGTCGAGGAACCGGCATGCCAAACAGCATGCAAGCGCCTCAATGGCACACGCACATACGCAACTGATACTGGAAAGCAGCCTGAAGACGCGAAAACTAGAACTACAGCCCCTCGCCGCCGCCTACATGACCACACTTCGAATCATGTAGTGTTTTCAGTCTATTGATGCTGAATCTGAACGCCAGTCCCTTTTCAGAAAAGAGACATGAAAGCATGTGGAAACATGAAAGGGGCTGGCCGCGAGCATTGCCTTAAGCGACTCTAAGACAAGGGTTTTTACCGCCCGCGGCCTGTTAATAAATAATCAGGAATTATTTTTGGATTTTGCCGATGAGGAGGCCGACTTTGCCGGTTTGGCATCGGAATCGCCTTCGAATCTGGCAAGACGTGCTTCAAGTGCTTCGATTCTTGCCAGCAACGCACTGTTTTCGGCGCGCGCCTTGATGGCCATTTCACGCACCGCTTCGAAGTCTTCGCGCTGCACCACGTCGAGCGTGTTGAGCACGCGCTCGCTTTGCGAACGCAGAGCCGTTTCCACTTCACGGCGCACGCCTTGCGCCGCGCCTGCCGCATCCGTCACAAGCTTGGCGAGTTCATCGAGAACCCGGTTTTGTCCGCTGGTCATGGCAATCGTTCCTTATTTCCAGGAGAGACCTGTTGAAAACATAAAATGGAAATAGGGCCGTCTCAGTTCCGATGCAAGCGCAGCTATAGAAAGTGATCATGTTGGCAGAGTGGTTTCCGTGAAGATTGAATCGTCGTAACCGCTCTGGCTTTTTGTTTTAACGCACGTCCTATCCGAAAACCGCTTTGCACTTTTCGGAACGTGCTCTAGGCGATGACAGACATGGAGCAGGACAGCTTGACCGTTGCCGGTTCGTCCAGCATGTTCCGTCACAAAATGGAGTGATTTCATGATAGAGACGTTGCTGCCCGCCTCGGCCCTCGCCTTTCCGAATATTGACCCGGTGATCTTTTCCATCGGACCGCTGGCCGTGCACTGGTACGGGCTCGGCTATGTCGTCGGCATCATGTTCGCGTGGTGGTATGGCAAGAAGCTTCTGCGCAGCCATCGCCTCTGGGCGCATAACCAGCCGCCCATGGCGCCCGAAGCCCTCGACGATTTCGTCATCTGGGCAGCGCTCGGCGTCGTGCTGGGCGGTCGCATCGGCTATGTGCTCTTCTATAATTTCTCCTATTATATCTCCAATCCGATCGCCATTCCCGCGGTCTGGGACGGCGGCATGTCGTTCCATGGCGGTATTCTCGGCACCACCATCGCCATGATCCTGTTTGCGCGCTCGCGCGGCATCAGGGTCTGGAGCATGTTCGATGTGGTTGCTGCCGGTGTGCCGGTCGGTCTTGGCGTGGTGCGCGTTGCAAACTTCATCAATTCCGAACTCTGGGGCCGTGTCAGCGATGCGCCATGGGCTGTCTATTTCCCGAATGGCGGGCCGCTGCCGCGCCATCCAAGCCAGCTTTACGAAGCCTTCCTCGAAGGTTTCGTCCTGTTCTTCGTGCTGTTCCTGTTGGTCTGGGTCGGTCGCAAGCTGAAGAAGCCCGGATTCATCGCAGGCGCATTCGTGACCGGCTATGGCCTCAGCCGCATCGCGGTCGAGTTCTTCCGCGAGCCGGATGCGCAGCTTGGCTATCTGGTCGGCGGTTGGCTGACCATGGGCATGGTGCTTTCAGTGCCAATGGTGCTGATCGGCCTGTGGGCCATGTGGCGCGCCAACCGCGCAGCTGCCAAAGATGCCTGAGACGACGCTGAAAGACCGGCTGAAACGTCTGATCGGCACAACGGGACCGATCAGCGTCGCCGATTACATGGCCGCCTGTCTGGGCGACCGCGAATCCGGCTATTACACGACCCGCGAACCCTTTGGCCGCGAGGGCGATTTCATCACCGCGCCTGAAGTCAGCCAGATGTTCGGCGAGTTGATCGGCATCTGGTGTGTCGCGGAATGGGACGCGCTTGGTCGCCCTGCCAACACGTTGCTGTGCGAAATCGGCCCCGGACGCGGCACGCTGATGAGCGATATGCTGCGCACGATCAGCAAGCTCGCGCCGCAAATGCTGCCGGGCCTGCGCGTCGCCATGGTCGAGACCAGCGCACGCCTTGTCGAAAAGCAGAAACAAAAGCTGGCGGATTTGGGCGTATCCGTCACGTGGTTCGAACGCTTTACAGATGTTGACGCCGATACGCCCGATGCACCGTTGATCCTCGTATCGAATGAGCTGTTCGACGCCATTCCGTTCCGGCAGTTCGTGAAGTCCAACGGGCGCTTCGTGGAGCGGCTGATAGGGCTTGATGATCAGGATCAGTTCCATTTTGTCAGCGGCGCGGGCGGGATCGACCCGGCGCTTTTACCGGAAGACCATGCACAGGTGCCTGAAGGCACAATCTTCGAGGCGGCCCCGGCGCGAACTGCCCTGTTGCAGGAAATCGCGCAACGTATTGCAACGACGCGCGGCGCAGCACTCAACATCGATTATGGCCATCTGCAATCCGGCTTTGGCGATACGCTGCAAGCCATGCTCAAACACGCCTATGACGATGTTTTTGCCCATCCAGGCAATGCCGATCTGACCAGCCATGTCGATTTCGACATTCTTGGACAGGCTGCACGCGCCGCTGGCTGCAAGACCGGCACCATGACGCAAGGCGAGTTTTTGCTGGCTATGGGGCTGCTCGATCGCGCAGGCCGTCTGGGCACCGGGCGCGATGCCGCCTTTCAGGAAAAGATCCGGCAGGATGTGGAGCGTTTGGCAGCGCCCGATCAGATGGGCACCTTGTTCAAGGTGCTGGCATTCAGCGACCGCGACACCCGCCTCATTCCTTTCGAGACAGCCTGACTGTCAATTGCTCTTCAAAAAGCTGCAATTGACAAGACAACCTGCCTCCCCCACCATCCCGATCCACGCGTCTGAGCATGATCTTTTCGGAAAGCCGGTTCCCACTTTTCCGGATTATGCTCGGTCTAACAAGGCCAATACATCATGACTGACACGCCGCAACCGCTCCGCTCGCCTCTGCTCGACAAGCCCGCCGGTCAGGCCGGGAAGCGCATTGCGCACGGCTTTTTCACGCGCAAAGGCGGCGTTTCGGACGGTATCTATGCCGGGCTGAATGTCGGTGCCGGATCGGATGACGTGGCAGAACATGTCGCGGAAAACCGCCGCCGGGTGGCAGAATCGCTTGGCGTTGCGCCAGACCATCTTTTGACCGTGCATCAGGTTCATTCGCCCGATGTGCTGCATGTGACCGCGCCTTTCGATTCGCCACGCCCCAAGGCCGATGCCATGGTGACCACTGTTCCCGGCATTGCGCTCGGCGCGCTTTCTGCCGATTGCGGTCCTGTTCTGTTTGCCGATCATGAGGCCGGTGTCATCGGTTCCGCCCATGCAGGCTGGCGCGGTGCATTCAGCGGCGTGCTGGAAAACACCATCGACGCCATGATCGGCCTCGGCGCAAAGCGTGAGAACATCGTTGCGGTCCTCGGACCGACAATCGGTCCCGACAATTATGAAGTCGGACCGGAATTCTATGCAGAGTTTTTGAGCAAGGACCCTGCCTATGCGCGCTATTTCCGCGCTTCGGACAAGCCGGATCACAAGCTTTTCGATCTGTGGACCTTCATCACCGACCGCCTGACCAAGGCTGGCGTACAGGCCAGCTCCCTTCGCCAGTGCACCTACGCCGATGAAGACCAGTTCTTTTCCTACCGGCGTACCACCCACCGCAAAGAGCCGGATTACGGACGCCAGATTGCAGCCATTGCTATCGTTGCTGCCAAAGATTCCATTTGAGGAGAACCGCATGGCCCTTCACTTCGAGCCGGAAGAATTCGCCGCACGCCGCGACCGTCTGATCTTGAAGATGGAGGAGGAAAAGCTCGATGCTCTCCTGCTGTTCGCACAGGAAAGCATGTACTGGCTGACGGGCTATGACACGTTCGGCTTCTGCTTCTTCCAGTGCCTTGTGGTGAAGGCCGACGGTTCGATGGTGCTGATGACGCGCTCGGCGGATTTGCGCCAGGCGCGCCAGACCTCGAATATCGAGAACATCGTCGTCTGGACCGACCGCGACAATGCCAATCCGGCAGCGGACCTGCGCACCATCCTGACCGAGCTTGATCTGCTCGGCACCCGCATCGGTATCGAATACCAGACCCATGGCCTCACCGGCGCAAATGCCCGCAGGCTCGACGAGCAATTGCAGAGCTTTGCCAAATTGTTCGATGCGTCCGGCATGGTGGACCGCCTGCGCCTTTTGAAAAGCCCGGCGGAAATCACCTATGCCAGGCGCGCGGCGCAGCTGGGTGACGACGCGCTCGACGCAGCGCTGAAGACCACACGGGCCGGCGCAAGCGAAGCCGTTATTCTGGCCGCGATGATGAGCGCCAATTTCGCTGGCGACGGTGACTATCCGGCCAATGAATATATCATCGGCTCGGGCGAAGATGCCCTGCTCTGCCGCTATAAATCCGGTCGCCGCACGCTCGATGCCAATGACCAGCTCACGCTCGAATGGTCGGGTGTGTTCCGCCATTATCACGCGCCGATGATGCGCACGATCCTGATCGGCCAGCCGACAGAGCATCACGTCAAGCTTTACGACGCCGCCCGCGAGGCGCTGGAAGCCGTCGAGGCGGCGATGACACCGGCTTCAACATTCGGTGATGTATTCGACGCCCATGCCCGCACCATGGAGGCACACGGGCTGACACGCCACCGCCTGAATGCCTGCGGCTATTCGGTCGGCGCGCGCTTCACACCGTCATGGATGGACCCGCAAATGTTCTATGCAGGCAATCCGGAGAGCATTCAGCCCGATATGACGCTCTTCGCGCATATGATCATCATGGATTCCGACAGCGGCGCTGCAATGACGCTCGGACAGACATACCTCACAACAAATGGTGCGGCTCAGCCATTATCCCGCCATTCTCTTGATATGCTTATCGCCTGACATCATTGTCAAACGGCCCACGATCGGCGATAAATCGGCCTGACGTGAGAACCGCCTGTATTTTCAGGACTATGCGTTTTCAGGAGCATGAAGCCGAACATGAACAAGGCACATATTTCGATGATGCTGTTGCTTGCCGGAGCGCTCGCTGCCTGCAACAGCACAGAATCCGCACTGAACGTGCAGGGCTCTGGCCAAAACACAAGCCAAGCCTCTGGCCAAACCACAGGCCAGGCTGTCGGCCAGACCGCCGGACAACCGGCTAACGGTCAGGCAACGACGCCGGGCGCTGTGACGACACCCGGAACCACAACGCCTGCGACCACACCGGGGCGCACGGCGACGCTGAAGCCGGGCAAGCTGCACATTGCGCCCATTGTCGGCGCGCCCGTCAATGTCGTGACGCCGCTGACCCATCGCATGAATGACGATGCCAAGGCCAAGGGCGTGGAGCTGGCAGGCGCCAATGACACGAGTGCTGCCTATGTCATGAAGGGGTACTTCTCGGTTCTCTCGGAAGACAACCAGACGACCGTGCTCTATGTCTGGGATGTGCTGGACGCTTCCGGCAACCGGTTGCACCGCATTCAGGGGCAGGAGAAAGTGCAAGGCGCAGCGGCAGACTCATGGAGCGTAGTGCAGCCCGCCACGATGCAGGCCATCGCCGACCGCACCATGCAGGAATATTCTACCTGGCTTGCGGCAAATCGCGCATAAACTATGAGCATTTTCAGCAAGGAACTGAAATCCCTTACTGAATCCCCGCTTTTTGACACGCGGAAAGGCCGGAAATCCGGCCTTTTTCAACAATTGTGAACAGTCGGGCCTTGCAATGACGATGACTCTTTGCAATAGGCCGCACATTCGAGAAAACCTTGTAAGCTGCTGTACTTAACCTGACCGGCCAAAAGTACGCGGCTTTAAAGTTTTTAAAGGATGACGTTGCTGGGCCCCGCATCGTTGCGGTCCATGCGCGAAACAAGATTACGTCCGTTATACGGACTTTTTGCGACAGAACGAAACCGCAAACCTATCGCATCGGCTCAGAGGCAAAAAGAATGAAACTTTTCGCAGGCAACTCCAACCGGGCACTTGCCGAATCCGTTGCTAAATATCTCAACATCCCGCTCGGCAAGGCTAGCGTTCGCCGCTTCGCCGATCAGGAGATTTTCGTAGAGATCCAGGAAAACGTGCGCGGCGAAGACGTGTTCGTTCTGCAATCGACTTCCTATCCGGCAAACGATCACCTGATGGAACTGCTCATCATGATCGATGCCTTCCGCCGTTCGTCGGCGCGCCGCATCACCGCCGTCCTGCCTTATTTCGGTTATGCCCGTCAGGACCGCAAGCCCGGCCCGCGCACGCCGATCTCGGCAAAGCTGGTTGCCAATCTCATCACCGAAGCCGGTGCAAACCGCGTTCTGACCCTTGATCTTCATGCCGGTCAGATTCAGGGCTTCTTCGATATCCCGACCGACAATCTCTATGCCGTTCCGGTTATCGCGCGTGACGTGAAGGCCAATTACGCAACCGGCAACTGCATGGTTGTATCGCCGGACGTCGGCGGCGTGGTTCGTGCCCGCTCGCTGGCCAAGCGCATCGACGCGCAGCTCGCCATCGTCGACAAGCGCCGCGAACGTCCGGGTGAATCGGAAGTCATGAACGTCATCGGTGAAGTGGCTGGCAAAGATTGTCTGCTGTTCGACGATATCGTTGATTCCGGCGGCACGCTCTGCAACGCAGCCGAGGCCCTCCTGGCCAAGGGCGCGAACAGCGTCACCGCTTACATCACGCATGGTGTTCTGTCCGGCGGCGCCGTTGCCCGTATCGCCTCTTCGAAGCTGAAGGAACTGGTGATCACCGATTCCATCCAGCCGACCACCGCGATCAACGATGCACCGAATATCCGCGTGCTCTCTATCTCCGATCTGATCGGCGAAGCCATTGCGCGTACGGCAGCGGAAGAATCCGTTTCGAGCCTGTTCGACTAAAATATCAAGCGGATCACAATTCCGAGGCATGCCGCAAGCAACAGCACCAGCGGCATGTTGAGCCTCAGGACGACAAGCAACAATGCCGCCGCGCCTGCGATCAGGACGGCGGCATTGTCTATTGTGCTCCAGACCGGCAAGGGCACGCTGAACGGCCCGACTGCCTTATCCAGCACCTGTGCAAACAGCACATGCAGCGAGAACCACAGCGCCAGATTGGCGATCACGCCCACGACCGCCGCCGTGATGCCGCTCAGCATGGCAGAAAGCCAGCGCACCTGGCGCAGCCGCTCCACGAAGGGCGCGCCCGCCAAAATCCATAGAAAACACGGCACGAAGGTAAACCACAGCGCAATGATGCCGCCGACAAGGCCGCCCAGAATTGGCGGCAGGCCCGACAGGTTTGCGGCCCCCACAAAGCCAACGAAAACCAGCACGAGGATCAGCGGTCCCGGCGTGGTTTCGGCCAGCCCCAGCCCGGTCAGCATTTCGCCGGGCTTCATCCAGCCGAAATGCTCGACCGCCTGTTGCGCCGTATAGGACAGCGCGGCATAGGCACCGCCGAAAGTCACCGCAGCGAGCTTTGAAAAGAACGCCGCTTCCTGCACGAAGACATGAGCGCCGCCGAAAGCCACATAGAGAAGAACGAGCGGTGCGAGCCAAAGCCCGCCCCAGACCAGCGTTTGCTGCGTGAACTCGCGCAATGCGCCGGGCGTCGCCTCGCCCAAACCAGCGCCCGCCCCGCTGCCCTGAAGGATATGGCGCAAGCCGCCTGCCATCGCCGCCAGCAGAACGACGAACGGAAACGGCAGTTTCAAAAGCGCTATGGCAATAAACGCCGCAATCGCCACTGCATAGGAAAAACCGGAAGCAAGCGTGCGTTTCGCCATGCGGTAAAGCGCTTCGAACACCACAGCCAGCACCGCTGCCTTGAGGCCGAACAGCAAGCCTGCCACCATCTCCACATGCCCGAAGGCAATATAAAGCGCGGAGAGCGCAAGCATCACGATAGCGCCGGGCAGCACGAACAGAAGCCCCGCCAGCAGGCCGCCGCGCCAGCCTTTGACGACCCAGCCCGAATAGGTCGCAAGCTGCATGGCTTCCGGCCCGGGCAACAACATGCAGAAGTTCAGCGCATGGATCAGCCGTTCCTGATCCATCCATTTTTTCTCATCCACGATGATGCGTTGCAGCATGGCGATCTGGGCGGCGGGGCCACCGAAAGACAGCAGACCCACTTTGCCGAAAGTCGTGAAGAGTTCTTTGAAACCTGGCTGCTTTACTGGCTCTGTCACGCTGCTGCCCTGAATGATCCGTTTCGCAAGCTGTCGGCGAGGATCATTACAGGTTCATGACAGTTTTCACAGGCAGCAACTTGGCCCTACTCGGCGGCTGCGCCCTCTTCCGCCAGATCGTCCGGAGCGTTGGGATCACCCGGTGCCGTTTCGCAAGCAAGATCAGGGAAATTGACAATGCGCATTCCCTTGAAATCATTGCGGACAACGAGAAGCCCGCGCTCCTCGAAGTACGTCAGCAGACGCCGGGCGCGGCTGAACGAATGCGTACCATAGGCGCGGGCCAGCGCCGCATCGGACGGGCAAGGCGCACCGGTCACCGCCGCCTGCGCGACGATCAGGAACACGCCCTGCACATCGTCGGTGAGGCTTTCCGACAGTGACAGCGCCTGCTGCCACGTTTCGCCGCTGGCCACATCGCTTTCAATACTGGCCTGCGCCACCGCAAGCCTGCGGCGGAAGGCCGGCAAGGCCAGCGGTTCGCCCGGAACCCGATGAATGCGGCAGCGCACCAGAAAGTCCTGATAGAGAACGGCCACAGACCGGAACGAGGCCTCCGGATCATCCACAATCTCGCGCATGACCTTATCGAGTAGCTCGTCGCGTTCCGCTTCAACGATACCCGGAAAGAGCGGCGCTTCGACCGGCTCTGCTTCCGGCTTCGGCTTGGCCACTTGCGCCAGAATTTCCGCCGTGGATGGCGGCGGCGGTGGTGGTGGCGTGCGGCGCACGACGGCGCGGATTTCCTGCGGCGCAGGCGTAAAGATCAGATCGAGCGCATCTTCCGGCGCATCGGGCAGCGGCATGAGCTTCGGCGATGACGAACGCGCGGAGGTTTGCACCTTGCCGATGCGGATCGGCAGCGGGCGTCGCGAGAGTGCCGGTCCAAGCGCCACAAAATGTCCGCGCTCCAGATCGCGGAACATTTCCGCCTGCTTGCGCTCCATGCCGAGCAGATCGGCGGCGCGGGCCATGTCGATATCGAGGAAGGTGCGGCCCATGAGAAAATTGGAGGCTTCAGCAGCCACGTTCTTGGCAAGCTTGGCCAGACGCTGCGTGGCAATGACACCAGCCAGTCCGCGCTTGCGCCCCCGACACATGAGGTTCGTCATCGCGCCGAGCGATAGCTTGCGCGCTTCGTCGGACACTTCACCAGCGGCGGCAGGCGCAAAAAGCTGTGCTTCGTCCACCACCACGAGCATCGGATACCAGTAATCGCGTTCGGCATCGAAAAGACCGCCAAGGAAAGCCGCTGCCGAGCGCATTTGCTGCTCGACATCGAGACCTTCCAGATTGAGCACCACCGAAACACGGTGCTGGCGGATACGTCCGGCAATACGGGTCAATTCGGCTTCGGTGCGGGCAGCATCCACGACGACATGGCCGTAAAGATCGGCCAGCGTGACAAAGTCCCCTTCCGGGTCGACAATGCATTGCTGCACCCATTGCGCGCTCTGCTCGAGCAGGCGACGCAAAAGATGCGACTTGCCGGAGCCGGAATTGCCCTGAACGAGCAGGCGCGTGGCGAGAAGCTCCTCAAGATCAAGCATGGCCTGCTTGCCACCGCCAAGCGCCGCTGCCGAGGCAGAACCGCTTCCAGCAACAGCACCCATGTCGATACCGACCTGCATCTCGCCTCCTTGATTGAAAATGACAGGAACAGACGACTCGCACGGCCAGGCCAGCGGTCGATCAGGCATTCGCTTAACATCTTTGACGCAGCCAATGCCACCGGTTATGAGAAATGCCCACAGATGCCGGGCGCGGCAATCGCTGGCAGGCCAAAAAACTTGCGCTGCTGCACGCTATGGTCTATAGCCACCGCCATCCGCGTAGACACCCTTGGAGGCAACGCGGAATGGAGCGGTCCGGTCTTTCACCTTGTGACAGACGATACGGGCTGTTTCATGTCGTTTGTTGAAGCATGATCCCGAAAAGTGGAAACCGGTTTTCGGTCAAGATCAGGCGCAAAAATTACAACGAGCGACACTCCAATAACTTTGAAAGGAAATGCCATGAGCGAATCATACGTGCTCAAGGCCGATCTGCGTACCCGGGTTGGTAAGGGGTCCTCCCGCGAACTGCGTCGCAACGGCCAGATTCCTGCAGTCATCTATGGCGACAAGCAGGAGCCCCTCGCAATCGCCGTCTCCTACAAGGAGATCTACTACAAGATTCATGGCGGTGGTTTTAAGACCACGGTTGCCACGGTCGAAGTAGACGGCAAGAAGATTCAGGTCCTCCCGAAGGACTACCAGATGGACCCAGTCCGCGACTTCCCGCAGCATGTCGACTTCCTGCGCGTTTCCGCAAAGTCGGTCGTTCACGTGAACGTTCCTGTTCACTTCAAGAACGAAGAAGCTGCACCGGGCATCAAGCGCGGCGGCGTTCTCAACATCGTTCGTCACGACGTTGAACTGATCGTTCCGGCCAATGCAATTCCGGAAGCGCTCGAATTCGACCTGACCGGCCTTGAAATCGGTGACTCCGTCCACATTTCGGCAATCAAGCTGCCGAAGGGCGTGACGCCTGCGATCCACGATCGCGACTTCACCATCGCCACCATTGCTGCTCCTGCCGGCCTGAAGTCGGACGAAGCTGCTGCTGAAGGCGCTGAAGAAGAAGCCAAGGACGGCGAATAATCGCTTTCCGCATTTTAGGGGCTCTGAACCATGCTGCTCATCGCAGGTCTTGGCAATCCGGGCCCCAAATATGCGCATAACCGGCATAATATCGGTTTCATGGCGGCGGATGAAATATTCCGCCGCCATCGCTTTTCCAACTGGCAGAAGAAGTTTCAGGCCGAGATCGCCGATGGCGTGATCGACGGCGAAAAAGTGCTGCTGATCAAGCCGCAGACTTTCATGAACCTCTCGGGCCAGTCCATCGGCGAGGCCATGCGCTTTTACAAGCTCACCTCTGCCGACCTCGTCGTCATCTATGACGAACTCGACCTTATTCCGGGCAAGCTGCGCATCAAGACCGGCGGCGGCTCCGGCGGCCATAACGGCATCAAATCCATCGACGCGCATGTGCAGTCCTTCCCCGGCGGCCAGAATTATCGCCGCATGCGGCTTGGCATCGGCCATCCGGGCGCGAAGGAACTCGTGCATAATTATGTCCTCGGCGATTTTGCCAAGGCCGACAATGAATGGCTGGACACGCTTCTGGGCGCTGTCGCCGACAATGTGGGCCTGCTTGCCAAGCCGGGTGACGACAACAGCTTCATGAACCGCATTGCGCTTGCCATGGGCGACGGCAATCAGCGGCCAAGCGGTTTCAAGGCCGATCCCGCGCAGTCGGACAAGGCTCCGCCAAAGGCGCAGAGCCATATCCGTCAGGCGCGGCAGAACCAGAAGAAACCGGCCATTCCTGAAAGCGGCCCTATGGCTGAAATGCTGAAAAAGCTGCTGGGCAAGAAGGACTGAAGCATTTCCAGTAAAAGCGCGAAGCGGTTTTGCGTGGGAGAATGCGTAAAAATAAGCCGTTCCCAAGGGCGCGACGCCTCCGCCTCTTGACGCTTCACACCTCAATGTCGCATAGCGACGGTAATTCTATTCTAGTCTGACAGGTACGATCATGGGTTTCAAATGCGGCATCGTCGGTCTGCCAAATGTTGGCAAGTCGACGCTTTTCAACGCGCTGACCAAAACGGCCGCCGCACAGGCCGCAAACTATCCGTTCTGCACCATCGAGCCGAACACCGGCGAAGTGGCAGTTCCGGATCCGCGCCAGAACGAACTTGCCAGGATCGCCGGGTCAAAGGAAATCATCCCGACCCGCATCAACTTCGTTGACATTGCGGGCCTCGTCCGCGGAGCCTCGAAGGGCGAAGGTCTCGGCAACCAGTTCCTCGCCAATATCCGCGAAGTCGATGCCATCGTGCATGTGCTGCGCTGCTTTGAAGATGACGACATCACCCATGTCGAAGGTCGTATCGATCCCGTATCGGACGCGCAGACGGTTGAAACCGAACTGATGCTGTCGGACCTCGAAAGCATCGAGCGCCGCATCGTGCAGATCCGCAAGCGCGCCACCGGCAAGGACAAGGAAGCCCTCACCATTCTGCCGGTGATGGAAGCAGCGCTTGAACTGCTCCAGAATGGTCAGCCGGTTCGCCTGATGCTGAAGGATATCGCAGCAGAAGATCTGCTGACGCTGAAGGGTCTGAACCTTCTCACTTCCAAGCCTGTGCTCTATGTCTGCAATGTCGCCGAAGGTGATGCTGCCAAGGGCAACGCGTATAGCGCTGCTGTCGAAAAGATGGCCGAGGAACAGGGTGCGCAGACGGTCATCATCTCCGCTGCCATCGAAGCAGAAGTTGCCCAGCTGCCAGATGAGGAAGCCAGGGAATATCTGAAGAGCATGGACCTTGAGGAACCGGGCCTCGACCGCCTGATCCGTGCCGGTTACAAACTGCTCGACCTCATCACCTATTTCACCGCCGGACCGAAGGAAACCCGTGCCTGGACCATCCGTCGCGGCACCAAGGCTCCCGGCGCTGCCGGTGTGATCCACACCGATTTCGAGCGCGGTTTCATTCGAGCCCAGACCATCGCCTATGAAGACTACGTCAAATACAACGGCGAAGTCGGCGCCAAGGAAGCGGGCAAGGCCAGAGACGAAGGCAAGGAATACATCGTCCATGACGGCGATGTGATGCTGTTCCGCTTCAACACCTGATACGATCAGGCCGCCGCATCCCGGCGGCCTTTGCATATTTAGAGCATTTCCGGAAACCGGTTTGGAGGAGATCGAGGGTGAGCAAGCCCCAGCTGAAATACGCCTATGAGGATATGGTGCCGGGACTGAAAATCCCTTTCGGTCCGCGCACGATCAACAAGGAAGAGATCATCGAATTCGCAAGCGCATTCGATCCGCAGCCCTTCCACCTTGATGAGGAAGCAGGCAAAGCCAGCGTGCTTGGCGGTCTTGCCGCCTCAGGCTGGCAGACCGTATCGCTGATCATGCGCCTCGTCTGCGACGCCTTTCTCACCAACTCCACGTCGCAAGGCGGCCCCGGCGTTGAATTCACCCGCTGGAAGCGCCCGGTTCTCGCTGGTGACACGCTGAGCGGTGTTTCCACGGTTATCGACCGCCGCCTTTCCAAGAGCCGCCCCGAAATCGGTTTCGTCACCCTGCATCACGCGCTGGTCAATCAACGCGGCGAAACCGTGTGCGAAATGCAGCATCCTTGCATGATGGGACGCCGTGACTACGACGCGGCACACGAAGCCGAAGCCAAGGCGGGTGCATGATGAGCTATCTTGAAGACAATCTCGGTCGGGAACTGGACATCGGCAGCTACACTTTCACCGCCGAAGAGATCATCGACTTTGCCACAAAGTATGATCCGCAACCGTTTCATCTCGATGCTGAAGCTGCAAAGAACAGCCTGTTCGGCGGCCTGTGCGCCTCTGGCTGGCACACGACAGCGGTATTCATGAAGCTGAATGTCGCCTCCATCGTGCAGGCAACCAAGGACGCGTTGAAGCGCGGCGAGACGCCGCCGACTTTCGGCCCCTCGCCCGGCTTTGAAAACCTGAAATGGTCAAAGCCTGTCTATGCCGGAGATACCATCACCTATAAGCGCACCGTCCATGCGCTGCGCCCGCTCGCTTCCCGCCCGGGCTGGTCGATGCTGGCGATGAGCAGCCGCGCCTTCAACCAGAATGGCGAGGAAGTGCTGTCCTTCGAAAACGCGGCTATGGTCAAGCTGCCATAAGCCAGTAAGGCCAATCATTGCTTTGGCCATTTGGCGAAAATCGCCTCCCTCGCCGCTCTGGATGCGGCGAGGCGTTCGCGTCCAAGCGCCAGAATTTCAGGTCGCGCCTGATCGGGCGTTCCGGAATGAAATGGAGGTGCAGGTGCGTATTCCAGTGTCAGTTGCACAGTTTCCGCTTCCGCCCGCCCGAATAGCTCTTCGAGAATAGACAGTCCAAAGTCGATCCCCGACGTGACGCCACCTGCCGTGATGATATTGCCGTCCTGCACGACGCGTCCTTTGGTCGGTATCGCACCGAAATGCTCCAGAAAATCCATCGCATTCCAGTGAGTCGTCGCTCTTTTCCCCGTCAGGAGTCCTGCAGCGCCAAGAACCAAGGCACCCGTGCACACGGAGGTGACATAGCGTGCATTGCGCGCCTGCTCGCGCACAAAATCCAGCACGACCGTATCCGTCAATAGTGGATTTACACCACCTCCGCCCGGAATGCAGATGACATCCAGCGGCGGGCAATCATCGAATGTAGCCGTGGGGACAAAGGTAAGTCCCGAAGAGGAAATAACCGGATTGCGATCTTTCCAGATCAGGTGAACATCCGTTCCTTCCGCCGACGAGAAAATGTCGTGCGGCCCTGTCAGATCGAGTTGCTGAATGGATGGAAATATCAGAAACCCGATCGTCAAAGTCATCGCAACATCCTTTGTAAAACTTCGCCCTCAGTCGCCTTCGAATGAAACCAGCGTGCGCACGGGCACGCCGAGCGCTTCCAGCTTCTTGCGTCCGCCGAGATCTGGCAGATCGATGATGAAGCAGGCGGCGACGATGTTCGCCCCCATCTGCAACAACAGCTTGGCAGCGGCTTCCGCCGTACCGCCGGTGGCGATCAGATCGTCGACGAGGATGATGCGCTCGCCCTTCTCGATTGCGTCGCGATGCATCTCCATTTCGTCGATGCCATATTCAAGGCTGTAGGCAATACGCACCGTATCGCGCGGCAGCTTGCCCTTTTTGCGGATCGGCACGAAACCAGCGGAGATCTGGTGCGCAATGGCGCCGCCAAGAATGAAGCCGCGGGCTTCAATGCCTGCAACCTTATCCACCTTGTTACCAGCAAAAGGATAGACCAGTTCGTCGACCGAGCGGCGGAATGCCTGCGCGTCGCCCATGAGGGTCGTTACGTCGCGGAACTGCACGCCGGGTTTGGGATAGTCCGGAATGGTTCTGATGGCATCCTTCAAGGTGGCTTTGAGCCCGGATTCCATTGTCGGTCCTTTCAATTTGAACTTTCAGCAACGACGGAACACCTCGACTGGAGAGCGGTCCCGTGACCTGCATCCCTTCCTCGTCAACGCGCCCGGCAAGGCGATCAAGACGCCTCTGGCTGTTACGCTCTTTTCAATCACGATATCGCAGCCACGCCAAGCTTATTCGCGCATGCGCGAGCAAAACGGCAGCTCTGGCGGCGGGTCAGACCGCTATTGACTGTAAATCAGCACCCCACAAACAAAAAGGGCGCCTTTTCGGGCGCCCTCTATTCAAAGATCAGCTGATTGCTCAGTGCTTCACATCAGACCAGATCGACCGCTTGGCGATATAGGCCAGACCCGCAAAGAGAATCAGGAACACAATCACCCGGAAGCCAGTGCGCTTGCGCTGTTCCAGATGCGGTTCTGCTGCCCACATCAGGAAAGCCGAAACGTCACGCGCATACTGGTCCACCGTCTGCGGCGAGCCGTCATCATAGGTCACCTGACCGTCATTGAGCGGCTTGGCCATGGCAAGCGCCTTTGCCGAGATGAAGTACGGATTATAGTGCGTACCTTCGGCAATCTGCATGCCCGCTGGCGGCTGCTCATCGAAGCCGGTCAACAGTGAATGGATGTAGTCCGGACCACCTTCGGCATATTGCGTGAAGATGTCGAAGATGAACTGCGGGAAGCCGCGTTCCACTGCGCGCGCCTTGGCGATCAGCGAAAAGTCAGGCGGAGCCGCACCATTGTTTGCAGCCGCAGCAGCGGCCGCATTCGGGAATGGCGCCGGGAAATGGTCGGTCGGCAACGCCTTGCGGGTGAACATTTCACCTTCGCCATTCGGGCCGTCCTGCACTTCGTATTCGGCAGCCAGCGCCTTCACCTGTTCCGGCGAATAGCCGAGGTCTTCCAGCGTACGGAAGGCCACCAGGTTCATGGAATGGCAGGCCGAGCATACTTCCTTATAGACCTTCAGACCGCGCTGCAGCTGTCCCTTGTCATAGGTGCCGAACGGGCCGGCAAAGCTCCACTTTTCCTGCTTTGGATGGTGGATCGGGAAATGCGTCGGTTCCGCCGCATTGCCGCCCTCCTCAGCGAAGGCACCGCTCATGGAAAGACCAAGTGCGACCAGCGGAGCGATACCAAAGGCAGCGAAGCTCTTGAGGATGTTTTTCATCGTTACGTCCTTCATATCTCTCGCTGGTTCAGCCCTTGATTTCCACGGGGGCAATCTCGGCCTTGCCTTCGCTCTTTGCCAGCACAGCCTCGGTGATCGAGTTGGGCAGACGCTTCGGCGTCTCGATCAGGCCGAGAACCGGCATGATGACGATGAAGAAAGCGAAATAGTAAAGCGTACCGAGCTGCGCCATGAAGACATAGGAGCCTTCGGCAGGACGCGAACCCAGCCATCCAAGGAAGATGGCGTTGATCACGAAGAGCCAGAAGAACAGCTTGAACCATGGGCGATAGACAGCCGAACGAACCTTCGACGTATCGAGCCACGGAACCACGAAGAGGATAGCGATCGAACCGAACATGGTCAGAACGCCGCCGAGCTTGGAGTCGATCGGGCCGATGTTGAAGGTGATGGCGCGCAGCATCGCGTAGAACGGCAGGAAGTACCATTCAGGAACGATGTGAGCAGGCGTCTTGAGCGAGTCGGCTGGGATATAGTTATCCGGGTGGCCGAGGAAGTTCGGCATGTAGAAGACGAAATAAGCGAAGAACACGAAGAAGACGAGCGCGCCGAAAGCGTCCTTGATGGTCGCATAAGGCGTGAACGAAACCGTGTCGGTCTTCGACTTCACTTCAATGCCGGTCGGATTGGTCTGGCCGGTGACATGCAGCGCCCAGACGTGCAGGACGACAACGCCCGCAATCATGAACGGCAGCAGATAGTGCAGCGAGAAGAAGCGGTTCAGCGTCGGATTGTCCACCGCAAAGCCGCCAAGAAGAAGCTGCTGTATCGGCTCGCCTATGACCGGGAAGGCCGTGAAGAAGCCGGTGATAACCGTTGCGCCCCAGAAGGACATCTGGCCCCACGGCAGCACGTAACCCATGAAGGCGGTCGCCATCATGAGAAGGAAGATCACCACACCGAGGATCCACAGAAGCTCGCGCGGCGCCTTGTAGGAGCCGTAGTAGAGACCGCGTGCAATATGCAGGTAAACAGCGATGAAGAAGAAGGATGCACCGTTGGAGTGCATGTAGCGCAGAAGCCAGCCGGAGTTGACGTCGCGCATGATCTTTTCGACGGAATTGAACGCAATGCCCGTATCCGCAGCATAGTGCATCGCCAGAACGATGCCGGTCAGAATCTGCGCGATGAGCATGAAGCTCAAAATGCCACCGAAGGTGTACATGTAGTTCAGGTTACGCGGCGTTGGATAGGCCACGAAGGAATCATAGACCAGACGCGGCAAGGGAAGCCGTTCGTCCACCCATTTTTCGATGCCGGTCTTCGGCGTATATGTGGAGTGTCCACCACTCATGTCTTCTCTCCCCAAGACCTGTTTTAGCCGATCCTGATGACCGTATCGGAAGTGAACGCATATTGCGGAATGTGCATGTTTTCCGGTGCCGGGCCGCTGCGGATACGACCCGCAGTGTCATAGGTCGAGCCATGGCATGGGCAGAACCAACCGCCGAATGCGCCGGATTCACCAAGCGGCACGCAACCCAGATGGGTGCAAACGCCAATCATGATGAGCCAGTTTTCCTTGCCTTCACCTGCCGAGCGGGCAACGTCGGTCGCCTGTGCGTCGGATGGAAGGTTGGCATTGCGGGCGACCGGGTCCTTGAGATCACCGAGAGCCGCGCTCTTGCCTTCTTCCACTTCCTTGGCGGAACGGTTGCGGATGAATACCGGCTTGCCGCGCCATTTGACGGTCAGGGACGCGCCTTCTGCGAGAGAAGAAACGTCGACTTCGATGGAAGCGGCTGCGAGTGTCGAAGCGTCTGGACGCATCTGGTCGATAAACGGCCATGCCAGTCCGCCAACACCGACCACACCGGCCATTCCCGTCGCAATATAGAGAAAATCACGCCGTGTCGGCTCAGCCGTGTCGTGTGCGCTCACGTGCCAACTCCCTTTTAATCTGCATGTTCAATTGAACTCTCCCCTCGTCCGCTTTTGCACCTGCGCAAAAGTTATCCCGCAAGCGCTCGCAGGACGAAATTCCCTCCATCTCACTATCCGGTTTATGCGTGTAAAAAACGCTTGTCCAGACACCAAGCCCTTAGGACGGCACGATGTCGCAGGCGGATTTGCTTGATTAATTTGATGGATACACAGCAAAGCTGCGGCCAAGGCTAAAGACCGGCCCAGATGACCTGAAGTTTTTAGTTTTCGCCGTTCTCTGCGAGAAACCCGCCTGACTGGCGTGCCCAGAGGCCAGCATAGATACCGCCTTTGGCGATAAGTTCCTCATGCGTGCCCTCTTCGACGATCCGGCCCTGGTCCATGACCACCAGACGGTCGAGTGCGGCAATGGTCGACAGACGATGCGCAATGGCAATCACCGTCTTGCCTTCCATGAGTCGCTTCAGATTTTCCTGTATCGACGCTTCGACTTCCGAATCGAGCGCAGAGGTCGCCTCATCGAGAATCAGAATGGGCGCATCCTTCAGCACGGCGCGTGCAATGGCGATGCGCTGGCGCTGCCCGCCCGACAGTTTCACGCCGCGTTCGCCCACAAAGGCATCGAACGACTTGCGACCCTGAAAATCTTCAAGATTGGCGATGAAGCCGCCTCTGCCTGCCGGGTGGCCTTCTGCAATTCCTCGTCGGTGGCATCGTCACGGGTCAGCATGATATTATCGCGCAGTGAGCGATGCAAAAGTGCCGTTTCCTGACTGACGACCGCAAAGGCGTGGCGGAGTGAGGTCTGCGTGACATCGCGTATATCCTGCCCATCCACCGCGATGGAGCCCTTTTCAACATCGTAGAGGCGCAGGATCAGGTTGACGAGCGTGGTCTTGCCCGCGCCGGAATGGCCGACCAGCCCCACGCGCTCGCCGCCCCGTACCGTCAGATTGATGTTCTGGAGAACGCCCGCGCCCTTGCCGTAGTGGAACGTCACGTCGCGCACATCGATGCGCGCATCGCTAACCACCAAAGGCTTTGCGCCCGGCCGGTCTTCAAGGCCGAGCGGCGCGGAGACGAGGCGCATCGAATTCTCGATCAACCCCAGTTGGCGCAACATGCCGTTGAGCTGCATCATCAGGCGTCCGAGCAGCATGTTGAGACGCAGCACCAGACCAAGCGTGAAAGACACCTGACCGACCGTGATGGCATCCTTTGTCCACAGATCGATGGCAATCGCCGCAACGCTCACGATCATCAGGCCGGACAAGGCAGTCAGCGACACACGCACACCGGTCAACGACCGCATGAAAGGCAGGATCGCCGCGAGATAGCGTTCGAAACCATCACGCAGATAGCGCTCGTCATCATCCGCAGTGTTGAGCTTGATGGTCTGAATGTTGGAATAGCTGTCGACGATCCGCCCGTTGATCATGGAACCCGCTTCGGCAGAAGCTTCTGCATTCTTGCGGATTCGCGGCAGAAAGCGCCATGCGATGAAGCCGAAAGCGATAATCCAGACGATGACCGCTGCGGCCAGCCGCCAGTCGAGCCGACCGACCAGAAACAGCGTGGTGACGCTGTAGATCGTCATGAACCAGACGGACTGGATGAGACTTTCGATCAGGTCGCCCGCCGCCTGCCCGGCCTGCCAGACCTTTGTGGCGATACGCCCCGCGAAATCATTCTGGAAAAAGGCATAGGACTGGCGCAGCACATAGGAATTCGCCTGCCAGCGGATCATGTTATAGAAGCCGGGCGACATGGTCTGGTCTTCCAGCAAGGTCGTTGCCGCGGTGACGACCAGCCGGATCACCAGAACTGTGAAGCCCATGAAAAGAAGCTCGGGCCCGGCAGCCTCGATGAGCGCAGACCAGCTGCGCTCTATGGTGCCTCTGCCAGCCTGATCCAGAATATCAACCAGACGCCCGGTGAAATAGAACAGTGCAGCTTCTACCAGCGGCAGAAGCCCGCCTGCCGCAAGCGCTGCGGCAAGCGGCCATTTGGCCTGGCGCGCATAGTGCCAGAGGAAAGCCATTGTGGTTGAAGGCGGTCTCAGATTGTCCGGTTCACGGAAGGGATCAACCCAACGTTCGAACAGGCTGTAGACCGCTTTCATCAATAGCGTTTTCCTTACTTGACCAGCGCATCCTCGGAATTGTCTTCGAAGCCGAGGAACCCGCCGGATTGACGCGCCCATAGACTTGCATAAATGCCGCCGAGCGCAACAAGTTCCTCATGCGTGCCGTCTTCGACGATCCGCCCTTTGTCCATGACGATCAGGCGATCAAGCGCGGCAATGGTGGAAAGACGATGTGCAATCGCAATGACCGTCTTGCCTTCCATCAGCGTATTGAGGCTGTCCTGAATGGCCGCTTCCACTTCCGAATCGAGCGCGGATGTTGCCTCGTCGAGAATGAGGATCGGCGCATCTTTCAACATCACACGCGCAATGGCGATACGCTGGCGCTGACCACCGGACAGCTTGACGCCGCGCTCGCCAACATGCGCTTCCAGTCCGCGCCGTCCCTTCGGATCGGTGAGGAGCGGAACAAACTGGTCTGCCTGCGCAAGACGGATCGCCTGCTGCAACATTTCCTCGGTCGCATCGGGCCTGCCATACATGATGTTTTCGCGCACGGTGCGGTGCAGAAGCGACGTGTCCTGCGTGACCATGCCGATATTGGCGCGCAGCGAGTCTTGCGACACTTTCGAAATGTCCTGACCGTCGATCAGAATGCGACCCTTCTCCAGATCGTAGAAGCGCAGCAGCAGATTGACCAGCGTGGACTTGCCGGCACCGGAACGACCGACAAGACCAACTTTCTGGCCCGGCGGAATCTTCAGCGTCAAGTTTTCCAGAACGCCCTTGCCCTTGCCGTAATGGAAGCCGACCTGATCGAAATCCAGTTCACCCTTGGTCACATGCAGCGCCGGAGCATTGGGCACGTCCACCACTTCATGCGCGCGCGCAATCGTGGTGATACCGTCTTCCACCGTGCCGATATTCTCGAACAGCGCCGACATTTCCCACATGATCCATTGCGACATACCGTTGAGGCGCAGCACAAGACCGATGCCGACCGCCACCGCGCCCACCGTCACGGCTTCCTGCATCCAGAGGCCGATACCGATCACACCAACAGCAAACAGCAGCAGGCAGTTCGACACATAGAGTGTGAAGTGGAACATGGTCACGAGACGCATCTGGCGATGCACCGTGCCGAGGAAACCATCGAGGCTTTCGCGCACATAGGATTCCTCGCGGCTCGAATGCGAGAACAGCTTGACGGTCGCTATATTGGTATAGCTGTCAACGATGCGGCCCGTCATGGTCGAGCGCGCATCGGCCTGCTGTTCCGAAATCACCCGCAAACGCGGAATGAAGAAGCGCAGCAGAAGCATATAGACCACGAGCCAGACGAGGAACGGGATCATCAAACGCAGATCGGCGGAGGCCGCGATGAACAGCGTGCCCGCAAAATAGACGATGACATAGTTCAGAACGTCGAGCAGCTTCATCACCGTTTCGCGCACGGCAAGAGCGGTCTGCATCAGCTTGGTTGAAATGCGCCCGGCGAACTCGTCCTGAAAAAACGCCATCGACTGGCGGATCAGATAACGATGCATCAGCCAGCGCACGCGCATGGGATAATTGCCAAGCAGCGTCTGATGGATCACCAGCGAGTGCACCAGCACCACGCCCGGCAAGCCGACCAGCACGACTCCGGCAATCAATGCCAGCCGCCAGCCTTCATTGCTCAGAAAGGTCTCGCGCGACTGGTGGGAAAGCCAGTCCACAATATTGCCCATGAAGGCAAACAGCGACACTTCGATGATTGCAATCAGGGTGGTGAAAATTGCCATGCCGATAATCCACGGCCAGGCGCCGCGGGTATAATAAAGGCAAAACGCGACCAGACCGCGCGGAGGTTCCTGCGGCGGCTCTTCGGGATAGGCATTGAGTCGGTGTTCGAACCACTTAAACATGGCGCTCCTTTTAGGCGGGCCTTGTGCAATTGCCAAGACTTGACCGGAACAAAACAGGAAAATTTTTGCGATCCGACGGGATCTGTAAAGACTATCCGTATCAGGATGTTGACGCATGGACCGCGCCCGATATGCAGCCTTGCGGCGACAGCCATTTCGCGTTACCCGCTTCATATGGATCTGCGCGTCGCCCTTTACCAGCCCGACATTCCCGGCAACACGGGAACAATTCTGCGCATGGCCGCATGTCTCGGCTTTGCCGTAGACCTGATCGAGCCTGCGGGTTTCGACATTTCCGATCGCTCCCTGAAGCGTGCGGGCATGGATTATCTGGCACAGGCCGCGCTGACGCGACACGCCGACTGGAACCATTTCGAAAACTGGCGCAAACAAGCTGGACGCCGCATCGTACTGCTCTCAACCAAGGCTGCAATCCCCTATACAGACTACCGTTTTCAGGGGAATGACATTCTCCTCTTCGGGCGCGAATCCTCCGGCGTGCCGGATGCGATCCACGACAGCGCCGATGCGCGTCTGTTGATCCCGATGGTTCCCGGTACCCGCTCCCTCAATCTTGCGGTTTCGGTCGCCATGACGGCAGGGGAAGCTTTGCGCCAGATGAGAAGCGAAAGTGATTCTGATTCAAAAGCATTTCCAGCAAAAGTGCGAAGCGGTTTTGCGTCGGATAATGCGTGAACTAACAAGACCATAGGCGTCTTGGCGGAATCAGTACTCGAATTGCCCGCAGTATGCGTCGCGGATTGACCGGACCGCCGCGCATCGCCCCCATTTCCGGTTCGAAAGGCGCGCTTCATTCCATGAAACTGTCTGCCCGTACCGCCGTTCTCGCGGCATCCACCCTTTCGCTGCTGACCGCAGCTCCGGCCTTTGCTCAGGAAGCCACCAAGGGCGCCGAACGTCTGGCGCCCAAGGTCATGGTCATCACCATGTTTGGTGAGGAAGCCAAGCCATGGCTGGAAGGTGAAAACTTCACGCAGAAGATCAAGCTGCCTGGCTTGAGCCCTGAATATCCGGAGATCGACTGCACCGCAGCCGGCCTTTGCCATATGACAACCGCCATGGGTTTTGCCAATGCTGCAAGTTCCACGGCGGCCGTGGCGCTTAGCGACAAGCTCGACCTCAGCCACACCTATTTTCTGATTGCGGGCATTGCGGGCGTCGATCCGCAGCACGGCACACTCGGTTCGGCCCATTGGGCAAAATATGTCATCGACGCCAATCTCAGCCACCGCATCGATATCCGTGAAGCGCCGGAAGGCTGGAGCACGGATTTCTTCGGTCTTGGTGCGGCCAAGCCCGGCGAAAAACCCAAATGGGCTGCGGGCACGGAAGTCTTTGAACTGAACGGCAAGCTGGCCGATTATGCGCTGGCCACCACGAAGGATGTCGCCCTTCTCGATGGCGACGACGCGAAGGAATATCGCAAGCGCTACACGCAGGAAGCTGCCATCGGCGCGCCGAAAGTCACCATTTGCGATACGGCGTCCGGTGACACCTACTGGCATGGTGCAAAGCTCGGTGAAGCGATGAGCGATTGGGCCAAACTTCTGACCGACGGCAAAGCCGATTACTGCACCTCGCAGATGGAAGACAATGCCACGCTGACAGCACTCAAGCGCGCTGCGGATGCGGGCAAGGTGGATTTCAACCGCATCGCCGTCCTGCGCACCTCTTCAAATTTCGACCGGCAGGGCAAGGACCAGACCGCCATTGATTCCCTAGGCGCAAAGTCGGGCGGTTTCCCGCTGGCCACGACCAATGCTTACCGGGTCGGCAAGGCCTATGCGGACAGCATCATCGGCAAGTGGGACGCATGGGAAAAAGCACCGCAAACCGCTGCGGAATAAGGTCGTAACGGTATAACAACTCAAGATGAATGGCACCCAATGCGGCAGTTATTGGGTGCCATTTATTGCGATCCAATTTGAATCCAGTTTCAAGCAGTTGGCGGCAGAAATTGAATCATATCTTCAATCTGCGGTTGGCAGCCGACGCATGGTGAATTCGATCACATCGTCGGGCCGTTCACACCAGCTTTCAATCTCGGTCCAGTAAGCCGATTTGGGAAATGTATCGAACCATTCCCGCGCTTTTTCGCGCGCTGCCTGACGCGGCAGGGTGAATGTTTCACGGATGAAACCGTCGCGTGGCAACCGGCTTTTCTTGGCGCTGTTTTGAGCGCGGCTCTTCTCCAGCTGCTTACGCAAGCCTTCGAGCGGAGGACGGGGCGGTGCTGCTGTCATGCGATTGCCTCCCGGTTGGCTGGAAACACACGTATCCAGCCCCTTGATCACAAAAGATAGGGTAGCGGTTTTGCAAAGACGAGTCTTTTCTTGGGGAGAGCGATTTCGCCAAACTGTCGAAGCCGGTCTTCGCCCTATGCGCGCGGGGCGGAACTTGCTAAGCCAGCAGATATAGCAAAGCCTATTTCACCTTGCCATTTAACCTTGGCTGCACGCAGCGATCCGGCAGATTGCGCCGAGAGGAAACAACCAATGCAACGCGACGAAATTCCCGCTATCATCCCCCACGATATCGAGGAAAAGAAACAGGCGGCGCAACGCTGGTTCGAGGAACTGCGCGACCGCATCTGCTCAAGCTTCGAGCAGCTGGAAGACGAGCTGCAAGGCCCCCTGTCCGACCGTGAGCCGGGCCGCTTCGTGCGCACGCCCTGGCTGAAGGAAGAAGGCAAAGGTGGCGGCGGTGTCATGTCGATCATGCACGGGCGCGTTTTCGAAAAAGTCGGCGTTCACGTGTCCACCGTCTATGGCGAATTCTCGCCGGAATTCCGCAAGCAGATCCCCGGTGCGGAAGAAGACCCGCGCTATTGGGCAAGCGGCATTTCGCTGATCGCGCATCCGCAAAACCCGAATGTGCCAGCCGTTCATATGAACACACGCATGGTCGTGACGAGCCGCCAGTGGTTTGGCGGTGGCGCCGACCTGACCCCGGTCCTCGACCGCCGGCGCACGCAGGAAGATGCCGACACGCTCGCTTTTCACAAGGCATTCCGCTTCATCTGCGAAAAGCACAAGAATGTTGTCGACTATCAGCGCGTGAAGGACTGGTGCGACGAGTATTTCTTCCTGCCGCATCGCAATGAACCGCGCGGCACCGGCGGCATCTTCTATGACTGGCTGCATTCGTCGGATGAAAATGGCGGCTGGGATGCCGATTTCGCCTATACACGCGATGTGGGTCGCGGCTTTTCCGTCGTCTATCCGCATCTGGTGCGCCAGAACTTCAATCAGGACTGGACGCAGGCCGACCGCGACGAACAGCTCGTGCGCCGTGGCCGCTATGTCGAGTTCAACCTGCTCTATGATCGCGGCACGATCTTCGGCCTGAAGACCGGCGGCAATGTGAACTCCATTCTGTCGTCCATGCCACCCGTGGTGAAATGGCCGTAATTTTTTAAATAGAAAGGGCCGGATAACCGGCCCTTTTTTATATGCTAAAAGCGGGATGATGCGTGATGTCACCTTGCGGCATGTCTGGCCCAAAGGCCAGACACTGGACATATTCCGCAGCTATGCCCGGCATTTTCAGCCGCGGATCGGCTTTGAACCCGAACCGCCTGTAATAGCCGGGGTCGCCCACCAGAACGCAGCCTTTCGCACCGTCGGCCTGCAATAGGGCAAGACCCTCACGAACGAGTGCTCCGCCGATCCCTTCGCCCTGCCTTTCGGGCTGAACCGAGATGGGACCAAGCGCATACCAGCCCTTGTCCTCCCCGCCGATCTGAACCGGCGAGAAGGCCACATGACCGAGAACCGCGTCCCCGTCCACGGCAACCAGCGACAAAGTGAGCGCCGAGGCTGCACGAAGTGCATCGACGATCTCCCCTTCCCTCTGGTTACTATAAGGAACCGTGCTGAATGCTTCATCCGTCAGATGACGGATTGCAGCGATATCATCGGGCTTTTCCTTGCGAATATGCATGACGCCCTCCCTCAACGGTTATTGAGCTGAGCGCGAACATTTTCGCGCCCTTTAAGAGAAATGCGATAGGGACTGCCTGATCGGGATTCGATCAGCCGTTTGCGCCGCAATTGCTGGAACACAGCCATTGTACAATCGGCGAGCAGGTAACCCTCGCGGGTATAGCATTCGATTTCGCAGACGCGTCCGTCTTCGCGCAAATGGCGGATAAGGCCGCCTTGCGCCAGCACGTGCAACACGCGCTGTTCAATACGTGAGATATTCATTGTTGTTCATGCCTGGATGGAAACCATAACAAGCATCAGCACTCACGGACAGCGCACAGCTATCCACGGCCAATGCCGTTCCCGTCCCTGAACAACTGCCCGATCAGACGCTCTCAGCGTCCGTCATCGCAGTTCTTGTTCGGAACGATTAAAGGCTTCCAACAATCTCCAGCATCAACAATTCCTCTTTCAGAGGTGGGAAGGTCAGAGGGCCGATCGGCCCTCTGACCCGCATGTAAGATCGCATAGGGCGAAAGTCAAATCCCATCAGGCCTTTGGCTGATTGCGGAGCTTCTCGGCTTCTGCGTAGAACTTCTTTTCCCACTCATTGTGGTTGTCCAGCCCTTCCTTGATGAAGGGCGTGAAGATCGCGAGGTTCATCAGGCACCAGTTGACGAAACGGGCCGGGAACTTCAGTGGCTTCACGAAGTCGACAAACAGAACCACGCGCGTCTTGTCGCTGTGGTTCCACGCCTCATGCTCATAGGCGTCGTCGAAGATGAGAACCTTGCCCTCATGCCAATGGCAAACCTGCTTGTCGACGCGAATGGCCAGCTTTTCATTGGGCTCCGGCACGATGAGGCCGAGATGCAGGCGCAGCACGCCATTATAAGGCCCGCGATGCGGCGGCAGATGCTTGCCCGGTTCGAAGATTGAGAACATTGCCGTGGTCAGGCCCGGGATCTTGTTCACGATGCGCCATGTTTCCGGGCAGGTCTTGATGTTCTGCTCCGACTTCACGCCAAAGCCGAGCAGGAAGAATGTCTTCCAGCGATTATCGGTGGAAATCGTCTTCACGTCGGTCGAAATATCCTGAAAGGACGGCAGCTCGCTCTGGCGCAGCAGGATCGTGTCCAGCTCCTTGCGAATGGCAGGCCATTCCTTTTCAATTTCTGCCGCCCATGGGAAGGTCGCATTGTCATAAACAGGCGGATTGCCGAGCTTGGCATATTTCAGATTGAGGCTTTCCGCCCAGGAGACGATCCCCATGAAAAACCGGGTGATTTTGCTCGGGCGGTCCATTGCGGCAAGACCTTCAGTGCCGAATTTCTGTTTCGGATCAGAGGCTGCCTTATCTTGGATCGATGTATCGGGATTGGACATTTCATGCTCTTTCAAATCGGCGCTGAAAAGATTCCCAGCCATAAACTGATGAAACTACGGCTGAATTTTGCACACAAGCGGTCAGCTGTTCATTTTATCGCGATCAAGTTTCTCCAGAAGAGTGGCCCGGTCAAGGCTAAAACCGGAGTCGATCCAGAAAGTTTCAAGCGACCGCAACGCCACACCCAGACCCGGACCTTTTTCCACGCCAAGCGCCAGAAGATCACCGCCCGTCACGGGAAAGACGGGGGCTTCATAATGTTCCGCCGTTTCGAGCAACCGTGAAAAGCCGCCAGCGCGGATCATCGCGTCATCGCTGCCCGCTGCATCGGCACGCGCCGCCGCATAGGCAAGCTTGATCCGGTCCACCACCGCCTGTTTGCTGCCACGGTAAATCACCTTCTTCAAGGCTTGTTCGGACAGCTCCGGCTTCACCGCATCCGCCCGCGCCCAAGCCTCCAGCCGCGCACGCTCGGCATTGGACATTTTCAGGCGCTTGCCCATTTCTTCCATGCGCACCGCATCCGGCGGCACAATGCTCTCAAGCCGCAACAGCGGATCGGGCGACCAGCCAAGGTCGCCTTCGGAACGCACCAGACCATGAATGGCGTCGATGCCCCATTTTTCGCTTTCAGGCAGAACGAGGTTCAGCACACCGCCTTGTCGCATCCACAAAAGGGCGCGCGACGGATCGGGAGCGGACAGCAGCTTCTTCAGTTCCGACCACACGCGTTCGGCGGAAAGCTGCTCGATGCCGTCCTTCAGCCTAGCACTGGCGCGCAGGCCTTCGGCTTCCGGACGCCCGGAACCATACCAGGCGAAGAAGCGGAAAAAGCGCAGGATACGCAGGTAATCCTCGCGAATGCGCTGTTCGGCATCGCCGATGAAACGCAGTGTCCGGGTTTCAATATCGGCGAGCCCGCCGACATGGTCGATGATTTTGCCGTCCGCCGTCGCATAAAGCGCATTGATGGTGAAATCGCGCCGCTCGGCATCGGTTTTCCAGTCGGTTCCAAAGGCAACCTTGGCATGGCGGCCATCGGTCTCGACATCCTTGCGCAAGGTCGTCACTTCATAGGCATGTCCGTGGGCGACAACAGTGATCGTGCCGTGCTCGATGCCGGTCGGGACAGGCTTGAACCCTGCCTCCTCGGCCAATCGAACCGTTTCCTGCGGCACATGCGTGGTGGCAAGATCGACATCGCTGACAGCGGTGCCCAGCAATGTGTTGCGCACCGCACCGCCGACCACGCGCGCCTCCCCGCTGTCGCGGTTCAAGGCCTTGAACAGCGCCTGCAGAGACTTCGACTTCAACCAGCTCGCCGTGTCGGAAATGTTCACATTGTCGCTCAAACGTAGAGCCTTTCATAAAGTCCGCGAATGATTCCGGCGGTAATCCCCCAGATGAATCGCTCGTGATAGGGCATGGCGTAATAAAAGCGCTCCTTGCCATTGAGCACCCTGCTTTCGCGCCGGTGATTGGCCGGATTCATCAGGAAAGACAATGGCACCTCGAAAATATCAGCCACCTCATCCGGGTTCGGATGCAGGTCGAACGGCGTCTTGACCACAGCCAGAACCGGCGTGATCGAAAAGCCGCTGCCAGTCAGATAGCGTGGCAGATTGCCAATGATCTCTGCGCGCTCGGCTGCAAGGCCGATTTCCTCATTGGCCTCGCGAAGCGCTGCATGTTCCGCCGTTCCGTCGCCCGGATCGATGGCTCCGCCCGGAAACGCGATCTGGCCCGAATGTTTTCGCAACGTATCGGTGCGCTGGGTGAGAAGCACCGTCGCATCGGGACCGCGGTCCACCACAGGCACCAGCACAGCTGCGTCGCGCATCTGGGACGTAACCATGGCCTGCGTGAAGTCAGGATTGAGCGAATGATCGCCGGTAATCTCGCTGTGATCCGGCTGCCAGCTGCGAACGCGCTCGGCAAAATCACCAGCGGAAAACGCCGAAAGGGATTTCAGACCACGTTCCATCAGTACACCATCATTTCTGGGCTGCTTCCAGCGCATCGGCTGGCATGATCGGGAAGACGGCGCCGCCGGACCGCACAGCAAACATCGTCACGCCGTCGATCTCGATTTCCTCGCCGAGCCCGACCAGATCATACATCACGGAGCGCGTCACCAGCGCTTCCAGACGCCCGCGAACAAGTACATAGGGTTTCAATCCGTCGCTTTCTTGTTCAACGACGAACCGCAACGGATGCTCCGCATCGACTTCCACCACATCGCCGACATTGGTGCGGAATGTCAGCGTTTGTTCCAAGCCCTCACCGGAAATCTGCATTTCAACGGCAATGAACGGCGCATCTTCGACACGGATGCCGACCTTTTCGACCGGCGTGACGAGATAGGTCTTGCCGTCCTCGTCCTTGCGCAGCACGGTGGAGAACAGGCGCACCAGCTGTTTGCGGCCAATCGGCGTCCCCATATAAAACCAGGTTCCGTCGGCCTTGATCTCCATGTCGAGGTCGCCGCAGAAATCGGGGTTCCACCGCTCGACAGGCGGAATGCCGCGCTCTTTCGTTGACGGACCGCTTTGCGCATCGGCATGGGCGCGCGCGATCAGGGCTTCCAGACCGCTGGTCGTCCCGGCGCTTTGCATCGCGTTTTGCGGCGCAACTTTGCCTATAGGGGTGCTCTTTGTCATCCGACTCGGTTATTCCTGTTCGAATGTGTTTAATATGATGGAAGTCATGAAATAGTCACCGTTTCGCGGCTTGTCAGCATTATATGCGATTTATAAGGCACGTCCGCCAGAGCGGTCACATATTGCGAGGTCACCATGAGCGTCGTCATCACGCCTGAAACCGCCAACTCCGAGCAGATTGTTGCGGAAGCCGAACGGGCGCTCGCAGATATTGCACGCATCAAGGAAGGCGTCGGCACGGTTATCTTCGGACAAGAAAGTGTGATCGAGCGCACGCTCGTCGCCATTCTGGCAGGCGGCCATGCGCTGCTGGTCGGTGTGCCCGGCCTTGCCAAGACCAAGCTGGTTGAAACGCTGGGCGTAGTGCTCGGCCTCTCCGGCCAGCGCATCCAGTTCACGCCTGACCTGATGCCTTCCGACATCATCGGTTCGGAAGTCATGGAACAGGACGCCGATGGTCGCCGCTCGTTCCGCTATCTCAAGGGACCGATTTTCGCACAGCTCCTGATGGCTGACGAAATCAACCGCGCTAGCCCACGCACCCAGTCCGCGCTGTTGCAGGCCATGCAGGAATATCATGTCACGGTCGCTGGCCAGCGTTATGACCTGCCTGCGCCATTCCACGTTCTCGCAACGCAGAACCCGCTGGAACAGGAAGGCACCTATCCGCTGCCGGAAGCCCAGCTCGACCGTTTCCTGATGCAAATCGACATTCTCTATCCGGAACTCGACGCCGAGCGCCGTATTCTTCTCGAAACCACGGGCGTCGCCGAAGCGAAGCCCTACGAGATTCTCGATGCGGAACGTCTGAAGCAGATGCAGACACTGGTGCGCCGTATGCCGGTTTCGGAAAGCGTCGTCGAAGCGATCCTGAAGCTGGTACGCTCCGCGCGCCCTGATGCCGACAATGATCACGCCAGGCAGCATATCGCATGGGGCCCCGGTCCCCGCGCCAGTCAGGCGCTGATGCTCTGCGCCCGCGCCCGTGCGCTTTATGATGGCCGCCTCGCCCCTTCGGTCGACGATGTGAAGGCACTGGCCGAGCCGGTGCTGCAACATCGCATGGCGCTCAATTTCGCAGCCCGCGCCGATGGCATGCACATCCGCGATGTCATCGCCAATCTGGTAAAGGCTGCTGTCTGATGGTCATCGGCACGCAAGTTTCCACCGCAGATCGCAAGGATACGCTGGCCCGCGCGCGTGCACGGGCCGCGGCGATCCCCGATCTGCTGGTTGAAGCCCAGCGTGTCGTCAACACTGTCATGAATGGCTGGCACGGACGGCGCAAGCGTGGTCCAGGCGAGAATTTCTGGCAGTTCCGCCCCTATGTGCAGGGCGAGCAGCTTTCGCGTATCGACTGGCGGCGCTCCGCCCGCGACGATCATACCTATGTTCGCGACCGCGAATGGGAATCGGCCCATACGGTGTGGCTGTGGTGCGATTTCTCGCCCTCCATGCTCTACCGCTCGCAAATGTCGCCTGTTTCCAAGGAAGCCCGCGCGCTGGTGCTGACGCTGGCGTTGGCGGAAATCCTGTCACGCTCCGGCGAGCGCATCGCCTTTCCGGCACTGATCCCGCCTTTCGCTGCCCGCAACGGCGCGGAGCGTCTTGCCGGCGCTCTCATGCATGAAGCACCCACCAGCGCGTCCATGAGCCCGCTGCCGGATATTGCGCAGATCCGCCGTTTTTCGGAAGTGGTTCTCGTCTCCGATTTCCTGCACCCGTTCGACGAACTGACAGAACTTCTCGACCGGCTTGCGAAGCGTGGTGTGCGTGCGCATCTGGTCGAAGTTGCCGATCCTGCAGAAGAAACCTTCCCCTATTCCGGTCGCACCGAATTTCGCGATCCCGAGACAGGCGCGACGCTGGTTGCCGGTCGCGCCGAAACCTATGCCGAGGATTATCGCCGTCTTTACACGGCCCGGCGCCAAACCCTGTCGGACTTCTGCAAACGGCTCGGCTGGAGCTATTCCGTGCATCGCACCGACCGTCCGGCGGCGGAAGCGCTGGCGCGTCTCCATAGTGCGCTGAGCGCGACGGGGGCATTGGGCGCAACGGGGGCCAGCGCATGAATTTTCTGCCGCTTGCCTTTGGTTCGCCACTGATCCTAGCCGGTCTGGTCGCCCTGCCGGTGATCTGGTGGCTGCTGCGCATGACGCCGCCGCGCCCGCAGGAAGAAACCTTTCCGCCGCTGCGCATTCTGGCGCAGGTTTTCAAGCGCGAAGAAGTGCCCTCAAAAAGCCCGTGGTGGATGACGCTTTTGCGTCTGTTAATCGCCGCACTCGTGATCATGGCGCTGGCAGCGCCGATCTGGAACCCGCGTCCTGTCGCGCTGACCGGTCAGGAACCGCTGGCCATTGTAGTGGATAATGGCTGGGCCGCTGCCGAAGACTGGCAGCAGCGTGTCAACGCCGCCGAAAAGCTGATCGATGACGCGGAAGGCTCCAACGCGCAGATTTACATCCTTGGCACCGCAGAACCAGCCAATGCGGAAATCGGCCCCTATGACGGCACCCGCGCCACAGAACGGCTACAAGCCATGCGACCGCGCCCGATTCCAGTCGACCGTAAGGCGACGATGGAACGGCTGGCTTCCGCCCTGTCGGATGGCGTCAAAGTTCGCCTCGCCTTCATGAATGACGGGTTGGCGTCCCCTGTCGACGAAGAGACCTTTGCCGCATTGGACAAGACCGGCCATCTGGCAAATGTTCTCTGGTATGGTGCCAATCTTGACCGCACCCTTGCGCTGATCGGGGTGGATAACAAGGCCGACAGCCTCGAAGCCACCGCAATCCGCCCGGAAGGCGTGACCATGCCGCGCAGCCTGATGGCGGCGGCCTATGACGACAAGGGACGCCGCATCGCCGAAGCGCCACTGTCCTTTGCGCTGGGCAGCCCCGAAGGCACGGCGCATTTCAATCTGCCGGTCGAACTGCGCAACGATTTCCGCCTGATCCGCATCGACGGTGTCGAACAGGCAGGTGCAACGCATCTGATCGATGCCGGGTCCGAGCGGCGCACCATCGGCCTGATTGCCAGCGGCGACGGCGATCTCGCGCAGCCGCTTTTGTCACCGCTGCATTACATCAAGCGCGCCCTGACGCCTTACGCCAATCTGATTGAGCCGCGTTCCGCCGATCTGCTTCAGTCGGTCCCCGAACTGCTGGATGCCAAGCCGTCCATTCTCATCATGGCCGATATCGGCAACTTGCCGCCGCCTGTCGCAGAGCGGATTTCCGCATGGGTGGAAGAAGGCGGCACGCTGGTGCGCTTTGCCGGACCACGTCTGGCAAGCGCGAGCGACAATGATCCGCTGCTTCCGGTAAGGTTGCGCAAGGGCGAGCGTGCGCTTGGCGGCACCTTGTCCTGGTCTGAACCGCAGAAGCTGCGCGCATTCCCGGAAAAGGGCCCTTTTGCCGGATTGCCGATCCCTGAAGATGTCAATGTCAACCGTCAGGTGCTGGCCGAACCGTCTTTCGATCTCAACGACAAGGCCTATGCCATCCTTCAGGACGGCACCCCATTGGTCACAGGTCAGCAGCGCGGTCGCGGCAATATCGTGCTGTTCCATATTTCGCCGGACGCCACATGGTCGAGCCTGCCGATTTCCGGCTCCTTCGTGGAAATGCTACGCCGCATCGTGTCGCTGTCGCAGCGCACCGGCGCGCAGGACAATCAGGATGCTGTTTCACTGCCGCCGTTCCAGCTGCTTTCAGCCGCCGGTGCGCTAACGCCGCCAACCTCGGAGGCCAAGCCGCTGATCGTCGAGCGCAACAAAGAGGCCAGTGTCAGCATCAACACGCCGCCCGGTTTCTACGGCAATGAGGACGGTTTGAAAGCACTCAACATTTTCGCCGACAGCAACACCAAGCTGGAGCCGATCCGCCAGCCGACCCTCTCAGTCGGCGTCACGCCCGTCTCCTATACGGCAGATCAGTCGATATCGCTGGCAGGGCCGTTCTTTGCCGCTGCCGCGATGCTTCTGGCGCTCGATTCCCTGCTGATGCTGTGGCTGCGTGGCGCGTTCCGCCGCCGCATGAAAGTGCGCGCCAAAACGGCAGGGATTGCTTTGCTGCTCGCGGGAAGCCTTGCCGCCTTGTCTGCTGGTCATGACCGCGCCTTTGCACAAGCAGCGTCGCCACAGCCGCCACAAATTCATGACGACAGCAAGCCGGGCGATGAAGCGATCATCGGCTCGGTTTCGCAGACCCATCTTGCCTATATCATCACCGGCAGTGCCGAGACCGACAATATCAGCAAGGCCGGTCTGAAAGGTCTGACCTTTGCGCTGACCGACAAGACGGCGCTGGAACCCGGCGACCCGATCGGCGTTGACCCATCCAAGGATGAACTGGCCTTCTATCCGCTGATCTATTGGCCGATAGACCCGAATGCACCGATGCCAAGCCCTGAAGCCATTGCCAAGGTGGACGCCTATATGCAGCAGGGCGGCACAGTGCTGTTCGATACGCGCGACCAGTTGCAGTCGGGCGCGAGCCTTGATCCATCGGTCTCGCCAGCCAATCAGCGCCTGCGGGCCATTCTCGACGACATGAATGTGCCGCCGCTCGAACCCGTGCCCGACGATCACGTCCTGACGAAATCCTTCTTCATCATGCCGGATTTTCCGGGTCGTTATGAGGGAAGCCCGCTCTGGGTGGAGGCGACAGCCCCCAATGCCTCGCCGCACGACCGTCCGGTTAGAACCGGCGACGGCGTGACGCCGATCATGATCACCGCCAATGATCTGGCAGGCGCATGGGCCGTGGATGATCAGGGCAATCCCCTGCTCCCCACCGTGCCGAACGACCCGATGCAGCGCATCTATGCCATTCGCGGCGGCGTCAATATCGTGATGTACATGCTCACCGGCAATTACAAGTCCGATCAGGTCCATGTTCCGGCCCTGCTCGAGCGGCTGGGGAATTAGAGCATGATGTTTTGCAACCATGTCATCGCCCAGTCCCGGTTCTCTTTTTCCCTCATCATGAGGAGCCATCAAAGACGGCGCAATATCCTGAGCTTGTCGAAGGATCGATGGGCGAAGGGAAATGCGCAGTGCCTGCCCTCACCCTTCGAGGCTTCGCTTCGCTCCGCATCTCAGGATCAGGGGGAAGCGTTACGGTCCGTACAGATAGGAACTTACGGCGTTAGGAGGCGGGCATGAATATCGAATTCGAGCCGTTCCTCTCAACACCATGGCTCATCGGCATTCTCGTGCCGCTGGCATTGCTGGTTCTGGCAACTGTCGCCCTGCGCATGCGCGGCGGGTTGATCCGTCTTCTGGCCGCCGCAGCCCTTGCCTTGGCGCTCTTCAACCCCGTGGTAATCAATGAAGAGCGCGAGCCGCTGAAAAGTGTCGTCGCTGTCGTGGTGGACCGGAGCCAGAGTCAGGAACTTGGGAACCGCCGCGCCGACACCGATGCCGCTTTGAAAGCCGTGCAGGATCAGCTTGCCACCATGCCGCAATTTGAAACGCGCGTGGTGGAAACCGGCAAGCCTGACGAAAACGAGGATGGCTATGCGACGCGGCTTTTCGGGCCGCTGGCGCGGGCGCTGCTCGACGTGCCGCCAACCCGCGTTGCGGGCGCGATCATGATCACCGACGGACAGGTGCACGATACGCCCGCCAACAAGAATGCGCTGGGCTTCGACGCGCCTTTACATGGGCTGGTGACGGGCAAACCGGACGAATTCGACCGTCGCATCCGCTTCAACAAGGCTCCACGCTACGGCATCAGCGGCAAGCCGCTTGAAATGTCGTTCACGGTCATCGACGAAGGCAAAAATCTCGGCAGCCCTGCGCCGGTAGAAATCCGCGTCAATGGCGAAGCGGTTTCTCAGGAACAGGCGCAGGTGGGGCAGGAAACATCTGTCACCATCACCTTGCCACGCGCCGGTGTGAATATCGTTGAAATTGCCACGCCCGCGATTCCGGGTGAAGTGACCGAGGCCAACAACCGTGCGGTCGCAACCGTCGACGGTATTCGCGAAAATCTGCGCGTGCTGCTCGTCTCCGGCGAGCCGCATAATGGCGAGCGCACCTGGCGCAATCTGCTGAAATCCGACGCCGCCGTGGATCTCGTCCACTTCACCATTTTGCGCCCGCCGGAAAAGCAGGACGGCACGCCGATCAATGAATTGTCGCTGATCGCCTTCCCGACGCGCGAGCTTTTCGTGGACAAGGTCAACGAGTTCGATCTCATCATTCTGGATCGCTACCAGCATCGCGATGTGCTGCCGCTGCTCTATTACGATTACATCGCGCAATATGTGGAAAATGGCGGCGCGCTGCTGGTTGCAGCCGGGCCGGAATATGCAGGCGAAATGTCGATTGCCCGCACGCCGCTTTACAACGCCCTGCCCGCCATGCCGACCGGCACGGTGACCGAAAAAGCGTTCTATCCCCGCCTGACCGATCTCGGCAAACGCCACCCCGTCACACGCGGCCTTGATGGCAGCGAGCAGGAACCGCCCCATTGGAGCCGCTGGTTCCGCACCATCGACATCACCGCGCCGCAGGGCGAAACGGTGATGAGCGGTGCGGACAACAAGCCGCTTCTGGTACTCAATCGCGTTGGAAAAGGCCGCGTCGGCATGTTCCTGTCCGATCAGGGCTGGCTATGGGCACGCGGCTTTGAAGGCGGCGGCCCCTATGCGGCGCTCTATCGCCGCATTGCGCACTGGCTGATGCAGGAGCCGGAACTGGAAGAAGAAGCGCTCACCGCTGCAGGCAATGGCCGCACTTTGAGCATTCACCGTCAAACGATGGGCGATAATCCGGGCACCGCGACCGTCACAACGCCTGCTGGCAAGACATTGCAGGTCAATCTCGCACAGAACAAGCCGGGTCTGTTCGACGGTTCGCTGCAAACCGACGAAATCGGCGTCTTCCGGATCAAGAACGGCGATCTGGAGACGCTGGCCCATGTCGGACCCGTCGATGCACCGGAATTTGCCGACAGCATTTCAACCGTGGATCGCCTGAAACCCATTGCTGAAGCGACCGGCGGTTCAGTCCATCGCGTGCGTGCAAGTGCCGACAGCGCCGTGCGGGTGCCGTCGATTACGGCGGTTGCCGCCAATCGCACAGCCAGCGGCAATGACTGGATCGGCCTGCGTGAAACCACCGACACGCAGCTCAAAAGCGTGAACCGCTTGCCGTTGTTCTCCGGCTTCCTGGCGCTCGCTGCCCTGCTCTTGGTCTTTGGCGGCATGTGGTATCGCGAAGGGCGGTAATCCGCCCTCGCACACCATTCTTCGTCTACACCTCGTTACCCCCTCATCCTGAGCAGGTGCTAAGCACCGTGTCGAAGGACGAGGCACGCGCTGGTTTCCCCTCTCCTTCGATCCTTCAAAAATCTCAGGATGATGCGCCGTCTTCGACGGCTCCTCAGGATAAGGGGAAAGCAAACGTTCCCACAAATCAAAGATTAAACGGAAAATCAGGCCCGGTTGGCGTGGCGCACAATGCCGCTGACGCCGCTTGCGGCACCGGCGGTGAGTTCGCAGGCAAGCATCCGGCGCGGATCGACCGGTGCGGGCATGACCATGGAGCCGTGCGGCACTATCTTGAAGCCGAACGGGCCATAATAAGGTTCGTCACCCACCAGAATGACCAGCTTGTGTCCCGCCTTCGTCGCCGCTTCCAGCGACTGGCGCATCAGCGTGCCGCCAATGCCCCGCTTCTTCCATTCAGGCCGCACGGCAAGCGGCCCCAGCAACAGTGCAGGTGTCTTGCCGATCACAACCGGTGTCAGCCGCACGGAACCCACCACTATGCCGCCCATCAAGGCAACGAAGGAAAGGCTCAGATCATGCGGGCCGCCTTCACGGATGAAATGGGCGGCGCGTGTAAAGCGTCCCGGTCCGAAAGCTTCGGCATTGATGGCTTCGATTTCAATGTCGTGCGCCGGGCATTCCTGCGCGTAGGTCAGTTCAAGCTGCTGCATGGGCTTAAGATCACAATTGGAGACTTCAGGGACCGTCAGGTCAATGGAATGCATTCCGCGCTGGCAGTGCGGTCCAAGTTTCATCGTCGGATGAAAAGCATTTCCATTACGTGTCTCCTGGGCGATCGAACATTGGATGATCGCAAATTGGAACTCCCATTACACCAAATTGAGCAGAGGTAAAACCATTTTTTTCAAAATGGTAGTTTCAACTTCTCTTTTTGGCAGCGTGACGCACTGTTTACGAGTTGAGATGCTGTAAATGCCGCCGTTTCGATCTATTTGTTCAACGCATTATCCCACGCAAAACCGCTTCGCACTTTTGCTGGAAATGCTTAGCTGCCAAAAGGAGAAATCACATGGGACTTCTGGTCGATGGCAAGTGGCAGGATGTCTGGTACGACACCAAGAGCACAAAAGGCCGCTTTGAACGCTCAAAATCGCAATTCCGCAACTGGATAACCGCGGACGGCAGCGCTGGTCCGACTGGCGAAGGCGGGTTCAAGGCCGAGCCGGGCCGCTATCATCTTTATGTTTCCTATGCATGCCCATGGGCGCATCGCACGCTGATTTTTCGCGCACTGAAGAAACTGGAAGAAGTCATCTCGGTTTCGGTCGTGGATTTTCTGATGGTGGAAGAAGGCTGGACCTTTTACGGCACCACCGGCAGCACCGGTGATGATCTGTACGGCTCCAAGCGCCTTTATGAAATCTATACCCGCGCCGATCCCAACTATTCCGGCCGCGTGACTGTGCCGGTCCTGTGGGACAAGCAACGCCAGACGATCGTTTCCAACGAGTCGTCGGAAATCATCCGCATGCTCAATACGGCTTTCAATGAATTCGGCGATGCCTCGCTCGACTTCTATCCGGAAGCGCTGGCGGCTGAGATCGATGCGCTCAACGATTTCATCTATCCCAATATCAACAATGGCGTTTACCGCGCTGGCTTTGCCACCGAGCAAGACGCTTATGAAGAAGCGTTCAAGCAGTTGTTCGCAGCGCTCGACACACTGGAAGACCGCCTCTCCCGCCAGCGTTATCTGACAGGCTCAAGCCTGGCGGAAGCGGATTGGCGTCTGTTCACGACGCTTTTGCGCTTCGATCCGGTCTATGTTGGCCATTTCAAATGCAATCTGCGCCGGATCGCCGATTATCCGAACCTGTGGAACTACACGCGTGAACTGTATCAAGTGCCGGGCGTGGCCTCGACGGTGAATATGGAACATATCAAGGGCCATTATTACCGCAGTCACAAGACAATCAACCCAACCGGCGTTGTGCCGATGGGCCCGGAAATCGACTTTGCAGTCCCGCATGACAGAGATCGTTTTTCGAAGAATTAACCGCCCCGACCGCAACTGCGCTTTTCCTGCAACAGTGCGGTTTCTAATATCAGCACTCTCTCATTCTCTTGCGCCCCTTTGATCTTGATCAATGGGGCGCGGGGCAACGCAGTTCAGATTGGATGCATCCCCCAGGACGACACCCAAGACTGCACTGTGACTAAGGAGAGATTTGATGAACCGTTTTGCGAAAGGGCTGCTTGCAGCAACCGCGCTGACATTTGCCGCCCCGGCCGCCTTTGCCGCCGACACTGTGGTCGCCCAGCCAGCCTCTGAAATTCAGGCTGTACCGGAAGCGCTTTCACCATGGCAGATCCGCGTGCGCGCCCTTGGGGTGATTGCGGAAAACAAGGGCCATGTGAATGGTGTTCCGGGTTCAGACCTCGACTACTCGAAGTCGATCACGCCCGAACTCGATATCACCTATTACTTCACCGACAATATCGCCGCCGAACTCATTCTCGGCACGACCTATGCCAATATCAACGGCGCAGGCTCCATCAGCAGTCTGGGCAACGTTGGCAAGACCTGGATTCTGCCGCCAACCCTGACCCTGCAATATCACTTCACCAATTTCGGCGCGTTCAAGCCCTATGTCGGTGCAGGCGTCAATTACACCATCTTCTACAATCAGGATGCAGGCAGCGCCGACTATCTGAAGGTCAAGAACACGTTTGGCGGCGCACTCCAGTTCGGTGTGGACTATATGATCGACGAACATTGGGGCTTGAACTTCGACGTGAAAAAGCTGTTCCTCGAACCGAAATTCGACGTCACCGTTGGCGGGCAGGAACTGAGCGGCAAAGCCAAGCTCAATCCATGGCTGATCGGCACCGGTATCACCTACCGCTTCTAATTTCAGACTATTTTAAAGGGCGCATCCTGCGCCCTTTATACCAAAGTATTACAGAGTATCTCCGCCCGGCGTTAAACAAAACCGCCGGGCACAAGTGGTATTACCACATCGGCAGCGGCTCCAGATCATACAGGGCTTCCTGCAAACGCCGCTTGGTTGAAGCTGTGGTTCCTTCCGGAAGATCGTCGAGCGGAAAGAAACCACTCTCGGCAATCTCCCTATCGGGCACTTTCGGCGCAAGTTGTTCAAAAGAACGGCATACATACAGTGCTACATGATCCCGTGGAGAAGCATGGGCATTCTTGTAAAGCGCAAGAAGTTGGGGGCGGCCTTTCAGGACAATATTACCCTCTTCCCGCAATTCTTTTTCTAGCGCCTGCTGAAAAGTCTCCCCACTATCTACACCACCGCCCGGCAACTGCCATCCCGGTACGTAAGTATGTCTTACTAAAAAAACAGAGTTAATCTTTTCATCATACACAATTGCCCTTACCCCAAGTGTCATGGGGCGCCGCAAAAGAAAATATGAATGAAATATAAAATGACGAAAGCGCATTCCGACTCTCCAGCAAACATTATATGCAGTTATCAATGCAGCAATCGCATCAACAAAAAGTCGCTAAACACGGTTTCTATTTTAGAAATTATCCAGTAAACGGGCCTTATGTTTCGCCTCGCTCACATCTCCGATATCCACCTTTCGCCACTGCCGCGTGTGAGATATCGCGAATTGGCCTCGAAGCGTATCACCGGTTATATCAACTGGCTGCGCAACCGCAAGGGTGCAATGCACGGAACGGTGCTCGATAAACTTGTAGCCGATATGCTGACGCAAGCGCCGAATCATATTGCCGTCACTGGCGATCTGGTCAATCTGGCTCTCAATCTGGAAATAGATATCGCCGCCGACTGGCTGTCGAAACTGGGCAACCCGGATGATGTCTCGGTCGTGCCCGGCAATCACGATGCCTATGTCCCCGGCGCGCTCGACCGGTCCTGCCGCAAATGGGAACCGTGGATGCGCGGCGACGGCATCGACAACAAGGGCAAACGCCCGCAATTTCCTTATATGCGTGTGCGCGATGATGTCGCGATGATCGGCGTCTCGTCGGCCCGCGCCACAGCACCTTTCATGGCAAGCGGCGATTTCCGCTCCGCGCAGGCCAAGCGTCTTGCCGCCACGCTCGATGAGGCAGGTGCGCGCGGGCATTTCCGGGTCGTGATGATCCATCATCCGCCGATCCACGGTGCAACGCCGACCCACAAGCGACTTTACGGCATCCGCCGTTTTCAAAAGATCATCCGCAAGCATGGCGCGGAACTGGTCATTCACGGCCACACGCATCTGGCGACGAAATATGAAATCGACGGAACCAACGGCAAAATGCCTGTGATCTGCGTCCCGTCGGCCAGTCAGAACTATGGCGGCCACAAGCCGCCTGCCCGCTACAATCTCTTCAACATCGACCGCAAGCTGGATGGCGGCTGGCATTGCCTCTGGGAACAGCACGGCATCGAAGATGCAAGCGAGCGCATTTTCAAGATATCCGAGCAGGAACTCTACAAATGAAAAAGGCGGCACAGTGTGCCGCCTTTTTCGTTCAATAGCCTTCGGTTACTGACCGATCACCCGGTTGGCCGCCGATACGATGGCTTCCAGCGATGCGCTGACGATATTGTCGTTGATGCCGGCACCGAACAGCTTACCGCCCGGATGCGCCATTTCAACATAGGAGATGGCCGATGCATCCGAACCCTGCTGGAGCGAATGTTCGGAATAATCCACGACCGACATCTTCACGCCGAGATATTTCGACAGCGCGTCGACAAAGCCGTCAATCGGACCGGTGCCCTTGCCTTCGATATTCTTGGTCACGCCGTTATCGGTAATTTCGGCAGTGAGAATGCGGCGACCCTTCTGTTCAGGATCCGGGATGGTGTGGTGATCCACGAACTTGATGCGGGCATCCGGCTGCGTCACATAGAGTTTCTGGAACTCTTCATGAATGCGCTTGGACGGCAATTCCTTGCCTTCGTCGTCCGTGATCTGCTGGATGATTTCGCGGAACTCGACCTGCAGATTGCGCGGCAGGTTCAAACCGTAATCGGCCTGCAGGATATAGGCGATGCCGCCCTTGCCCGACTGCGAATTGATGCGGATGATCGCTTCGTAGGAACGGCCAACGTCCTGCGGGTCGATCGGCAGATAAGGCACTTCCCAAACCGGCGAATTGGCCGACTTGCGCGCCTTCATGCCCTTGTTGATCGCATCCTGATGCGAGCCGGAGAAAGCGGTATAGACCAGCTCGCCGACATAGGGGTGACGCTCTGCGATCTTCAGCTGGTTCGAATATTCATAGACATCCTTCATGCGATTGATGTCCGTGCAATCCAGCTCGGGATCGATGCCCTGCGTGTACATGTTCAACGCCAGCGTTACCACATCCACATTGCCGGTGCGTTCGCCATTGCCAAACAAGGTGCCTTCGACGCGATCGGCACCGGCCATCAGGCCCAGTTCCGTCGCAGCGATGCCCGTACCGCGGTCATTATGCGGGTGCAGCGAAATGATCAGGTTTTCGCGATTGTCGAGATTGCGGCACATCCATTCGATCTGGTCGGCATAGACATTCGGCGTGTTCATTTCCACCGTGGACGGCAGATTGACGATCAGCTTGTTGTCCGCTGTCGGCTTCACGATCTCGATGACCGCATTGCAGATTTCCAGCGCCACATCCAGCTCGGTGCCGGTAAAGCTTTCCGGCGAATACTGGAAGCGATAGCCGCCACCTGCCTTGGCCGCCATATCCATGATCATCTTGGCGGCATCGGTCGCGATCTGCTTGATCCCGCCAACATCCTTGGCGAAAACCACGCGACGCTGCAATTCGCTGGTGGAATTGTAGAAGTGGATGATCGGCGTCTTTGCGCCTTCCAAAGCTTCGAACGTACGGGTGATCAGTTCAGGACGGCACTGCACCAAAACCTGCAAATCCAGCTCGTCCGGCACATTGCCCTGTTCAATCGCCCAGCGGCAGAAGTCGAAATCCGTCTGCGAGGCAGATGGAAAGCCGATTTCGATTTCCGGGAAACCCATATCGACCAGCAAGCGGAACATGCGCTCCTTGCGGTCGTGACCCATCGGGTCGATCAAAGCCTGATTGCCGTCGCGCAGATCGACCGAGCACCAGATCGGCGCTTTTTCGATGCGCTTGGATGGCCAGGTACGGTCGTCGAGCTTGGGAGCCGGGAATGGCGAATATTTGGTGGCTGCGTCCCGCATGCCTTTACGTTCGGCTTCGGCGACGGATTGCGGCGTGATAACGGACTGGTTCATTTCTCGTTTCCTCCCGGCTTCTGGACGGCATTAAAGCCCGTCAAGCACGGATATTCATGATCGATTGTAAGGGTTTTATGAAAAGGAGCACAGGCCAGCGGGACCGTTTTCGACCGCCGGACGCTCCTTCAACGAGCCCGGCGATCGCCGCTAAGGCCGAGGGTAAGAAGCGAGTTGAGAACGCAAACATCGACGCGCGCGCCAGTGGCGGCAGCCGAATGTCCCAGAGATGTTGCGTTCTTCGTCATCATGGTCAAGCTTTTACACGCGCGATTTGACCGATGCAAGATGCATTTACGCCAGTTGCTTCGGTCAGCACGGTATTTCAATCAAGCGAAGGGAACCGCACTTGTACCCAAAGGCAATTTCGCCTCGTCTTCCGGTTCAACATGGATGACGACGCGGGCGCTGCCGATCTGTTCTTTCAGGGCATCTTCAATGCGGTCGCAGATCACATGCGCATCGCCGACGCTCATGTCCGCAGCCACAACCAGATGAAACTCGATGAAGGTAACGCGCCCGGCGATACGCGTTTTCAGATCGTGCACTTCAATGGCGCCTGCTGCATTGGACGAAATGACATCGCGAATGCGCATTTCCTCGGCTGGCTCGACGCCAATATCCATCAATCCCTGCACCGACGAGTTGATCACATGCCAGCCCTGCCACAGAATATTCAGCGCCACGACAATGGCGAGCAGCGGATCGAGGATTGCCCAACCGGTGACGACAGCACCCACCAGACCGACCAGCACGCCCAGCGACGTGAATACGTCGGTCATGATGTGCTTGCCATCGGCTTCCAGCGCTGGAGACCGTGCCGCACGCCCGGTACGGATCAGGAGTGTGGCCCAGACGCCATTGACGACAGCGGCAACTGTGTTGATGCCGAGGCCAAGCCATGGTGCTTCGAGCTGGCGCGGGGTCTGCAAGGCAAACCAAGCCTCGCGGAAGATCAACAGCGCCGCAACGGTGATCAAAACGCCCTCGACAACCGCCGAAATATATTCCGCCTTGTGATGACCGAACGGGTGATTTTCATCGGCGGGCTTATAGCTCACGCTGATCGCCCACCAGGCGCCCACTGCCGCGATGACATTGACGATGGATTCGAGCGCATCGGAATAGAGCGCCACCGAGCCGGTGAGCATATAGGCCACATATTTCAGCCCCATCACCCCAAAGGCAATGGGAATCGACCATGCGGCTAGCCGCCGAACTCTTGCACTCGCGTCCATGACGAACCTTTGATTTATCTAATTACTGCCCGAGACAGGCCCAAAAACCGGACCTTGATCAATTCAGGCTCATGCATATTGGGCTCATGCGCACCGGCTTTGGCTTGAAATTAGCTTTCAGAGCCGGTCAGTCCTATGCAACTGCATTGTCTAAAGCGCATCTTGTCCAAAAACCGTTTCACACTTTTTGGGATGTGCTTCAATGACCGCTCTATACCCCAGAACAATCGAAGTTCGTACCCCTGTTTTTCCAGTTATCGCATTTAATTTTTCCTGCAAATGCAAGGCATTACAGTTGAAAATGCGTTGCCAGAGCAAGCCGCGGAAACGCACCGTCGAAATCCCAAAACAAAACCGGCCGCAGGGTGACTGCGACCGGTTGAATATCAACGCGATGAAGCGCCTTTTCAGTAGTTGCTGCGGCGCGCTTTTTTGTGTTTGCCCGCCAGATGCGTCACCACATTCTCGATTATGCGCATACCGGCATTATGACCGAGTGTCATGATCGATTCCGGGTGGAACTGAACAGCCGCCACCGGTTCCTTCTTATGCTCGAAAGCCATGATCACACCGTCTTCGGTTTCCGCTGTAACGAGGAAATCATCCGGCAGACGCTCCGGATCGGCAAAGATCGAATGGTAGCGCCCGACCGTCACTTCCTTCGGCAGACCGGAGAAAATGCGTTCCGGCTTCGACACGCGAATGCGCGACGGCTTGCCATGCATCGGAATACGCAACTGGCGCAACGTGCCGCCATAGGCTTCCGCCAGAGCCTGAAGGCCAAGGCAGACGCCGAAGATCGGCAGTTCGCGCTTGCGCGCCTTGTCGATGGTTGCCTTGCAGTCGAAATCCTGCGGTGAACCCGGCCCCGGCGAAAGCACCACGAGATCAGGATTGACGCGGTCGAAAATGTCGTCGGCGACTGGCGAGCGCACCGTCGATACGGTTGCGCCCGTCTGGCGGAAATAATTGGCCAGCGTGTGTACGAAGGAATCTTCGTGATCCACCAGCAGGACCGAGATGCCCTCGCCTACCTTGGCGGCCACACGTTCTTCAGCAACATGATTGCTCTTCTGCGCCTCACGCACAGCCGCGATCATCGCCGAAGCCTTCAGCTCGGTTTCCGCCTCTTCTTCTTCCGGGTTGGAATCAAACAGCAGCGTTGCACCGGCACGGATTTCAGCCACGCCATCCTTGATGCGGATGGTGCGCAGCGTGAGACCGGTATTCATGTCGCCGTTGAAATGCATCATGCCGATGGCGCCGCCATACCATGCACGCGGGCTGCGCTCGTTTTCCTCAAGGAAACGCATCGCCCACAATTTCGGCGCGCCGGTCACGGTCACAGCCCATGCATGGCTGAGGAAACCGTCGAAAGCATCCATACCGTCACGCAGGCGACCTTCAATATGATCAACCGTATGGATCAGGCGCGAATACATTTCGATCTGGCGGCGACCAATCACCCGCACCGAACCCGGCTCGCAGACACGGCTCTTGTCGTTGCGATCCACATCCGAACACATGGTCAGCTCGGACTCATCCTTCTTGGAATTGAGCAGTTTCAGAATCTGCTCCGAATCCGAAATCGCATCCTCGCCGCGCTTGATCGTGCCCGAAATCGGGCAGGTTTCGATGCGACGGCCATTGACGCGCACGAACATTTCCGGCGATGCGCCAACCAGATATTCGTTCTCGCCCAGATTGATGAAGAAGGAATAAGGCGACGGATTGATCGTCTTCAGGCGACGGAAGATTTCCGACGGTGCAGTGTGGCAACGCTCATAGAAGGTCTGACCCGGCACGACCTCGAACAGATCGCCGCGCTTGAAACTATCCTTGGCGCGCTCGACCAGCTTGGCATATTCGCCCGGATTGTGATCGCCACGCGGCAATGTACGTTCCGAAGGCTTGAACGCCTCGGCAGGCGTTGCCCGCGCAAGACCATGCGTCGAGGAACCGCCGCAGGTGAATTCATAACGATCGACCCAGGCGCGTGCTGCATAGTGGTCGGCGACAAAGATCTCGTCGGGAATGAACAGCACCAGATCGCGCTGGGTTTCCGGGCGCTTGAGCTTGTACTGGATCGGGTCGAACTGGAACGCCAGATCGTAACCGAAGGCACCGTAAAGGCCGAGATTGGCATCTTCTTCCGAGAAGAACAGCCCGACAATGGCGCGCAGCACCGTGAACACCGAAGGCATGCGCGAACGCTCTTCTTCGGTAAATGTGCCGGTCGGCTCCGCAATGGTCAGCTCGATGCGATCCTGCGTGGACGTATCCACCGTCACTTCGCCCAAAGCCTGCACTGTATCGAGAATGGGGCGCAGCAGGATGACGCCACGGGCGTTCAACGCTTCAATGCGCATGGTGCGCTGGCGCGACGTGATCACCACTGGCGGATCGACGATTGCCGTATCCCATCGCGTATAGCGGCCCGGATATTCGTAGTTGGATGAGAACACCGCACCGCGTCTTTCATTGAGCACATCGATATAGGTTTCGATGGCGCCCTTATACGCAGTGAGATGGCGCACGCGCTCGACGACAATGCCGCCAGCCGTTTCGTGCTGAAATATCTCGCTATCCGCTATCTTCGCATTCATGGTCGGCTAATCCCAATTGCTTTGGTTTTCGAATAATTCCGGGCTTCGGTCCTATTCGGGCAGCCAAACAAAAAGGCCGCCCGGATAATCCCAGCGGCCCTGTCTCCTGAACGCATATGCGCAAACGCCTGCGTGGCCGCTTTTAGCGAGCCCACCACCAACCGTTGATGCGAATGTGCGAAATGTTCATGGGCGCTAGTGTTAGCGCCCCGCCGGGCGGCTTGCAACCGGAAAATTGTGGCCTCGCATTTTTCCCGACAGACCCGATACCCGGCCCCGATGAGCCTACCCTGTCATTGTTGTCAGGCCTATACCTGTCAGAATTATGCTAAGCCCTCGGAACCGAAAAAAGAAAAGTCCGGACACCACGGAAGGTCCGGACTTTTCCCTGTCCTTAATGAGGACATACAGACAAGGAAGCGGGGTGCCTTGCCTGATCAAAACGAGGCTCCTCGCCCCCCAAATGACTAAATTTATACGTGTAATACGACTTTCAGTATGGCTAATCACTACCATGAGTTGCATATACTTGGCAACTAGTAATTGATTCGGAGCCGCCTGTTCGTATTTGGGACATGGCGCACCAGTCCCCGCAAATTTGTCAGCCTTCTGAACAAGTTTCGTCTTGCGCCCAGCGCGGATTTCAGATTCATTCCCGTGACTTAATTCAGAACGAACGCATGAAGAAAAGAGTCGCCGCAAACAGGCGACCAGTTGGGGACACACGCATGAAGAACCTTGATGCCATGGACAGGAACATCCTACAGGCCCTTCAGGAGAACGGGCGCCTGACCAATACCGAGCTTGCCGATCGCATCAATCTCTCGCAGACAGCGACTGCCGAACGCGTCAAGCGCCTGACCCGGGAAGGCTATATTCTGGGCTATTCGGCACGGCTGTCGCCCAAGATGCTCGACCGCGCCATGCTGGTTTTCATCGAGATCAAGCTCGACCGCACAACGCCGGAAGTCTTCGAGACCTTCGCGACGTTCACGCGCAACAATCCAGACGTTCTCGAATGCCATATGGTGGCAGGCGGCTTCGACTATCTCGTCAAGGCCCGCGTTTCCGACATGGATCATTATCGCCGTTTCCTGTCCGAAGCGCTTCTTTCTCTGCCGGGCGTGCGGGAATCTCACACCTATGCCGTCATGGAAGAAGTCAAGGAAACCGCGCATATCGCGGTATAATAGGCCTCTCATGGCCATCACCACGCTGACAGGATCCTTCCTGCTCCAGCAATGAATGCTTGCCAGAATTCATTTGCGGGTATATACCCGCATTATGGCACATTCTTGTTTCTGCATACTTCTGCGTCAGGCATCGCGCAAAACCTCCGCCATCTATGACGAGGCGCTGGCGCCGCTTGGCATCAATGTCGCACAGTTCAGCCTGCTGCGTCGGCTTGACCGCGCGGGCACACTGTCGATCACCGAACTGGCGCGCACGGCGGAGCTTGATCGCTCCACGATGGGGCGCAACGCCAAGGTGTTGCAGCGCATGGGACTGGTTGAGCCCGGCCAGGGCGAAGACCATCGCGAAACCAATATCAGATTGACCGATACGGGCCGGGAGCTTCTCACCCGTGGTGGTCCGCTCTGGGATAAAGCCCAGGAAGAAATCGAAGAAAAACTTGGAAATAACGGGGTCGAACAGTTGCAGGCGCTGCTTCAGGCACTCTGAAGCCCGCTGGACGCGACCCTCTAACTGAACTGACTTGACTGGAAACAATGACGGAGCGCGCTTCTGCGGCTACGCGCAAAGAAGCTCGCCTTCCTATCCGTGGCCATTTTTGCAAAAATGCCCCTAACCGAAAGCGCTCAAGATGATATCTGCCCGCCTCGCACGCGTTCTCGAACAGAGAAACATCCATTACGGATGGGTTGTCGCCGCCATTACCTTCCTGACCATGCTGGCAACGGCTGCCGCCATGGGGTCGGCAGGCATATTGATCGAACCGCTCCAGCGCGAATTCGGCTGGACCAACGCCAATATCTCCTTTGCCATGGCGCTTCGTCTGGTTCTGTTCGGCCTGATGGGACCGTTTGCGGCCGCCTTCATGAACCAGTTCGGCCTGCGCCGCGTTGTGACCGCAGCGCTGATCCTGATCGCCAGCGGCCTTCTCGGCTCCATCTTTATGACGGAGGAATGGCAGATGGTGGGCCTTTGGGGCGTCGTGATCGGTGTCGGCACCGGCATGACCGCGCTCGTGCTGGGTGCAACGGTTGCCGCCCGCTGGTTTGAAAAGCGCCGTGGCCTCGTGGTCGGCCTGATGACCGCCAGCAATGCCACTGGCCAGCTGGTTTTCATGCCGATCCTCGCCAGTGTCAGCCAGACCATTGGCTGGCGCGCATCGCTTACCATCGTCATCGGATTCCTGACCGTTGCGCTGTTGCTGGTTCTCGCTTTGATGCGCGATCACCCGGCAGATATCGGCCTGAAGCCCTATGGCCGCACGGCTCCGCTGCCAGCACCTGAACCGAAGAAGAGCTTTGGCGCCATGCTTGCCTCGCCGCTGGTGACCCTGCGCGAAGCGTCCTCGACCTCCACTTTCTGGGTGCTGTTCCTGACCTTCTTCGTCTGCGGTTTCTCGACCAACGGCCTCATCCAGACCCACTGGATCACGCTTTGCGGTGACTACGGCATCGCGCCGGTTGGTGCAGCCGGAATCCTCGCAGTCATCGGCGCATTCGACCTGATCGGCACGATCATGTCCGGCTGGCTCTCCGACCGTTTCGACAATCGCTGGCTGTTGTTCTGGTTCTATGCGCTGCGCGGCCTGTCGCTGATCTATCTGACCTTCACCGACTTCTCGGTTTATGAACTGGCGCTGTTCGCCGTCTTCTACGGTCTCGACTGGGTCGCAACCGTACCGCCGACGGTGAAGCTCGCCGCCGAACGTTTCGGCCCGGAAAAGGCCGGTCTGGTCTTCGGCTGGGTGTTCACAGGCCACCAGATTGGCGCCGCTGCCGCCGCCGGTTTTGCGGGCTTCGTCCGCACCGACTATGACAGCTATACGCCAGCACTCGTTCTGGCTGGCGCCATGTGCCTTGCTGCGGCGGCGATGGTATTCATCATCAACCGCCCTGCCCCGCGCGTCGTTCTGCAGGCTTCATGACGCGACCGGCTTTTTGCCCTTCCTGTTCAGTGCCAGCACACCGACACTGGTCAGGAGCGCGGCGAGCGTGTCGGTAAAGCCCGGCACTTCGCCAAGCAGGACAAGGGCAAGAACCAGCGTGATGACGGGGATCAGCGCCGAAAGTGCAGCCCCGGCCGCCGTTCCCAGCAGAACAACAGCGCGGTTGAAGGCAAAGACGCCAAAGGCCGAAGTGAGAACGCCCTGATAAAACCCTTGCAGGGTGATATCGCCCCAGGATGTTGCACCAAGCCCCTTGGGCAGAAAAAGCGCATAGATCGGCAGATAGAACAGGGCCGAGGCGACCGCTGAAAGCGCCGTCGCGTGCAGCCCGTCCATCCCCTTGCTGCGAAACACCATGACATAGATCGCCCATATCAGCGCCGCTGCGAAGAAGGCGATGTGTCCGATCATTTCCTGCCCGCCCAGTTGCGACAGCCCGGCGATCAGCATGCTGCCGATCAGGATCAGAACCACCCCCAGCCAGCGCGACATTGCAAGACGTTCTCCCAGAAGCACCACGCCCAGAATGGCCACGAGCACTGTCATGATGCCCGGAATGAGCGCTGCCGCACGGGATGCGGGGGCAAATTGCAGACCATAGGCGGTCATCAGGGCATAAGGCGCACCTGCGCCGGAAACCAGCAGCACAAAGCCCGGCAGCCCAAGCTGTCGAAAGCCAAAGCCCTTCAGGACAACAATCGGCAGCAGCACCAGCCCCGCCACGCCAAAGCGCAAAGCGATGATATCGAAAGGCGTAAGCGCGGTCTTGAACCCGAAACGTGTCAAAACGAATGATCCGGACCATACCAGAACCCCGGAAAGCCCCCAGGCCAGACCGCGTATGGTATCAGATGTCGAACGTGTCGGATTGTTGTCGGCGATGGCGGTCATGGTTGCTCGCTGCGGGATTGTCGAAGAAGAGCCGGACTATTGCACTCTTCGCCGCGACGGACACCACGGATAAGCGAGATATGAGATATTAGAGTTTCTTATGCCGTTTTGCTTTTGGCATCCTGCGCCACATCGCAGAACCGTTCGACCAGATGGCGGACCGGACTGTCCGCCCGAAATACGATATAGACAGTGCGAAATGTCGGCGGATTGAGACGGAGCGCCCGCAATCCGTGCAGGTCCGCACCCGGCAGGCTGATCTCCGATAAAAGCGTGGTGCCAATACCATGCCGCACCATTTCCAGCACGGTGGCCACATCACGGGTGCGTACCTGCTCGCTGCAGGTCTTACCATCGCCGTGAATGATGCGGTCGATGATCATCTCACAGCCTGCGGCGGCAATCAGCTGGCGATCCCGCAGGGTCTCGACGGCGACCCTGTCGTGCCGCATGAATGGATCGTCGCTGCGTCCCACCACGACAAGCTCCTCCTGACCAATGTCGCACGCTTCCAGCTCCGGTGTGGGCAGCGAGGTTATGCCAAGATCGGCAATGCCGTCCCGCACCCACTGGCTCACGACATCATGTCCGCCTTCGAAAGCGCTGAGTTCAATAGCCGGATAGAGCCGCTGAAAAACTTTCCGCAAACCGGGCAAAACATATTCGAGTTGGCTTGGAATGGCCGCAATACGGAGCCGTTCGGGGCCCGCTGAAACACTGCTTCGTGCTTGCAGCTCTATCCGCTCCACCGCTGCAAGAGCGGTCCTGGCATCGTCGAGGATAGACTGGCCAAAGGCGGTCAGGGTTGCGCCGTCTCGTTTGCGCGCCAGCACGTCAAGGCCCAGCATCTTTTCCAGCGTCGCAATCGCCTGACTGGCTCCTGATTGCGTCAGACCCAGCTGGCGCGCCGCAGCACCGACGCTGCCGGTTTCGGCGACAGCTTGCAGCAGACGTAACTGGACCAGACTGATCTTCATCGCTTTGGTTCCAACTCAATCTCTCAATAAGGCATCGCCCCAATCGGCGCGGCGCGCCCAGCGGAACAGGTCCCCATCGCGCTTGGTCAGCAGACGTTCGTCCGCGCTGCCGTCATCCTTGCAGAGCTTAACCGAAACTTTGCCACCGCCAACCCTCGTCGGGGCAACGACCCGCGCTTCAACGGCATCGGACGGTTCACGCATGGCGGCGAGATAGATGAACTTCTCATCCTCCCACGGCACTTCCGCATCCTTGGTCATGCGGTGAATGCGCGAACGGGCAACGCGGCGTGAGAAATGGCACCAGTCCGGTGCGACCAGCGGGCAATCCAGTTGGTGCGGGCAAGGCGCGGCAATCGTTGCACCCAGCCCGATCAGCGCCGTGCATGCATCAAGAATGCGCTGCCAGCCCGCAGGCGTGCCCGGCTCAACAATCACGAACATCTGCCGTGCAGACGCCCAAAGCTGCGCAACCAGCTTGCGCCGATCATCGGGCCCCAGCTCATCCAGCACATAGGCAATGGTGACGAGATCGGCTTGCGGAAAATCGAGCTTTTCCTTCACCACATCGCCGGCGCGCCAGTCGAGCGATGCCAGACCGCTCTGTGTGGCCAGACTGCTACCAACGGCGCGAATGGCCGGGCTTGCTTCGATCATCGTGGCGTTTTCAAGCGACGGCCAGCATCCCCGAGCCGCCCATAGCGCCGTACCCGGCCCAGCGCCGACATCCAGCATCGATTGCGGCGCGAAATCCGGGCAGACTTCCGCAGCACTGTCGAGGCTTGCGCGGACCGCCGCATAAGTGGCAGGCAGCCGCGCCGCGAGATAGGCTTTCGCAGCCAGATCGTCGGAAATATGCAGGCGACCGTCCCGCGTCTCGGCGCGATAGCGGCGCGACAGCAGGTCGGAGGCGCGCTTGAGATCGGCCAATGCCACGCCCTCAAGCGCGGCATCCACCGCCTGTCGCAAAATCGGAGGCAGTTCCATTGCCCGTCAGCGCTCCAGAACCTGCTTCACGTCGACCAGATTGGAACGAACGCGCAGGATATAGAAGCCCATCGTGGTCAGATGCGACGGTGTAAACCACGCATCCGGGCTGCCGTTGGAAACGATGAAAGGCTGCATGTCGAGCGCCGAACGCATCTGCTTTTCCATCTCGTCCCACACACCGTCGAGGTGCTTTTCAGCCAGCACGCCGCGGAAATCGGAATGCGCCGAGCGGAGCAGGCCGTAATAGGCGTAGAGCTGACCATAGGCGAACCAGAAGCGGTCATCCGCACGGGTGTCGAACCAGCCATTATGATAGTTCTCCGCGCGGTCTTTGAGGATCGCCGAGGTGGAACCCAGATCGCTGGCGATACGGTCGACAAACTGGATCAGATTGTCGGCGCGGGCATCAAACGTGGCCTGACAGTTTTCAAGGCGCGTATTGAACGAACGCAGATCCTTGATTGCCGAACGATAATAGCTCGGCGTCGGGGTCTTCGGACCGAACGGGCTCAGGCCGAAATACCAGGAATCCTCGGCAAACTGCAAATTGCCACGCGCCTTTTGCAGATCGCCATCGATCTGCGATGTGCCGCGCAGACGGCCGATATTGTCCACCAGTTCAATCGCCGTACGACGCACGGCGGCATTGATACCACGCTGGAACGAGGCCTTGTTGTCGAGAAACGGTGTGCGATCCCAGTCAAGACCGAAGAAGCCGGCCTTGTAGAGCAGCATGGAGGAAATCCACGCATTCTGGTTCACATTGAAATCGGTGAGGTCTGCAGCAACCTCGGCAATCGCCGAACGCGAGCACTTGCGCGCCGTTGACGGAATTTGTGCCGCCTGAACCGGCTGTGCAGTCTGTGGCGTTTCGGAAGACGGTTGGTCATTGCCCGATCCGGTCGCGGTTCCGGTGGATGGTGCCGGTTCCGGGGCTTGTGCTGGCGCAGCGGGTGCGGGCTGCGAACTTACTTCCTCGCCGGGCGTCTGGGCGGTCTGATAACTATACTTTGCCGGATAGTCCGGATCGAAATTGGTCCAGACCTGAGTCTGCCAGATAAAATAGATATAGAGCGCGGCCAGACCGACCACGACGACGCCAATTATGGCTTTCCACAATATTCCGAACTTAAGATAAAGCCGCCACAAAGCGGCCAGCGGAATGGCTATCAGCCGGGCCAGACCCGCAATCATACGACCTAGGAAGGAGAAAACGGCCCGCACTGCATTCCACACTATCGATCATCCTTCATTTGGCCCGCAATTCCGGGACTTCGAACCATTTTCGCTCACGCGCCGATCCGTCCGCAAAAAACGTCGTTTCCCGAAAAGGCGCGAGCAAGAAACGTTGTTCCCTTTCAAATAGAGTGCGCTTGTCTTTTCGACAACCGGGATCGCTCATCCAACTGATTTTATCCGGCATTTTGGCGTGGCAGGGTTGAAACCGGGGAGCTGATCCGTAACATGGCGCAACTTCGAGCCGTTCCAGAAAAAGTGCGGGATATTTTTCATTCTCATCACGACAAAAGAGACAGACGTCGCAATCGAGAATATTTTCGCCGCTGTGGTACTTGAACGGCGCAATCTTTGGTGTTTGCTAAAGCCGGAACCGGAAAAATAAGCAAACCGTCAAAACGGCCCGGAAATGGAGAGAACAATGAAACTGACCTATACGCTTGCCTTTGCTGCGCTTGCCACGGGAACGGCAATGCTTGCAGCACCCGGCGCCAGCTTCGCGGAAGAGCCGAAAAGCTGCTCGACGGTGCGCTTCTCCGATGTCGGCTGGACCGACATTACCTCGACAACTGCGGTTGCGACCGAAATTCTCAAGGGCCTCGGCTACAAGACCGATATCAAGGTTCTTTCCGTGCCGGTGACCTATGCGTCGCTGAGCAAGAAGGACATTGATGTCTTCCTCGGCTACTGGAACCCTTCCATGAGCGCCGATCTCAAGCCTTATCTGGATGACAAGAGCGTCGAAACGCTGCGCACCAATCTGACCGGCGCGAAATACACGCTTGCCGTGCCGACATATGCCGCCAATGAAGGCCTCAAGGACTTCAAAGATATCGCCACCTTCAAGGACAAGCTTGGCGGCAAGATTTACGGCATCGAGCCGGGCAATGACGGCAATCGTCTGATCCTCGACATGATCAACAAGGACGCCTTCGGCCTGAAGTCGTTCGAACTGGCGGAATCCTCCGAACAGGGCATGCTTGCGCAGGTCGCGCGCGCCGTCAAAAGCAAGGAGCCGATCGTGTTCCTCGCCTGGGAACCGCATCCGATGAACAAGCGCTTCGAGATCACCTATCTCACCGGCGGCGATGACTTCTTCGGCCCGAATCTCGGCGGTGCCAAGGTCGAGACCAATGTGCGCAAGGGCTACACGCAGGAATGCCCGAATGTCGGCAAGTTCCTGACCAATCTGGAATTCAACCTCGATCTCGAAAACGAGATCATGGGCAAGATTCTCGATGACGGTCAGGAGCCTTCGAAGGCGGCGACCGACTGGCTCAAGGCAAATCCGGCTGTGCTCGACACGTGGCTCGCTGGCGTGACGACCGTTGACGGCAAGGAAGGTCTGCCAGCTGTCAAATCGGCCCTCGGCCTCTGACGCGCAGCACTCGCAGGCCGCGGCTAAACCCGCGGCCTCGTTATTTGCGGGTAGCCGTATCCTTTCCATCAGAAAACGCAGCAGGAGACTTCATCGTTGAACTGGCTGACGGACTATAAAATCCCGGTTGGACCGACTGCAAAAACGGTCGTGGACTGGCTGACGAACAATATGGGCGGCTTTTTCGACCTGCTGGCAGCGGTCATGCAAAGCATGATTGACGCCCTGCTTTTCGTCCTGAAACTGCCCCATCCCCTGCTCCTGATCGCCATATTCGCGGTGATTGCCTGGTTTATCCAGCGGCGCATTTCTGTGGTCGTCCTGACGATCCTGGGCTTTCTGTTCATTCTCAATCAGGGTTACTGGGACCGGACGCTGGAAACGCTGACGCTGGTGCTTTCATCCTGCGTTCTCTGCATGGCCATCGGCGTTCCGCTCGGCATTGCCGCAGCCCATCGCCCGACGCTTTATGCCGCCATGCGCCCTGTGCTCGATCTGATGCAGACGCTGCCAACCTTCGTCTATCTGATCCCGGCCATTGTATTCTTCGGCATCGGCATGGTGCCCGGCCTGCTTGCCACAGCCATTTTCGTTCTGCCCGCGCCTGTGCGCCTGACGCATCTTGGCGTTTCATCCACCCCATCCTCGTTGATTGAGGCGGGCGAAGCCTTCGGAGCTTCGCGATCGCAGCTTCTCTGGAAGATCGAGCTGCCCTATGCCATGCCGCAAATTCTGGCGGGCCTGACCCAGACGATCATGCTGTCGCTTTCGATGGTGGTCATCGCGGCGCTCGTCGGTGCAGACGGTCTTGGCGTTCCGGTTGTTCGCGCGCTGAACTCGGTCAACACCGCGCTCGGCTTCGAGGCAGGCCTTGTCATCGTCGTGGTCGCCATCGTGCTCGACCGCATCTTCCGCGCTGGCAGGGAAAAATAGCATGGTCCCGAAAAGTGGGAACCGGTTTTCGGTTCGGATCATGCTCAAACAAAAGTCAGGAGATTGCGGATGACCATTATCGCACTCGAAGACGTCTGCATCATTTTCGGCAAGAACACGGACAATGCGCTGGCGCTGGCCGATGGCGGCGCAACGCGATCCAAGATTCAGGCCGAAACCGGTCATGTGCTTGGCGTCCATAATTGCACGCTCGACATTGAAGAAGGCGAAATCCTTGTTCTGATGGGCCTGTCCGGTTCCGGCAAGTCCACGCTGCTGCGCGCCATCAACCGGCTCAATCCGATCTCGCGCGGTCGCGTCACAGTACAGGACGGCGACCGTGGCATCGATGTCGGCAAAGCGGATCGCAACACGCTTCGCCACCTACGCACCGAACTCGTTTCGATGGTGTTTCAGCAATTCGGTTTGCTACCGTGGCGCACCGTTGAGGAGAATGTGGCTTTCGGGCTGGAAATCTCCGGCATGGGCAAGGAAGACCGCATCAATAAGGCCCGCCAGCAGCTTGAACTGGTTGGCCTTCAGGACTGGGCCAAACGCAAGGTCGGTGAACTCTCTGGCGGTATGCAGCAGCGTGTCGGCCTCGCCCGCGCCTTTGCTACCGGCGCACCGATCCTGCTGATGGACGAGCCATTCTCGGCGCTCGATCCGCTGATCCGCACAAGGTTGCAGGACGAGCTTCTGGCCTTCCAGTCGCGGCTGAAGAAAACCATCGTTTTTGTGAGCCACGATCTCGATGAAGCCATGAAAATCGGCAATCGCATCGCGATCATGGAAGGCGGACGCATTGTTCAGTGCGGAACGCCGCAGCAAATCCTGCTGCAGCCAGCCGATCAATATGTCGCCGATTTCGTCGCCCATATGAACCCGCTCGGCGTGCTGCGCGCGGGCGATATCATGACGCCATTCGACCGTAACGCCGCCCCGCGCCCCTTTGCGGCGACTGCCCGCCGGGAAACGCTGGTGCGCGAGTTGATGAACGCCGTTGCAGACAGTAACGGCGATGTCGGCATCGTCGAGAACGGAAACATCGTCGGCAAGGTTGCGGCGGACGATATCGTCCGGGCGCTTGCCTGGCACCAGCAGCGCGCTGGATAAAAACAAAAACGCCGCCTCAAAAAGGCGGCGTTTTTCATGAGTATCGAAGCGAGTTTAAGCCTGCGCTGACTGTCTGGCAGCAGCACGCGCTTCAACGCGGGCGCGAATGGCATCGACATCCGCACGTGGCGTCGCGGCAAACAGCTTCTTGGTATAATCGTGCTGCGGATTGTTGAACACGTCGTCACGCGACCCGTATTCAACCACCTCACCGAAATACATCACCATCACCTCATCGGCGATATAGCGCACCACCGAAAGGTCGTGGCTGATGAAGACGTAGGTCAGGCCGAACTCTTCCTGCAGGTCGGACAACAGGTTGAGAACCTGTGCCTGCACCGACAGATCGAGCGCGGAAACCGGCTCGTCGAGAATCAGCAGCTTCGGATTGAGCATCAGCGCGCGCGCAATGGCGATACGCTGGCGCTGACCGCCGGAGAACATGTGCGGATAGCGGTTGAAGTGCTCGCGACCGAGACCGACCTTCAACAGCATCTGCATCGCCTTGGCGCGACGCTCTTCAGCCGACATGTTCGTGTTCAGCAACAGCGGTTCGGCCAGTACGTCGCCGATCTTCTGGCGCGGATTGAGCGAACCATAAGGGTTCTGGAACACGATCTGCACCTTCTGGCGCATTTCAGGCGTCAGCCCGTCACGAGCGATGTTCACATCCTTGCCGCCGATTTTCAGATCGCCGGAAGTCTGTGGATCGATCATGGTCAGGATGCGCGCCAGCGTGGACTTGCCGCAACCGGATTCGCCCACGATTGCCAGCGTCTTGCCCTTTTCTAGCTTGAAGCTGACGCCCTTGACGGCATGAACCACCTTCGGCTTGCCAAACAGGCCGCCGCCGACATGATAGTCGCGCTTGATATCGCGCGCTTCGAGAACAACCTCGCTCATCGCGCTTCTCCTGCACTGCTATTGTCAAAGACGAAATCGGACACCGTCGGCAGACGGTCGCCGGTCGCATTTTCCGGCAAAGCCGACAGAAGCGCACGGGTGTAAGGGCTTTGCGGCGCGGAGAACAGCGACAGCACGTCGGCGTCTTCCATCTTATGGCCCTTATACTGCACGATGACCCGATCCGCCGTTTCGGCGACGACACCCATATCGTGGGTGATCATGATCAGACCCATGCCATGTTCCACCTGGAGTCGCATCAGGAGATCGAGGATCTGCTTCTGGATCGTCACATCGAGCGCTGTGGTCGGCTCGTCAGCGATCAGGAGCTTCGGATTGCAGGCAATCGCGATAGCAATCATGACACGCTGGCACTGACCGCCCGACATCTGATGCGGGAAGCTGCCCAGACGCTCGGCAGCGTCGCGGATACCGACAAGCTCTAGCAGTTCGATAGCGCGGGCACGGCTCGCCGACCCGTTCATACCCATATGCTGCTTGAGCACTTCCTCAAGCTGATAGCCAACCGTGAAGCACGGATTGAGACTGGCAATCGGCTCCTGGAAGATCATCGAAATGTCGCGACCAATGATCTGGCGGCGCTCCGAACTGGAGAGCGTGCGCAAATCCTTGCCGTCGAACGACATCGTGTCTGCCGTCACAGTCGCGGTCTTGGGCAGAAGGCCCATAACGGCCAGCATGCCCACCGACTTGCCCGAACCGGACTCGCCGACAATGGCCAGAACTTCACCCTTGTCGACCTTGATATCGATGCCGTCGACCGCCTTGAATGGACCGGTCGAAGTATCGAACGAAACCGTAAGGTTCTTGATTTCAAGCAAAGCCATCGATCAGCTCCTCTTGAGTTTCGGGTCAAGCGCATCGCGCAGACCGTCGCCGATCAGATTGATGGCGAGAACAGTGATCAGGATCGCCAGACCCGGGAAGGTCACAACCCACCAGGCGCGCGTGATGAATTCCCGTGCTTCGGCAAGCATGGTGCCCCATTCCGGCGTAGGCGGCTGTGCGCCCATGTTCAGGAAGCCGAGGGCCGCCACTTCGAGAATGGCGTTGGAGAACGACATGGTGGCCTGAACGACCAGCGGCGCCAGACAGTTCGGCAACACGGTCTTGAACATCAGACGCAGCCTGCTTGCACCGGCAAGCTTGGCAGCCGTCACATATTCCCGCTCCTTTTCCGCCATCACCGCAGCACGCGTCAGACGCGAAAAGTGCGGCAGCAGAACCAGCGTGATCGCGATGACTGCATTCGTCAGGCCCGGCCCGAGAATAGCTACCAGCACCAGCGCCAGAAGCAGCGACGGGAAGGACAGCATGATATCCATGACGCGCATGAAAGCGGCATCCACGGCCCCGCCCAGATAACCGGCCAGCACGCCAATCGTGATGCCGACGCACATCGAGATCACCACGATTACGAAGCCGACCAGCAGTGAATATTGCGCGCCGTAGATCAGGCGGGACAGGATATCGCGGCCCACGGCGTCGGTGCCGAGAAGGAACGACGTCGAGCCGCCTTCCTGCCATGCCGGAGGCTTCAGGAAGAATTCGCGGAACTGTTCCGTCGGATCATGCGGCGCGATCAGCGGCGCGAAAATGGCCATCAGGACGATGGCGATGAAAACCCAGAGGCCGATGACAGCGCCGCGATTGACGCTGAAATAAAACCAGAAGTCCTTCAGCATCGCCATGCGGCTGACGCCGGGCGTGGCGGTATCCGTGGCGACGGGTGTGTTTGTTACATTGCTCATTGGAACCTCACCTGTGCCGGATACGCGGATTGACCAGACCGTAGAGCAGATCGACAATCAGATTGACTGCCATAACCAGCCCTGCGATCAGCAGAAGTCCGCCTTGCACGACCGGATAATCGCGGCGAGAGATCGAATCGAGCATCCATTTGCCGATGCCCGGCCAGGAAAAGATCGTTTCCGTCAGGATTGCGCCAGCGAGAAGCACGCCAACCTGCAGACCAATGGTCGTGATCACCGGAATGAGTGCATTGCGAAGCGCATGCAGTCCGACAACCCGGCGGGTCGACAGGCCCTTGGCGCGCGCCGTGCGCACATAGTCTTCGCCCAGCACTTCCAGCATTGCCGAACGGGTCTGGCGCGCAATGACCGCAAGCGGGATAGTCGCCAGCACGATGGTCGGCAGGACAAGATGAGACGCAGCCGATGCAAAAGCACCCTTCTGCCCCGACAAAAGGCTGTCGATCAGCATGAAACCGGTGACGGGCGGGAAGAAAAACAGCAGCGAAATACGGCCCGATACCGGGGTCAGCTGCAGATAATTCGAGAAGAAAATGATGAGGAGCAGGCCCCACCAGAAGATCGGCATGGAATAACCGACAAGGGCGACACCCATCAGCGACTGGTCGAACCACGACCCGCGCTTGACGGCTGCAACAACGCCCGCCGGAATACCGATCAACACGGCCAGAATGATTGCGCAAACGCTCAATTCCACGGTAGCCGGGAAGAGCGAAAAGAACTCGGTCAGGACCGGCTTCTTGGTGACGATCGAAAGGCCGAAGTCGCCATGCAACAGGTTCCAGACATAGTCGAGATATTGCTGCCAGAGCGGACGGTCGAAACCGAATTGCGCCATAAGCTCAGCATGACGCTCGGGATTGACACCACGTTCACCGGCCATCAACAGCACCGGATCGCCCGGCAGCACGCGCACGAAACCGAAGGCGACGATGGTAATCCCGATGAAAGTCGGCACCAGATAGGCCAACTTATTCAGAAAAAAACGGAACATAGAATAAACTCCGACCGGGAGCGGAGGGTTGACCCCTCCGCTCCCGGCCGCTGGTGTTGAGACGAATTACTCTGCGATATCGACGCCGGTGAAGCGATGGATACCCACTGGGTCCATCTTGTAGCCGGAGACCTTGGAGGACATCGGCATGAACACGGTCGAGTGGTCGAGAGTTGCCCAAGGAGCCTGCTCCTTGAAGACGACCTGCGCCTGCTCATAGAGCTTGGCACGTTCGCCCTGATCGGCAGTGACCTTGGCCTTCTGGATCAGATCTTCAAACGGCTTGTAGCACCACTGGGCACGGTTGTTGTTGCCAACGCCCGAGCAGCCGAGCAGAACGCCGAGGAAGTTGTCCGGATCGCCATTGTCGCCGGTCCAGCCCATGATGGCCGCACCGTCACGGTCCTTGTCGGACGACTTCTTGAGGTATTCACCCCATTCCATCGAAACGATGTCCACGCCAACGCCAACCTTTGCGAAGTCCGACTGGATCAGCTCGGCCACGCGGCGGGCATTCGGCATGTACGGACGGCTGACCGGCATTGCCCAGACCTTCATCTTCAGGTCCTTGACGCCAGCAGCTTCAAGCGCCTTCTTGGCTTCTTCCGGGTTGTACTCGTCGTCCTTGACGTCGTTGTTATAGCCCCACATTGTCGGCGGGATCGGGTTCTTGGCAACTTCGCCCGAACCCTGGAACACGGCGTCGACGATGGCCTTCTTGTTGATGGCCTGGTTCAGCGCCTTGCGCACTTCAGGCTTGTCGAACGGAGCGACCAGCGTGTTGTAGGCAAGATAGGCAACGTTCAGACCTGGCTGTTCGTCAACCTTGAGGTTCGAATCGGCCTTCAGACCTTCGATGTCCGCCGGAGCCGGATAGGACATGATGTGGCATTCGCCGGCCTTCAGCTTCTGCGCGCGCACAGCCGGATCGGTCGTGATCGCGAAAACGAGATCATCGATCTTTTCCTTGCCGCCCCAGTAATCCGGGTTAGCCTTGTAGCGGATCACAGCGTCCTTCTGGTAGGCGACGAAGGTGAACGGGCCGGTTCCAAGCGGGAACTGGTTGAGATCATCCATCTTCTTGTCGGCCTGAAGCTTGTCGGCATATTCCTTCGACAGGATGGATGCGAAATCCATGGCCAGATCGGCGAGGAACGGAGCTTCCGGACGGCTCAGCACGAAGGTGACGGTATGGTCGTCCACGCGCTTGATCTCCTTGATCAGCGTCGGGAATTCCATGCTGTCGAAATATTCGTAGGAAACACCGGCGGTATATTCGTGCCAGGGATTGTCCTTCTTGGCCTGACGCTCGAACGAGAAGATCACGTCATCGGCGTTGAATTCGCGCGTCGGCGTGAAAAAGTCGGTCGTCTGGAACTTCACACCCTTACGCAGGTGGAAGGTATATTCGAGGCCGTCCTTCGAAACGTCCCAGCTCTCGGCGAGACCGGGTTCAATCGTGGTTTCGCCATGCTTGAACTCGACGAGACGGTCATAGGCCGTGCGCGACGAAGCATCGAACGTATCCCCGCCCGTATAGGCAGCCGGATCGAAGCCTTCAGGCGAAGCCGGCGAGCAGTAAACGAGTGTCTTGGCAGATGCAGCACCGCTCATAAGAGCCACCAGCGCGGTTGCAGCCAGGAGTGTTTTGTACATTTTCATTTTATTGTCCGCCTCCACGGAAAAGTCTGCCGCGCGCACCCCATTGCTCGCAGCTTGGCCTATCGAAACGCTTGGTTCCCTACTTTGCAAGCGCAATTGTTAGAACCAGTTCACATTCTTATGCGTTTACCACCTATATTTTTAGATTTTAATTTCTTCGAAACGCCATATTGCGGAAAATTGCGCTAAGAGCGGTCAAATCATAATATTATTTGCGTGAATTTTCGCATAGGGTCATGCAGCTGTCGCATAGCGCCTCTGGAATCGCCGGAATTGCGGGCAATATCAGCGGCAGGCCCCTGTTTTATCGCCAGAAAATCGACTAAGAACTAGACAAAAGAACTCATATTTACGGCGACCCGATGACCGAGACCAAAGAAAAGACCGAATCTCCTATCAGGCCGACAACGCCGGAAGCCATTCAGCTCGCCAAAACATTGATGCGCACGGCGCGCTATGGCGCCCTTGCCGTGCTGGATGCGAAAACCAGCCGCCCGCTGGCAAGCCGCGTGGCAACGGCCACGGACACGGACGGCACACCGCTCATTCTGGTTTCGGGACTGGCGGCCCATACGCCAGGTCTGCTTGCCAACCCCGCTTGTTCACTATTACTTGGCGAACCCGGAAAAGGCGATCCGCTTGCCCATCCGCGCATCACCCTTCACTGCGAAGCCGCCAAGGTCGAGCGGACAGCGGACGACTATCCGCGCATTCGCCGCCGCTATCTGAACCATAATCCCAAAGGCGCGCTTTATGTCGATCTCGGTGACTTCGCGTTCTTTCGCCTGCATGTTTCGGGCGCCAGTCTGAACGGCGGGTTCGGCAAAGCCTTCAATCTCACATCGGAAGACCTAATCTGTCCCGCCCACATAGCCGAAAGTATAGCTCCCAACGAACAGGACTTTCTTGATAGCGTCATAGAAAGTGGAGAAGATGCGATTGCTGCCCTTGTTACCGAAATGATCGGCGCAGCAGCAAAGCCATCGAAGGTCGCGGGGATAGACCCCGACGGTATCGACATTGCGGTTGGCAATGAGATGGTGCGACTCTCCTTTTCGCAGCGTTGCGGCACGGTCGCAGAAATACGCTCCGAACTGGCAAAAATGACCGCCGCGCCCCGCTGAAACAAATTCACTGTCTTTTTGGGACAAATTTGCGCGATTTAAACACGAGCGCATTTAAGCAAGGCCTTTTCAAACGAAATGGCAGCCTTTAAATTTGAATGCGTGTTCCAAAAAGGAACCGTCATTTGAAACTACCAGCGGTCTTACGGGGGTATGACAGCAAATGAACCAAGAACATACTTTTTGTGATTTAACAGAAAATGCAGATCAGGCAGCAGATTTTCTTTCAGCACTCGCAAACAACAAGCGACTATTGATTTTATGCAAGCTGCTACACAATGAAATGTCGGTTGGCGCGCTCGCCAAGGCGATTGACCTCAGTCAGTCGGCTTTGTCGCAGCATTTGGCCAAATTGCGGGCTCTCGACCTCGTTTCGACCCGACGCGATGCCCAGACCATCTACTATATGGTTTCGTCACCGCATATCGAGTTGATGTTGTCGACACTCTCAAGTCTCTATATGAGTCCGACACCGCGCCGGCAGGAACAGCCGGTACTAGCCATCGCTTAAGCATGAGGTTACAGCCGTGCAATGAAATCAGAAGATCATTTGCACGGCTGTCTCCAACGCATAGACGATCCGGACGACGACCGCCTTTCCCCCTATCGTGACATTCGCGAAAAAGACCTCGTCGGACGCCAGAAGCGTTTCATCGCCGAGGGCAAAGTCGTCATCAATGTCCTGTTCTCCTCCACGACACGTTTTGAGACAGAATCGTTGCTCGTGCTGGAAAATCGGCTCGAAGGGCTGACGGAACCGCTGGCGCAGATCCCCACAGGCACCCCGGTCTATTGTGTACCGCAAGCCGTCATGGATGCTGTTGCTGGCTTTCATGTGCATCGCGGCATTCTTGCCGTCGGACGCCGCAAGCCCCAGCCGGAATTGGCTGACTTGCTGGCCGCGCTCCCGCAACAATCGCTCGTCACAGTGCTGTGCGGCATATCCAATCATGACAATGTCGGCTCCATCTTCCGCAACGCTGCCGCCTTCGAGGCCGATTGCGTGCTGATGGACGAAACCTGCTGCGATCCGCTTTATCGCAAGGCCATTCGCGTCTCTGTAGGCGCGACGCTGAAAGTGCCCTATTTCCACGGCGGACGCATTGATGAGATTCTCGCCGCCTTGCAGGATGCAGACTTCAACGTGCTGGCGCTCAGCCCATCGTCAGAAACCAGCATCTATCAGGCGACCGGACATGATCGTCAGGCGCTGTTGCTTGGCACGGAAGGCGAAGGACTGCCACAGCGGCTTCTGGAGCGGCTCCAGACAGCCCGCATTCCCATGTCGAAGGAATTCGACAGCCTGAATGTTGCTACCGCCTCCGGCATCGCCCTGTCGCGCTTCAGCCGGTTTCAGTAGACCTCGCGCTCTAGTATTTGTTTTTCCGCACATCCCGAAAACCGTTTTACACTTTTCGGGATGTGCTCCCAGCAATCGGTAAAAGCGCAGCGGTCAGCCGCCCGTCAATGGCCGCCAGCCCAGCGGCAATCATTGCCATGCCGATAAAATGCTTGGCTTGCAGGGTCTCACCCAGAAACAGCACGCCGAGCAGGATCGCACTGACCGGTATGAGAAACGTCACCAGCATCAGATTGACCGCACCCGCCGTCGAGAGGATGCGGAAGAAGAGCACATAGGCAAGCGCAGTTGAGAGCAGCGCGATACCGGCCAGCGCACCCCAAGTGGCAGCGCTTGGTGCGGCCAGCGTCCACGGATGATCCACGATCAGGGCAACCGGAATGAGCATGACGGTCGTTGCCGTCACCTGACCGGTGGCCGTGATCAGCGGCGCGACGCCCATCGCCTTGAAACGGCGTCCGAAAATACCGGCGAAAGCATAGGAAAGTGCCGCGCAGAGAATAGCAAGCTGCGGCCAGAGATTATGGCCAAGTCCACCAATGGCGTCGGGTCCGATCATGATCGCCACACCGCAGAAACCGATCAGAACCCCGACGACCTTGTTGCGGGTGATCTTTTCGTCCGCGGTGAGAAAATGCGCAACGATCACGCCGAATAGCGGTGTCGTCGCATTGAGGATGGAAGCAAGCCCGCTGGCAATCTGCGTCTGGCCCCAGACGATGAGACAAAACGGCAGCAGGTTGTTGAGAAATCCCATACCGAAAAAGGCAACCCAGATGCGCCGGTCCTTCGGCATGGACAGGCCCATCAAACGGATCAGTACCATCAGGGCGAGCGCCGCCAGAGCAACGCGCAGCGTGACAATGCTGAATGGCGGCAGTTCCCGAACCGCAATGCCGTTGAAGAAGAATGACCCGCCCCAGAGCACGGAAAGCACGAGCAACATGCCCCATTCTTTCCAGCCCATCACCTTTTGCGTCGTCATCGCCAGCACTCCCGAAATTCAATAATTGGGCTCTACCATAGCCAGACTAGGCCAACTGAGCCGGATTGACTTCCCGTTTATCGCTTTTAAATTCAACGCTTGGCAAACGAGTGTTTCTCGCAGGATGAGTGAGTAAAACTAAACCATGCATGCACCACTCCCCTCCCTCAACGGGCTGCGTGCGTTTGAAGCCACAGCCCGGCGCGGCAGTGTAACATTGGCGGCGCAGGAACTGAATGTGACGCCCGGCGCTGTCAGCCTTCAGGTGCGCGAACTGGAAATGTCGCTTGGCATCACGCTGTTCACGCGCAAGCCGCGCCGTCTTATCCTGACAACGGATGGCGAACAGTATTTTGCGGCTTTGCGCACGGCATTCCGCACCATTCGCGAGGCAACGGCGCAGCTCAAAACCCGGGCGCTGCCCATACTGACGATCAGTTGTACACCCAGCTTTGCCATTCAATGGCTGACGCCGCGGCTTTCGCTTTTTGAAGCGCTGCACCCGCAGGTCGATCTGCGCATCAGCCCATCCAACCGGATTGTCGATCTTGAGCGCGACGGCATCGATGTTGCGATACGCCATGGCTTCGGAATCTATCCCGGGCTGGAAAGCGAGCGGCTGATTGATGATGATCTGACGCCGGTGTGCAGCCCTTCCCTTTTGACGGGCAAGGATCGCGATCCTGCAGTGCTCGAAAACTTTACCCTGCTCCATGACGAGCATAGACATGACTGGCGTTTATGGCTGGAGGCGGCGGGTCTGAGCACCATCGACGCATCCAACGGGCCGATCTTTCTCGACAGCAATGGCGCTATTGAAACAGCGAAAGCCGGGCATGGCTTTGCATTAGTGCGCCGGTCTCTTGTGGCGCGCGAGATGGAGGACGGCGTTCTGGTTGCGCCCTTCTGTCAGGAAGTCGCCAAGGGTTTCGCCTATCATCTGGTCTATCCGGCAACGGCGCTGGAACGACCCATCGTGGCCGCGTTCCGGGATTGGGTGCTGTTGCAGGCAAAAAAATAGGCGGGTGCAAACACCCGCCTATGATTTGTTTTGATCTCTGAACCCGGCTCAGGCCGCCGAAGCACTCGCCGTGCTGGCCACCAGACGGCGTAGCATTTCTTCTGCCTGCGGTTCGCGTTCGGAACGACCGATGAAACCGCCACCGAAAACGCGCGCCGTATTGCTCTCGTCGGAATAAAGCACGCAGGCCTGTCCCGGTGCGATGCCGCTTTCGCCATCCACCAGTTCGACCCAGGTCTTGCCGTCGGAGTGGCGCAGAACGGCCGGACGCGGCGGACGCGTGGAGCGAACCTTGGCAAAAACTTCCATTCCGCCTTCCGGCAGATCGTCAATTGGGCCATCGCCCAGCCAGTTGATATCGCGCAGGAACACCTTGTGCGTTTCCAGCGCCTCACGCGGGCCGACGATAACGCGCGCATTGGCGGCATCGAGATGCACGACATAAAGCGGCTCACCAGTTGCAACGCCGATACCGCGACGCTGGCCGACCGTGTAATGCACGATCCCATCGTGACGGCCAAGCGTGCGACCGTCGATATGAACGATATCGCCCGGATTGGCCGCTTCCGGCTTCAGCCGGGAAATAATGTCGGAATATTTGCCCTGCGGCACGAAGCAGATATCCTGACTATCCTGCTTCTTGGCGACCGTCAGGCCCATTTCCTCAGCGATTTCACGCACCTGCGCCTTTGGCAGATGGCCAAGCGGGAAGCGCAGATAATCGATCTGCTCCTGCGTGGTCGCGAAAAGGAAATAGCTCTGGTCACGATCCGTATCGACCGGACGATAGAGCGAGCGATGCGCACCATTTGCGCGGCTGCGAATATAGTGACCCGTCGCCAGAGCATCCGCACCAAGATCGCGCGCGGTCTGGAGAAGATCAGCAAACTTGACCGTCTGGTTGCAGGAAACGCATGGGATCGGCGTCTCACCGCTGACATAGGAATTCGCGAACGGGTCGATCACGGCTTCGCGGAAACGCGCTTCGTAATCGAGAACGTAATGGGGAATGCCGAGGCTTTCCGAAACGCGGCGGGCGTCTTCAATATCCTGTCCTGCACAACAGGAGCCGGCGCGATGAACCGCTGCGCCATGATCATAAAGCTGCAGCGTCACGCCGACGACGTCGTAACCTTCACGTTTGAGAATCCCGGCCACAACAGATGAATCGACGCCGCCCGACATGGCGACGACAACGCGCGTGTCTTCCGGCTTTCCCGGCAGATCGAGGCTGTTCAGGCTCATGATTGATTCCAGCTTCCGGGCATGCGCCCTGCTTCTCAAAATTCAGATTTCTAAGGCCTATATAGGCGAAACTGCGGCAATTTGCCAAGGTGTCGCATAATAAACATTGGTCGAATTGCGACCTGGCCCCCACACTTCACCGTGAAATTCACCGAAAAATGCCCAAATGTCGTCGGGCCATTCATTTTTCTTCGAAAATTTTTCAAGTGTTACCAGAGTGTTACCGGCAGTTTAGGTAATTTTTAAAGCTGTGGCGCTAGTCTCACACTCGATTAGGTCCTTGAGTGTTGTGTAGAGAGTACAATGACCGATCTGGTAAGACCGCGTATAAAGTATGTAATTGGTCCCGATGGCAGCCCGCTGACCATTGCGGACCTTCCCCCCGCCAATACAAGGCGCTGGGTCATCCGCCGCAAGGCCGAAGTTGTCGCTGCTGTTCGCGGCGGACTTCTGAGCCTTGAGGAGGCATGCCAGCGTTATACATTGACGGTGGAAGAGTTCCTTGGCTGGCAGTCCTCGATCGATGAGCATGGTCTCGCCGGTCTCCGGACGACCAGAATTCAGCAATATCGGCACTGATGGATCGTGCCGGGTTGAACAGTCGTTCAATCATTCGACCGATTCAGCCCATAGATCTGACAAATTGAAAACCGGCCCTCTGGGCCGGTTTTTGTTTGCGCAATTCATTCCTATGTTGAAGACTGTGTGTGTTCAATCTGGAGGATGGCATGAGCGGAAATATCGAGATTCGCAAGGAAGACAGTTCCGACGGCGGGCGCTATGTGGCGTCGCTGGATGGCAGCGAAGCCGAAATGACCTACACCAAGCTGGGGCCTTCGCTCATTTCCGTCGATCATACACGCGTGCCGGAGTCCATGCGCGGCAAGGGTGCGGCACAGGCACTGGCCAAGAACGCCATTCTCGATGCGCGCCGCAATGGCTGGAAAATCATTCCGCGCTGCAGCTTCATGCATGCGCAGGCAACGCGTCACCCCGATTGGTCTGATGTGATTACCAACGGCTGATAAAGCCGGCAGGAAACTGAAACGCCGACCGGATTGTTATCTGGTCGGCGTTTTCGCGAATCATGAATGACGGGATCGGAGAACGATCAGCCCTTCGGCAATTCCTGAATGCGGCTTGCGAGGCTTTTGGAAACAGCCTTGCCGTTCTTCCCGCTTTTGCCACCTGCCGCCGTCTCTGCGGCTTGCAGAATGCCGTGAATAGGCGAATCGGGGCCTTCCTTTTCTGCGGTTGCAGCAACCATCCGGGCAGCAAGCTCCGCCATCTCCTCGCGAAGCGCTGCATTCTGGCGCGTGATCTCCGCTTGATCCTGATCGGACAGCGAAACAGCGATAGCACCGCTGCGCGAAAAGCGTTCCAGCTTTTCCTGTGCGTCGGACAGTTCGGAAATCAGCTTTTCCAGCTTCTGCTGCAAATCGCCGTTTCGGCGTTTCTCGCTCTTCAATTCAGTCTGCGCCGAGGTGAGCTGCGTTGAAAGCTCGTTATAGCGGGCAGTTGCTTCCTTACGGTCACGGCGCATCTCGGTTATCTCGCTCGACAAGCGGCCACGTTCAGCCTCATTAGCGCTTATCTCGATACGCAGCGTATCCGCAAGCCCTTCCAGCGCAGTGTAATGACTTTGAACGCGTTCAAGCTCAGCTTGCAGGATTTCGGACTTTTCCGACGCCGTCTCTTGCGACGACTTGGCCTCTGACAGCGTCTGATCCTGATCCACCAGTTTCTTCTCGATGGTGGACTGGCTTTCCTCAAGCAACGGAATGCGCTTCAGCTCTTCATATTGACGCCCAAGGGTAACCGCCTGTTCGGCTGCCTTCTGGCGTTCCCGCTTCAACTGCTGCTCCAGCTTGCTGATCGCGACGGCGAATTCCGCACGCAAGCCATCCTTGTCAGCCCGGATTTCAGCAAGCGTGATCGGCAGTTCGGCCTGAACCTGCCGTCGCGCCAGAAAGAAAGCGCGCCGCCAGACCGATGGCCCAAGCAGGATCAGGACGAAAACCGTCACAAGAACGCCAAGCAGGAAGAAGAGTGCCGACTGGATCAAGGTTTCACACGAAGTTGAGCTTTTTGCAGCCAAACAGAACCATCAACTGATGGTAGCGCATAGGTCTGGAATGCGCAAAAGGCTTTCTTGCACCGAAACATTCCGGGTGCAAAACAGCCTTCGCGCAGCCAAAATTCACAACGACCTAGAAGGGGTTCCAGGTCGGAGCGGCGGAAACCTTCAGATAGCCGATATTCACGCCAAGCCTCGCGCCAACGCCGGTGCGGATCGGTACGAGCACGATGTTTTCGCGCTTCAGTACGTTGAACCCGACGCCTGCAACGACATAAGCCGAACCGGCAACGCCCGCATAGCGGCCGTAAAGGTTCTGGATATCGTCCAGATTATAGACGAGCATCATGACGCGCGAGCCCTGACCGCCGAAATCCCAGCCGAGCGAAGGGCCCTGCCAGTAAGTCTTATGGTCACCGGCATTCTTCGTATAAAGCGTGCCTTCGCCATAGGTCAGTCCGCCGATGAACGCGCCGGAACCTTCTTCACCAAGAACATAGCCGTTCGGCAAGCCGAAGCTCTGGAACGCTTTCTCGACGGCGCTGGCAAGCCCGCCCGAAGCCGAGCCAAAGAACCGATGACCGGAATCGACGATTTCCTCGGCGGTGTAGGTGTTCTGCGCCCGTGCCTGATGCGGCAGAGCGAGGATGGAGACAAACAGTGCCGCAAGAAACGCGATATAATACGCCGCATTGCGGAAACTGGTTTGCGACAGGGATGGTATGGCCATTTTTATTTCCTTCTGGCTACCGCTTCTCTGTCTGACGCCCTGTTAAAAGCATGACGCCGCCTCTTCCGGGCTTTCGCGTCGAATCGCGCATATTGTAAACGCTAATTTATTGTCCAAACCTTTATGAGCGGAAATTGGCGTTACAAAGGCGAAAATCCCTCGTCTTCATCAAGGCGCCTCCATTGATAAGCTGATCTCAAAAAAGACAGCTTTGTTGCGGCTTTCTAGTGTGGCGTGTATCCAGTTAAACCGACATTCAGGGCGATTCGCCCATCTTCATGCCGCGCGTCAAACGACAGGTTTTACGGGCGGTTTCGTTAACCGATCAGGACGCGACCGTCCGGCCGAAGCGCCGCGGAGCCGGGTCCATCCGCGTTCCGGAGAAAGCGCCATGCCACTACCCGTTACCCTTTCCGCACTCGACCTCGGTGCGCTTCTGTGCAGCAGGATCTGTCATGACATCATCTCGCCGGTTGGCGCGATCAATAACGGTCTTGAACTGCTGGAAGAAGGCGGCGCAGACGAAGATGCGATGGCGCTGATCAAGTCGAGCGCACGCAACGCCTCGGCCCGTCTCCAGTTTGCCCGCATTGCCTTCGGCGCTGCCGGTTCAGCAGGCGTGCAGATCGACACGGGCGACGCGCAGACCGTCGCCACCGAATATTTCAAGAACGAGAAGCCGGAACTGACCTGGGAAGGCACCCGCGTGCTTCTGCCCAAGAACAAGGTCAAGCTGCTGCTCAACATGCTGCTGATCGCCAATGGTGCGATCCCGCGTGGCGGCTCGCTAGCCGTGCGCCTGGAAGGCGGCGATACCGAGCCGCGCTTTGTCATCACGGTCAAGGGCCGTATGCTGCGCGTTCCGCCAAAGTTCCTGGAGCTGCATTCCGGCACCACCCCGGAAGAGCCAATTGATGCGCATTCCGTGCAGCCTTATTATACGCTGCTGCTTGCCGAAGAAGCCGGCATGACGATTTCTATTCACGCGACGGCGGAAGATATCGTATTCTCTGCTGAGTAAGTGAATTTGGCGCATTTCCAGCAAAAGTGCGAAGCGCTATACGGGGAAATCAGCCCACTGGACTGATTTCTGGTCTCGCTTCGATGCGTAGGATAATGCGACAAAACAAATGGATAGAGCGGATCCAACCATTCCGTTAAAATCGGAACCGCTCTAATGCGCGGGGTCGCCCGCGCTTCTGCTGACATGATGACAGCAGGCAACGACCGTGTGACGTGAGGTGTTTCAGGCAGCTGCCCGCTGCCTTTCTGGGGGAAATTCGATGGGAGACGAAGCAATGGCCGGCTATTGCCTGCTGGTTGACGATTCATCCGTCATCCGCAAGGTCGCGCGCCGTATCCTGTCCGATTCCATCGCAGAATTTGCCGAAGTCTCCACCGGACATGACGCGCTCGACAGTTGCGCATCGCGGATGCCGGATATCATCCTTCTCGATTTCGACTTGCCGGACATGACCGCGCTCGAAGTCATCCCGGAACTGCGCGCCCTGCCCGATGGCCAGCATCCGCGCATCATCATTTGCCTCTATGAACTCGACGTCACGCGTATCATGCGTGCCAAACGCTCCGGCGCGGATGGCTACATATTAAAGCCCTTCGACCGCGCCTATCTCACCGAGCAATTCACCGCCTTGATGAGCGCCGAACAGCCGAGGCGCCCGCGTCTGGCGTGATACGGGTTTTGGCGATACGTCGCGACAAAACCACCTGATCCTCGAACTGCCAAAAACAAAAAGCTCCGCCGAAGCGGAGCTTTTTTATTCGATGACCGTAAGGTCCGGACCGATCAGGCGCTTTCGCGCAGCTCGGCATCCGGCTCGCGCAGCACATAACCGCGGCCCCAGACGGTTTCAATGTAGCTCTGGCTACCGGAAACTGCGTCAAGCTTCTTACGCAGCTTGCAGATGAAGACGTCGATGATCTTCAGTTCCGGCTCGTCCATACCGCCATAAAGGTGGTTGAGGAACATTTCCTTGGTGAGCGTCGTACCCTTGCGCAAGCTGAGAAGCTCAAGCATCTGGTATTCCTTGCCCGTCAGGTGAACGCGCTGGCCGGAAACTTCCACCGTCTTTGCGTCCAGATTGACGATCAGATCACCCGTGGTGATGACCGACTGTGCATGGCCCTTCGAGCGACGAACGATCGCATGAATACGCGCGATCAGCTCATCCTTGTGGAAAGGCTTGGTCATATAGTCGTCAGCGCCGAAGCCAAGGCCGCGAACCTTGTCCTCGATGCCGGCCATGCCGGAGAGGATCAGGATCGGCGTCTTCACCTTGGAAAGGCGCAACGTACGAAGAACTTCGTAACCAGACATATCCGGCAGATTCAAATCCAGCAGGATGATGTCGTAGTCATAAAGCTTGCCGAGATCGATGCCTTCCTCGCCCAGATCGGTCGTGTAGACATTGAAACTCTCGGACTTGAGCATCAGCTCAATGCTCTGTGCGATAGCACTGTCGTCTTCAATCAAAAGGACGCGCATCTCTTATCCCCTTTCCGCAGCCGACCAGATGTCCCTCAAGGCGGCACACGGAACCGTCGTTGCCTCTGTATGAAGGTGCCAGCAAATGGTTAACAAAATATGATTCTGGTTGGCAAGCATATTTATGCCCTGTTTAGAAAATTCTCGTAGCGATCTGAATCATAAGGAGATTCACTTTCTCATGACTCTAAAGCATCACTTTAAGAATTCTCGCTAAGCGATTCATCCGACTCTAGGTTTCACCTGTTGCTCAAAAACCACATTAGGTTTACCGAGCCTTAAGTCCTAACGCGTATGATTAACCTCGCCGGTAAAGGAATGGTTACCAAACGGGTGAAATCTTAACTTTTTGTTTCGCTACGAGGGGTGATTTCCGACAACGGCCGCGACGCTTTCCCTCTTTGGGGCTGGATTCGCGGGGGATTCGCGGTGTGAACGGGCGCATTTTGCTTATTCACACTTGTTAATAAAACATGGTCCGACCACGTGAAACGAGGGTCGACGAGACCATGTTTCGAATGAATTGGTTTAGAGCGCCGATCCGATAAGCAGGATCGAACCGTTTTCTAGACTCAGGGGGGAACGCCCCAACACATGGAAGCTGGTTGGTGTTCAAGGAGTATTGCGTATGAAGCCACGTGAAAGCCTAGTCAGGCTGAAACTGTTCCAGGTGAAGGAAAAGCGCCGTCAACTGGGCCAGCTTGACCTGATGATCGGCGAGTTCGAGCGAATGGCTGGAGAACTCGACGCCCAGATCCTGTCGGAAGAAAAGAAAGCCGGCATCACCGACATCAATCATTTTGCTTATCCGACCTTCGCCAAGGCTGCGCGCCAGCGGCGTGACAACCTGTTCGGTTCGATCGGCGATCTGATGTCGCAGAAGGAAGCGGCCGAAGCAGAACTGGCCGTCGCCGAAATCGAGCTTTCCAAAGCCGAAGCACTGGAAGAGCGTGACGGCGGCAAGGCGCCACGCGAAGTCGTCGAGCGCCCGGCCAATCAGCGTCGCGCAATGATCGGCTGATCAACGGCGAAACGATTGCGATTTTCAAGGCACTGCCCTTCTTTGTAACACTACAGTTGCAAATTCGTCAGGCCGTGGCGAAACGAGTGATTTTCGAGCACCGGAGCGGAGCGTACTTTTGGGTACGTGAGCACCGGCGCACAGGAAATTGCTCGTTGCAGCCCGGCATGGCGAAGAATGCAACTGTAGTGATAAGGGCGGTGCCTTTGCGTCTGTAAGCCGGGCCAGCAAATAACAGCCAGATGGCTCTGTCCGCACCGGCGACATAAAAACTTGGTTTGCATCCCGCCTCACCCGCATGTAGGGAAGACGTGCAATGCAGAGATCCGCCCTCTCAGGGCTTAAACCAGCCCCAAGCAAGTTCAATTTCAGCAAGACGCCCAAGCCGGTCCAGTGGGGCCTGCTTCTGGTGGTGTCGGCTGTTTTGATTGTTGTCGGGGAGCTGTTGCATCTTCCGGCAGCCTTGCTGCTGGGCGCGATGATCGGCGGTATTCTGATGGCCGCTGGTGAAAGCACCTTGCGCGTTCACAACCAGCTTTCGACACTTGCGCAGGCCGTGGTCGGCCTGTTGATTGCCCGTGCGATTACGCCTGAGTTCTTCTCCAATATGGGGCGGCATCTGCCGATCATCCTGATCTCGATGCTCTTCGTGCTGTTTTCCAGCACGCTGATTGGCTATTTGCTGGCGCGGTTCCGCGTCCTGCCAGGCACAACCGCCGTCTGGGGTTCCTCTCCGGGTGCTGCCACCGCAATGACGCTGATGGCGGAATCCTTCGGCGCAGACGCGCGGCTCGTCGCTTTCATGCAGTATCTGCGCGTCGTGCTGGTTGCGACCACCGCATCGCTCGTCGTGCGTCTTGGTGCGGGCGTGGAAATGGCAACGCCTGCCGCGATGGACTGGTTTCCACCGCTCAACCCATCCAGCCTAGGCGCGACGCTGCTTCTCGTTGTCGCTGGTGCGCTTCTTGGTCAGGTCTCGCGTATTCCAACGGGCGCCATGCTGGTGCCGTTGGTGCTGGGCGCGATCCTTCAGGATACCGGCGTCATGACCATCGACCTGCCGCCATGGCTGCTGGCGATCAGTTATACGCTGATTGGCTGGCGTATCGGGCTTGGCTTCTCGCGTGCGATCATCGCGCATGCAGCACGGGCCTTTCCCGCCGTGCTGGCATCGACACTGATTCTGATCGCCGTCTGCGGCCTGTTCGGCATGGCGCTTGGCCACATGCTCGATCTCGATCCCCTCACCGCCTATCTGGCGACAAGCCCGGGCGGTGCAGACACGGTTGCCATCATCGCCGCATCGACCAATGTCGACCTGCCCTTCATCATCGCCATGCAGACGAGCCGTTTTTTCGTGGTGCTCTTTGCGGGACCGGCGATTGCCCGCTTCGTCGCCAAACGTGTGGAAAGAAGCCTGGCAAAACGTCCGGAAAAATCGTGCAAATAAAAAACCCGGCTTTCGCCGGGCTTTTCTTCAACTGAACTGACCAGACCAGATCAGGCCTTCTTGCCGTGGAAACCACGGATAGCGCCGATGATCTTGTCCTGATCGGCTTCCGAGAGATACGGATGCATCGGCAGGCTCAGAATACGCGATGGCAAAGCTTCCGAGACCGGTAGGCCGCCCGGCGCAACCGGATAGTGCTTATATGCTGTCTGCTGGTGCAGCGGCTTCACATAATAGATCACTGACGGCACGCCCTCGGCCTGAAGATGCGCCTTCAGTCCGTCGCGGTTTTCGCTTTCGATGGAATATTGCGCCCAGGCCGAACGGTTACCGGCCGGCAAGGCCGGAACCTTCACCACATCCTTCAGCGCTTCATTGTAACGCTTAGCGATACGATCGCGCGCTTCCATTTCGTCTTCGAGGATTGCAAGCTTTTCCAGAAGAACCGCGGCCTGGATCGTATCGAGGCGCGAGTTGAGACCAATGCGAACATTGTCATACTGCGTTTCTCCCTTGCCGTGGAACAGCACGGAGCGCAGCGTGTTGGCAAGCTCGGCATCATTGGTGAACATCGCACCGCCGTCACCATAGCAGCCCAGCGGCTTGGCCGGGTAGAAGCTGGTCGCACCGACATGACCGAAAGCACCACACATGACGTTGTCGCGCTTGCCGCCGATGGATTGTGCGGCGTCTTCGATGACGAACAGGCCTTCGCGCTCTGCAATCGCGGTAATGCGGTTATAGTCGGCAGCAAGGCCGAACAGGTCGACGGGAATGATTGCCTTCGGCTGCAGGCGACCTTCCTTGCGGATAGCGGCAATGGCAGCTTCAAGCTGTTCGACATTCATATTGTAGCTGGTCGCGTCGACATCGACGAAAACTGGCTCCGCTCCGACAAGCGCTACAACTTCCGCGGTCGCGGCGAAGGTGAAGGACGGAACGAACACTGCATCGCCAGGACCGATGCCGCGTGCCATCAGAGGCATCTGCAGGGCGTCGGTGCCATTGGCGCAGGCGATCACATGTTCGACGCCCAGATATTCGCCGAGCTTCTTTTCGAACTCTGCCACTTCAGGCCCGAGAATATAGCGGCCTTCCGCAACAACCTTGGAAATGGCGGCATTGAGACGGTCTTCGATACGCGCGCGCTGCGCTCCAAGATCAATAAACTGCATGTTGGCTCCATAGAGTTGGCCTCGCACGAACCACGTACGAATCCTTGGCACCTATTTATTCGCTTGCGCCCCGCCCTGCCATGGCCGGGGCGTTCAAAGTTTTGCGAATGCTGTAACACCGCTTGACGAAACGTAAGCTCCGCCCGCGACATCTTATTTGTTATGCTTCACGGAGCCTTCGGTCAGAATCCGCAGAACATCGATCGCTTCCTTGCCATCGGTCCGCGGCGTCTCGCGCGTTTCGATGCAATGCATGAAATGCTGCAACTCGCGGGTGAGCGGCATGCCTTCCTCGACCGGTATATAGATCGGGTCTACGAACTTGAAAGCCCACTGATCGTTTTCCCGCCAGACTTCGTGCTTGTAGAGAGCAAGCTTGCGGTCCCACGGTTCGCCGTCATCGAAGACAGCCATGCCCTTGGTGCCGGTCACGCTGAGGCGACGTTCGCGATATGCATTGAGCCGTGAGGCAAAAAGATGTCCGCGAATGCCGCTCGGAAATTCCATGTGCACATGCGCAAAATCGTTCAGATGATCGATGATGGCCGTGCCTTCGCCGCGAATGGCGCTTGGCTCTTCGCCGGTGATGGCGAGAATCATCGACAGGTCGTGCGGCGCGAGATCCCACAGCGCATCGAACTGCGCGTGGAACTTGCCGAGACCGACGCGATGCGAATGAACATAACGAATCTCGCCGAGTTCACCGCTCTTGACCATGTCGAGAAGCTTCTCGAAAGCCGGATGGAAACGCAGAACGTGCCCAACCATGAAGATGCGACCGTTTTCGCGCGCAGCTTTCACTTCCGCTTCCGCCGATGCGACATCGAGCGCAATGGGCTTTTCGACGAGAACGTCCTTGCCGTTCTTCACAGCTTCGGTCGCATATTGCGCGTGGAACTGTGCAGGTAGGGCCAGAACAATAGCGTCGACGTCTGGACGGGTGAACAATTCATCGACTGGAACATTGGGAACGCCGAATTCGAAAGCGAATCGTTCGGCATTTGCCGGATTGGCGTCGGAGACTGCCTGAAGGGCGCCGAGGCTCTTCAGGGTACGAATGTGGTTGCCGCCCCAATAGCCGCAACCCAAAACCGCAATACGAGGTGCCATGAAACTATGCCTTTGCTTATGCACAGTTCCTTATCGGTGCAAATGATGGAAAACAAGACGAAACCTGTGCGAAGAGTGCTTGACAGGTTTTCATTCCCCACATATACCGCCGCCATTCCTTGCAGGAACAATGCTTTGTCCCACCGGAAACGGTGACGATAAAAAGTTCTGCAAAGCGACGCGTGGCGGAGTAGCTCAGTAGGTTAGAGCAGAGGAATCATAATCCTTGTGTCGGGGGTTCGAATCCCTCCTCCGCTACCATCGTCCCCTTCCCGAACTCATAATAAATTGATCGCAGCCATTACTGGCTGGGTTCGGGTGCTACGCCCTGATCGAAAATAAAAGCCGGCCCAACAACGCGTACCGTTCGGTCCGTCAGCGGCGCAAAGGCCGCCGTGGCGACCGTATCAACTGTATCGGCATTGCGCGCGGGGCGATTATCCGGCATCGGCATGACCACATTGCGCATAGCTTTGGCGGATCGATTGCTGGCACGCAGCTCGCTTACCTTGGCGACATAGCCCGCCCAGTCGCATTTCTGGAAGTTTCCGCTATCATGATAATTGTACGCGGTTGGCAGGTCGGCATAGGACTTGCCGCTGGTAGCGGAAATCATATCCGCCGTTTCGCCATTCGGGTCGCTCAGAACATAAAGATCGACATTTTGATTCTGGCAGATGAACCGGCATTGAGCGAGTGTTTCCGGGGTGCTCTCCGCTTTGTCGAATTGCGAATGCGGCGCCGGGAACAGGTAGCCATCGGAAAGCCGCACGCAATAGGTCAGCGCGCCCTTGCCACCCCAGGACGGCGTCGATTTATCGTCGGTCTTGGCCGTGACATTCGCTGCCTTTGGCCGGTCCACGCGTGCGCTTTTTGTTGCAGACGGCGCTTCGGAACAGGCCCGCGATGCGAGCCCAGCCGAAATCTGCCGCTGCACCTCTGCGATGCGTACCGACAAATCGCGACAGGCATTGAACAGCCCACCGCCGCTATCGCCTTTGCAGCCGCGCGCCCGCTCCATGCCGCGCAAAGCAGTAAGCTGTCTTTGCGCCATAAGCTCGGAAGCACTGGCCGCCTGTGAACAGGCCGCCTCCGCCAGTTGGGGGTAGGCCAAGAGGCCAAACAAGAAAAGCAGGGCGACAGTTTTTGTCATGACAACACCCTTTGGTCTTCAACCTTTGAGTTCTACCGCGTTGACAAGATGTGCAGCGGTACGTCGATCGTGGGGGATGAATGAGTAGCATTCAGCACTTCATCGGGGTCCATGTCCGACAGCAGTGCTGCAAGCGCCAGACGCAGATAGAGGGGGGCGTCGGGTCGTTCGATTGATTTGAGTGCGATGCGCGATATGCCGAGCGCGTAAGCCAGTTCCTGTTCGGACGTATTCAGAGATGCACAAATCTTCGCAAGTTTATCATATGCGCGTCTGCCCATTATCGTGTTCCCTCACCTGAAATGAATATGGCGACGCCGTCAGCCGCCATTAAAATTACCACTTTACATTCAGTCCGATATTGCCTTCCCAGATACGGGTTCGCTCTCCTCCAAGATTGGTTGTGTAATCGGCCGTCGCAAAAAGACTGGCCTTTTCCGATACATCGATCGTTACCCCGCCGCCCACTTCCAGCGAGGTGCCCTTCAAATTCGTGGTGATAGGATCGGTGCCAAAGATGACGACCTGATCCGATGAAAAATTCTGCCAGAGATTGGCCTTCAAATAGGGGCGCAGCTTGCCGAACGACGTGTCTTGCGTGCCCTGCAAGCGCATGCCGATGCGACCAGTCCAGGCATTGTCGGAATCAAATGTCACGCTGGAATAGCTGTCTGCCTGATCATCGAGCGACAGATGCTGCCAGATCAGTTGCGCCTGTGGCTCCAGCGTCCAGTTTCCGCCCAGCGCTACCGGATAGCCGCCTTCCAGCGAGGCCGTCACGCCATGACCGCCGACATCAATGCTTTGCTGCGCGTTGGAACTGGCGCTGCCGTCGAACCATGTTCCCATCAACACGGCATCAAGATACCAGCCTTGCGGGCCAATATGGGTCCAGTAACCGCCAAAACTGGTGCCCGAAACGTCCAGATCGCCAACTGCAAGATCGTTCCAGCCAAGCGCCTGACCGGTAATGTCACCCGTGGCACGCGCATAACCGAAGAAGACGCCGAAGCGGTCGAAATGGCCGTTGGCCGATTCATAACCGAACAGATCCTGTCCAGCCTGCAGGCCGAGGAGGCTGCCATCGACGCCGGGCCCAACCGTGCCCTTCCACTTCATGTCCACGTCCTGACCGAACACCCGCATCCAGCTTGACGGCAAATAGCCGCCGCTTTTGAGCAGGTCCTGCTCGCCCCGGCGCTCATGAAATGTGCCGAGCGTGGTCAGCGCCAGGTGATGCGCAACCGGTGGCAGCGCGGAATAGACCGGCACCTCTTCGCGATAAAGCGTGACGACATCGCCTTCAACAGGCGTCGCGTCAGCCGAAGGCGGCGCAACACCCGGAGCCGGGAGCGGCACCGGAGTTGGCACGACAGGTGCGGTCGGCGTAATTCCCTGTACGATTGTCGAGCGCAGATACCAGTTTTCAGTCGTGTCGGCGGAGACGCCACCCTTGAACAGATAATATTGGTAGGCACCCGCCGCGAGAGGCTCGTTCAGCGCAAAAGCGCCCGCAGTCGTGGTCGCACCGTTGAGCGCCTGCACCACCATGATGCCGTCGGTAGTGGTCTTCGCACCCGCACCGCCGACATTGTTCACCTCGATTGTGGTGTTGCCGGAAGCGGCACCGCTATCGATCACCAGTCTGTCCGATGGCGAACCATCGCCCGCCAATACTGTATCGATGAGCAACAGTCCGTTCTGGCCGGTATAGTTGCCTGTGATCGTGAGACTGTCGGTGGTGCTGGAGCCGCCATTTGTCAGGTCGATGCGGCCCGCATTGACCACATTGGCCAGTTGTCCCGCTGTGAAAGGCACGATGCTCGACTGTGCAGAGCCGCCCAGAATGGTGCTCGTCGCGTCGATATTGAGCGTGCCCGTGCCAGTTCCGGCGTCACCCAGCGTAAACGCCGTATCGAAAGTCAGACTGGTATTGTTGGTGAGATTGACGGTTTCCCAACTGTCGAAGCGGCTGACAGCACCTGCCACCACATTGTCGAATGTCAGACTGTCGACCCCCACACCGCCGGTGATCCGCGACGTTGCGCCTATATTGGCATCGGTGAGGTTGGCGAGCACTGCAACGTCGTCGTCCCCGCCGAGATCAACAAAGCCATTCACGACACCGCCGCCGTTCCAGGTGAACTGATCGTTGCCGACGCTCATGAGAACATTGCCGCCAATTGTGCCGCCTGTGATTGTCACGCTGTCCGCGCCACCGCTGACGCTGATATTGCCGCCAATGCTGCCGTTGGAAATGATGATTGTATCGGTGTCGAAGCCCGTCACCAGATTGCGGTCGATGATACCGCCCGACATATTGAAGTAGTTCTTGTCGAGCTTCATATCGACGCGACCGATCTGACCGCCGGTCATGACGGCATAATCGCCATCTTCGAAGGCATCGACAATCCGTCCGCCCGACATGAAAAACGTATCGCGAGCGTCACCCTGATTGAGCGACCCAATCTGGCCACCGGTCATCTGGAAATCATCGACGCCCGCGCCCTGCTGGACATTGCCCGTCACCGTGCCGCCGGAAATGACGAACGCATCTGCGCCGCTTCCCTGATCGACATTGCCGACAATCGACCCCGAATGCACCTCGATGCGATCTGTCCCCGCTCCGAAGGTCACATTGCCATTGACCGTGCCGCTGCCGCCTTCAGGCAGCAGGAGCGTGTTGTTACCGCTCGTATCAGTCAGACCTGCTGCGGACGTGCCGCTATCACAGATGAAAACATCGTCACCAGCTGTCGGTGAAAACACACATGCAGCCTGAGCATTACCAGATTGCAGAAGCACAGCGCCGACTGTGAAAAGCGCCGTCGTGGAAAGCAATAGGGCGGCCGTCAATCCGCGAACACCTAAATGCATCGAAACCCCTCAGTTCATTGCATAAAAGCCCTCGGGTATTAAGAAACCAATTTAATTTGATGGGCAATACTTAAATTTACAGTAGATAACTTCAAATCTTCATAGAAGATAAATGAATATTAGCATTTTCGATTTAACTGCAAGAAACACATTGATTTTATTAAAAAAATAACGCTGGTATCTAAAATTTACTATAAATGACCAATCACAGCGACAGCGAATAAAAATGCTTCATCATTGAATATCTATGATTTCTGCCTCTGCGATCACGGCGATGACGGCAGATTCGAACGCAGCCAACCCGCTTTCGATGCAATATTTCGGCAGTCATCGCGCCGGTTGCATTACTGTTGGAGCGCCTCATTATAGAAGGCTTCATCGCTGATTTGAGGAGGAGACATATGGAACAATCAATGGGTGGTTGCCTGTGCGGCAATGTCCGGTTTGTAACCACGGGGCGTCCCTATCGGGTTGGCCTCTGCCACTGTCTCGACTGCCGCAAGCATCACGGGGCGCTCTTTCACGCCTCGGCTATATTTCCTGAGAATGCAGTCACGGTTAGCGGCGAGACGCGCGACTATGCCGGACGGCATTTCTGCCCGCGCTGCGGCTCCACAGTCTTTGGCCGTTCTGGCGATGAGATCGAAGTCAATCTGGGCTCACTGGACGCCCCCGATCAATTCGTGCCGACCTACGAGCTTTGGACGATCCGCCGCGAGAGCTGGTTGCCGCCCTTTCCGCTCAAGAAGCGCTATGAACGCGACCGTGAAAATAAGAGCCGCTCCGAGGAATAGAGCCAGGATGCGGCAAAGCTGCGCTGGATAAGCGGAGGGCGAGCGCCTATATCCGGGCTGGAACAATCCTGAAAGCCTTGCCATGACCCTTCTCATCAACCAGCCGCATCCATCGATAGACCCCGCTTCCATTCAGGAACTGGTGGCCACATTCTATGGACGGGCACGGGAGGATGAGCTGCTCGGGCCAATCTTTGCGGAGGCCGTGCACGACTGGGATCATCATATTGCGCAGATTGCGCAATTCTGGTCGTCGGTCATTCTCAAGACCGGCGGATATGACGGGCGGCCTATGCCGCCACATCTCAAGCTCAATTTGAAGAACGAGCATTTCGACCGCTGGCTTGCGCTATTCGAGCAAACCGCACGCGATATCTATCCTGCGGAAGCGGCGATCATCTTCATCGACCGCGCAAGGCGCATTGCCGACAGCTTCGAAATGGCCATTGCAACGCAAGCGGGGCGTATCGCCGCCCCGCGTCATGCTCGCCGCCCGCTATAGTGTCTGAATCAAAAAGCGACAGGCCATGGCGAAAATGGTGATTTCGAGAACCGGAGCTTGAGCCGTACTTAAAGGTACGTGAGCACCGGAAGCGCAGAAATTGCCATTTGCAGACCAGCATGGCGGCTTTTGGATCAGACACTCAGGCGGCAGGCTTCGACTTATCCGCTTCCAGCTGCTTTTCGTGACGCAACAGCATACCGAACAGATCGCGCGGCTCATCCGGATCGGCCAGAAGGTCGAGCTGTTCATAAAGGCCCGTATCCTTCAGCTTGTCGCGCACATAACGCAGCGCCGAAAAATCTTCCGTGGCAAAGCCAACGGAATCGAACAGCGTGATCTGGCGCGCGTCCTTGCGGCCTTCCGCCTTGCCAGCGATGACTTCCCACAGCTCGTTGACCGGATAGTCTTCCGGCAGCTGCTGAATTTCACCTTCAATCCGGGTCTGCGGCGGATATTCGACGAAAATGTCGGAACGGCGCAGAATATCGCCGTGCAATTCGGTCTTGCCCGGGCAATCGCCACCAACGGCATTGATATGCACGCCCGCGCCAACCGTATTGTCGGTCAGGATGGTGGCATTGGCCTTGTCAGCCGTTACGGTCGTGATGATGTCAGCACCCTCGACCACTTCCTCAACCGACTTGCAGGCGACGATGTCGAAGCCTGCATGGGCCAAGTTGCGCATGCATTTTGCGGTCGCTTCCGGGTCGAGATCGTATAGGCGAAGCTTGTTCACACCGAGCAGCGCCTTGAACGCCATGGCCTGGAATTCGCTCTGCGCGCCATTGCCGATGATCGCCATGGTGCGGGCATTCTTCGGCGCAAGATATTTGGCGGCAACCGCAGAAGTGGCAGCCGTGCGCAGCGCCGTCAGGATCGTCATTTCGGTCAGGAGCATCGGATAGCCGCTGCCGACATCAGCCAGAACGCCAAAAGCCGTGACGGTTTGAAGACCCTCACGCGTGTTCTTCGGGTGACCGTTGACATATTTGAAGCCATAGAGCGTGCCGTCGCTCGTCGGCATCAGCTCGATCACGCCTTCGCGGGAGTGGGACGCAACACGCGGGGTTTTGTCGAAATTTTCCCAGCGACGGAAATCCTCTTCCACGTAATCTGCGAGTTCCTTCAGGAAGGTCTCGACGCCGATGGAAAGCACCAGCTTCATCATGTTGTCGACACTGACGAAGGGGACGATGTTGAGGTTCGGCTGGGTCATTCAAATTCTCCTTAAACACGCTCCGAAAGACTGACACGACCTTCGGAACGCATTGCGTATTGATACAATGATCGGAGCGTCATTCTGTTGCGTCGGGCCGCATAACGGCCCAAGCAGGCAGGTGACACGCCTTAGTAGCTGATCGTCGGACGATCCATGACGCTGCGGCCCAGAAGGCTCGCCATCAGATCGACCATGACGGTGGCTGTGCGGCCGCGTTCATCAAGGAACGGGTTCAGCTCGACCAGATCGAGGCTCGTAACCAGGGCGCTGTCATGCAGCATTTCCATGATGAGATGCGCCTCGCGGAAGGTCGCGCCGCCCGGAACCGTGGTGCCGACAGCTGGTGCAACCGACGGGTCAAGGAAATCGACGTCGAGGCTGACATGCAGAAGGCCATCTTCCGCTTTCACGCGGTCGAGGAAACGGCGCAACAGAGCGGCCACGCCGTGCTCGTCAATCATGCGCATGTCGAAAACCGAAACCTTGGTTTTCTGGATGGCCAGACGTTCCGCCGGATCGACGCTGCGGATACCGAGCATGCAGACATTGTGCGGATCGATAGCGGCTTCAAGCTTTGGGAAATAGCCTTCGAAGCCCTTCTGCCCGGTGTAATAGGCAACCGGCGTGCCATGCAGATTGCCGCTGGTTGTGGTTTCCAGCGTGTGGAAATCCGTATGCGCATCGAGCCAGAGCACGAACTGCTTGCGACCCTTTGCGGCAGCGCGGCGCGCAATGCCCGGAACTGTTCCGGCAGCCAGAAGATGGTCGCCGCCGAGGAAAATCGGGAAGCCCTCTTCGCTCTCGCGGAAAGCCGCGTCGCTGATCGCCTCGATCCATGCAACTGCGCTTGGCAGCGCCTTGATCGCGTGGTTTGGATGTTCCTGCGGGGCCTTTGCAGCCTGTGCTGGGCTGGGAACCAGATTGCCGAGATCCGTAAAACCGTGACCAAGCTCGCGGATGGCATCCGCAATACCGGCAGCACGGTAGGAATCGGGACCCATATTGCAGCCTGCGCGGCCAGTGCCTTCCTGAACGGGTAGTCCCAAAATCTTGCAATGCATTAAACAAGGTTCCTTCTGATTATTGCTCCAAGATTCATCATTTTTATTTGGCGATGTGAACCAACCGGATTGGCAATTTTATCGGTTTGGTTTATCAGAATGTCGGATTGGCTTTTCAAATTGGAGAAACTATGGACGATCTGGATGAAAAGCTTATTACGCTTTTGCGCCATAATGGCCGCCGCAGCATATCCGACATTGCGATAGACCTTGGCGTTTCCCGCGCAACGATACGTGCGCGCATGGAGCGACTGGAGCGTTCAGGCGATATTCTGGGCTATACGGTCATTCTGCGCTCGGACGCTGTCGACCTGCCGGTGCGCGGCATCATGATGATCGAAATCGAGGGCCATGTCGCCGACCGTGTGGTCAAGGCGCTTGGCGGTTTCTCTGAAATTTCCGCCGTCCACACCACCAATGGTCGTTTTGATCTGGTGGTTGAGCTGGGCGCGGCCACCCTCACCGACTTCGATGCAGTGCTGCGTCGGATCCGCCTTGTGCCCGGCATCAAGGCCAGCGAAACCAATCTTCTGCTGGCCACGCCGCGTTCGACCCGCGCCAGGCTCTGATTATTCAAGTATCGTAAAGAAAAGCCCGGTCGCGCGACCGGGCTTTTTTGTTTTCAATATCAGGCGAGCGCCGGATAATCCGTATAGCCCTTGGCGCCACCGCCATACATATGCTGCTGGTCCAGTTCGTTGAGCGGCGCATTTTCCTTCAGACGACGCACGAGATCCGGATTGGAAATGAACGGCTTGCCGAATGCCACCAGATCGGCGCGACCGCGGGCAATTTCTTCCTCGGCCAGCTCGCGGTCATAGCCATTATTGACCATCCAGGCGGCATCGCCGCCAGCGTCGCGATAGACCTGCTTCAGGTGAGCATAGTCGAAAGGCTGCGGGCCCTGCTGGAAGTCACGCGGACCGCCGGTTGCGCCTTCGATAATATGAACATAGGCAAGGCCGTACGCGGCAAGCTTGTCGATGACATAATCGAACAATGGCTGCGGATCGGAATCCGATGCGTCATTGGCGGGCGTGACCGGCGAAAGGCGGATACCAACCTTGCCTGCATCGACCGTCTTGGTGATCGCATCGACCACTTCGAACAGGAAGCGCGCGCGGTTTTCAATCGAGCCGCCATATTCGTCTGTGCGCTGATTGCTGCCCGAACGCAGGAACTGGTCGATCAGATAGCCGTTGGCCGCATGAATTTCGACACCGTCGAAGCCGGCAACGTCAATCGCATCCTTGGCAGCCTTGGCATAGGTGGCGACGATTTCTGCAATCTCGCTCTTTTCCAGCGCGCGCGGCTCGGAGGTCGGTGCGAATTCGCCCGTGCCATCAGGATGAACCAGATAGGTCTTCGACTTGGCAATGATCGCCGAAGGTGCGACCGGCTTGCCGCCATTCGGCTGCAAGGTGTTGTGGGAAATACGGCCCACATGCCACATCTGCACAACGATCTTGCCACCGGCGGTGTGAACGGCATCGGTCACCCGCTTCCAGCCAGCGAGCTGCTCGGCCGAATAAAGACCCGGAACATCGGCATAGCCCTGTCCCTGATGACTGATCGGCGTTGCCTCGGTGATGATGAGGCCAGCACTGGCGCGCTGCTCGTAATAGGTGACATTGAGATCATTCGGCACGGCGCGCGGCGAGCGATTGCGCGTCAGCGGCGCCATCACAACGCGGTTGGCAAGCTTCAGATCACCGACGGTGACAGGATCGAACAAGGTGGCCATAGTGCATTTCCTTCAAGTTGGAAAAGTTGGTCAAACGGGAAGAACTGGTCAAAGACCGGATAGCGACGCGATGAAGGCGGCAATCGCCTCTTCGTCGCGTTTGTAGAACGTCCATTGGCCGACACGATGGGGCGTTATCAGCCCCGCTTTTGTCAGCACGGACAAATGGGCTGAAACGGTGGATTGAGACAGACCACACCGTTCGAACTGGCCCGCGCACACGCCCATCTCCAAAGACATGTGCTGAGCGGAGAAATGTTTCCCCGGCTCTTTGAGCCAGCTCAAAATTTCGAGACGCACCGGATTGCTAAGTGCCTTGAATATCTCATCCAAGGGTATCGCCGAGACCGTAGATTGAACGTCCGACATTGCAATCACCTCGCTGATCTAATGCATATCGTCATTTCACGATATAGATATCGCTGAAACCCGATTTAAAAAGGGGGGAGGTGTTCACATCGGCGTGAACGGCCAAACTGCCGCCTTTCCTGTGGAACATCGATACCGCCTTGATTGCGCCGAACGGACATCCGACTATGTTCGCTGCAAATATTTGAGATTGGAATGAAGATGGCGGACGACAGCAAGCGCATTGCCGGAATTATCGCGGCGGAAATCAACGCAAGGCCAGAGCAGGCACTCGCCGCTATCGGTCTGCTGGACGAAGGCTCGACCGTGCCCTTCGTCGCGCGCTACCGCAAGGAAGTCACCGGCGGGCTCGATGATACGCAGTTGCGTCAGTTGTCCGAACGCCTTGCCTATCTGCGTGAGCTTGAAGCCCGCCGCACATCCATTCTGGAATCCATCCGCAGTCAGGAAAAGCTGACACCCGAACTGGAATTGAAGATCGCCAATGTCCAGACCAAAGCCGAGCTGGAAGATCTCTATCTGCCATATAAGCCGAAGCGCCGCACCCGTGCGGAAATCGCCCGCGAGCGCGGCCTTGGACCTCTGGCCGAGGCGATCCTCACCGACCGCCGCCTTGTGCCTGCCGAGATAGCCGCGTCCTATGTCACCGGCGAAGTCGCCGATGTAAAAGCAGCACTCGATGGCGCGCGCGACATCATTGCCGAAGGTTTTGCGGAAAATGCCGAGCTGATCGGCAATCTGCGCAACTATCTGAAGGACCGTGCCGTTCTGCGTTCACGTGTTGTCGACGGCAAGCAGGAGGCAGGCGCGAAGTTTTCGGATTATTTCGATCATTTCGAACGCTGGGCCACCGTCGCCGGTCACCGTGCGCTCGCCATGCTGCGTGGACGCAACGAGGATTTTCTGTCGCTCGACATCGAAATCGATGCCGACGATACCTCACCTGTGAAACCCGTCGAGCGCAAGATCGCTGCCGCCTATGCGATTGGCGGCACGCTGCCGGGCGATCGCTGGCTGATGGAAGTGGCAGGCTGGGCATGGCGCGTGAAGTTGTCGCTCTCGCTTTCGCTCGACCTGATGCGCGATCTGCGCGAGCGCGCCGAAGAAGAGGCGATCAATGTGTTCGCCCGCAATCTGAAAGACCTGTTGCTGGCCGCACCCGCCGGTTCGCGCGCCACGATGGGCCTCGATCCGGGCATCCGCACCGGCGTCAAGGTAGCGGTGGTCGACGGCACGGGCAAGCTGCTCGACACCACCACGGTCTATCCCTTCCCGCCGAGAAACGACGTGCGTGGCACACAGGCTGAACTGGCCAGCCTCGTTCGCAAGCACAGAATAGAACTCATCGCGATTGGCAATGGCACCGGCAGCCGCGAGACGGAACGTCTCGTCGTGGACATGTTGTCGGACATGCCAGCGCCAAAACCGCTGAAGGTCATCGTTTCAGAAGCGGGTGCATCGGTCTATTCGGCATCGGAAGCCGCCGCCTTGGAATTCCCGCAACTGGACGTTTCGCTGCGCGGTGCGGTTTCCATTGCACGCCGCCTGCAGGATCCGCTGGCCGAACTCGTTAAGATCGAGCCGAAATCAATCGGCGTCGGCCAGTACCAGCATGACGTCGATCAGATACGTCTTGCCCGCGCCCTCGACGCCGTTGTCGAAGACGCGGTGAATGCGGTTGGTGTCGATCTCAATACGGCATCCGCCTCGTTGCTTGCCCGCGTGTCGGGGCTTGGCACATCCATCGCCGAGGCAATTGTGGCCCATCGCGATGCCGAAGGCGCTTTCAAGAACCGCAAGGAACTGCTCAAAGTCGCGCGTCTTGGCAACCGCACTTTCGAGCAATGCGCGGGCTTCCTGCGCATTCCGAACGGCAGCGAACCGCTTGATGCTTCATCGGTTCACCCGGAAGCCTATGGCGTGGCGAAGAAGATCGTTGCCGCATGCGGTCGCGATGTGCGTGCGCTGATGGGCGACAGCGTGGCGCTGAAAAGCCTCGACCCGCGGGTTTTCGTGGATGAACGTTTCGGCCTGCCGACCGTACGCGACATCATTGCCGAACTGGACAAGCCGGGCCGCGATCCGCGACCGGAATTCAAGACCGCGACCTTTGCCGACGGCATTGACGATATCAAGGACCTGAAACCCGGCATGATGCTGGAAGGCACCGTGACCAACGTGGCCGCCTTTGGCGCTTTCGTGGATATCGGCGTGCATCAGGACGGCCTTGTGCATGTCTCGCAGCTCGCAGACCGTTTCGTCAAAGACCCGCATGAAGTGGTGAAAGCGGGCGATGTGGTGAAGGTGCGTGTGACGGAAGTGGATGTGCCGCGCAAGCGCATCGGCCTTTCCATGCGCAAAGACGGTGGCGATGCCACCGGGCGCAAAGATGGCGGCGAAGCCCCTGCTCAGCGTGGTCCCAGCACCCGCGACCAACGCCCGGCCAAGAACTTCACGCCGCAGCGCAAGCAGGAACAGCCCGCAACGGGCGGGTTCGGCGCTGCACTGCTGGAAGCGATGAAGAAGAAATAAGAACCAGACGGCCTTCACAACCCACGTGAAGGCCGTTTCACACTTTTCGTGATGCGCTTATCTATTTGTTTCTACGCATTATCCTACGCAAAACCGCTACGCACTTTTGCTGGAAATGCTCTAGTTTTGTACCTGCGGCACCGGGCGTTTTGCCTGCCCGGCCAACCGTCGGCCAAAGGCGATCATCGGCTTTTCGACAAAACGATAGGTCAGGCTGGAAACGGTAAAGGCAGCCACCACGCAGAGCACCATCGTTATCAGGTCGCTCCACAAGCCGGTCGGCGGCAGGAACAGAAAGATCGTCCAGAATACCGGGACGTGAAAGAGATAGATTGAATAGCTGATCTCACCCGTCGCTGCCAAAATTTCGGATTTCGGTCGCATGGTCCAGAGTGACAGCAGAAAAACCGCATAGGCCGCGATATAGGCGGCAATGACCGGAAACTTGCCGACGATGAAGAATGTGTCGTTCCGGGCCAGCGAGAAATCACCAATCGAACCGATAATGCTCATCTGCACGATGGCCAGCACCAGCGCGGTCCAGACCGCATGCGGCGCCTTTTCGATAACGGCGAGACGCAAGAGCAGGCCACAAAACAGAAACGACAAATGCAGCCCGATATAGATCACCGGCAAGTTGATGCCGAACGAGCGCAACATGAACGGCACGCCGGTGGAAGCCGCCAGCAATAACCCGGCGGCGAAGATCATCAATGGCTGGCGCAAGATGCCCGCCATGAAAGCCAGCGCGATCAGGACGTAGAAGGCAAGCTCGATGAAGAGCGTCCAATAAACGCCCGACAGCCAGGGCTGGCCGAACATATTTGCCGCCATGGTCACATTGGCGGCCAGTGTTTTCAGTTCCGGACTGTCGCCCGTGAACGTCAGATGGGCCCACATGAAAGCCAGAGACAGCCAGAAAGCCGGATAGAGGCGGAAGAAGCGCCCTATGGCAAAACGCCGGATCGGATGCTCGCCCTTATTGCCGCTTCGGATGCTGAACGGCACCACAAAACCGCTGATCAGAAAGAACAGAACCACGCCAAAACGGCCAAAGTCGAAGCTTGTGACCAAGGACATCAATATGCCGAATAACGGCGTGTCCTTATAGGTCGCGTGATGCAGTATATCGGCGAAGAAGTGATGAAACACAACTGATGTTGCGGCTATCGCACGCAAGCCATCAATATTGGAAAAACGGGCTGCCGCCATCTCCCCTCCAGCAAAAATATTAGCCTGAGCTTATATGGCAACCTCGCTTCTCACAAGAAGACTTACATGTTTTGGTTAGTGTCAGATTTTATTGCCGATTGGAAAGCCGGTTGAAGCTTTTCTCACCGGCATATCTTCGGTCGGGATGATCCAGCCGCCGCAGATCGCGATACGAACCTCGTCGCCCTCTTCCAGCCGAACCGGATCGCGCACTTCGAAATGAAGTGCAATTTCCGGCTTGGTTATGACTTCGGCCTCAATGCGCGAACCACCGCCGCGATAAACAGAACGCTTCACGCGAACCGGAATTCCACCGGTTTCGGTGAGTTTCAGATCGGCAGCCCGCACGCAAAGCTGCGCATTGGCGCGTGGCATTTCGATGCCTGAACAGCGCACCTGCGTGCGGCTGCCCAGCACCAGCGCTTCGCAATGTCCCGCTTGCGCAAAAGACACCACTTCGGCAGGCAGAACCATGCCATGGGCGATGAAGGAGGCCACCATTTCACTGGCAGGTTCTTCATAGAGCTTTCGCGGCGTATCGAACTGCTGAAGCTTGCCGTGATCGAGTACCGCGATGCGGTCGGCAAGCGCCATGGCTTCCGCCTGATCATGGGTGATGTAGATGATCGTCGTTCCGGTGCGCTTGTGGAAGGCGGCGAACTCGTCTTCCATCGAGGCGCGCAGATGCACGTCGAGATTGGCCAGCGGCTCATCGAACAGCACCAGCGACGGCGCTGCCACCAGACAGCGGGCGAGCGCCACGCGCTGGCGTTGTCCGCCGGAGAGATTGGCGGGACGACGATCACCGAAACCGTCGAGATCGACCAGCGCAAGCGCTTGCCTCACCCGGCGTTCCCGCTCGGCCCTGGCAACCTTGGCCACGCGCAGACTGTAGCCGACATTTTCCGCCACGGTCATATGCGGCCAGAGCGCATAATTCTGGAAGACGATGCCGACCTGCCGCTTTTCCGGCGGCACGTTGCCGCCTGCATGGGAGACGCGCTTATCGCCGATGTTGATTTCACCGCCGTCAACTTCCTCGAAACCCGCAATCATGCGCAGAAGCGTGGTCTTGCCGCAGCCGGAAGGTCCGAGAATGGCAACGAACTCGCCGTCATTCACATCCAGTGTCACGCCGGACAGAGCCTGAAACCCGTTGAACGTCTTGGATACCTGGTCGATCTTCAGTCGCGCCATGGCAGGACTCCGTTTGGAAGACGCCGCGCAAACAGATTTGTTGCAAGCATCAGCATGAATGTCACCGCAACGGCCACAATGGACAAGGCAGCCGCATAGGCGGAATCACCCGCCTGTTCGAAAGAAAACATCACCACACCCAGCGTTTCCGATCCCGACGCCCAGAGAAGCGCAGAAACCGTCAGCTCGCAAAACGCGGTCATGAAGATGAGCACGCCGCCTGCAAGCGTCGCCGGTGCGACAAGAGGAAATATAATCGTGCGCAGCCGATAGAAAAGCCCCGCACCTGCAACGCGTGCCGCCTCCTCCATCGCGCGATCAATCTGGTGCAGACCGGCAACCGTTGGCCGCAGCGCCAGCACAAAGAAGCGCGCGAGATAGGCAAACAGGATGATCCAGAGCGTATTGTACAGGCTGACACCGATTACAGGCAGCGGTTTCAGGAACAGCAGCAGACAGGCAATCGCCAGCACGACGCCGGGAAGAGCATAGGGCAACTCAGCGGCAAAATTGAGCACCGGCGTCCAGCGCCGCTTGCGCCAGGCCAGCATATAGGCAAGCGGCACGGCGATCAGAACGGCGAATAGCGCTGCGATCAGCGACAGCAGGATGCTATTGCCGAAGGCGCGCGCCGCTCCACCATGTTCCATGAGCACGAAGCGGAAATTTTCAAATGTCGCAGTGGCGAAAGTCAGCGGCACGCCATAGGCCGGGACCAGCGCCGAAAGCGTCAACCCGATCAATGGCAGCGCGAGTACAACGACAATCATCAGCCATGCCACAACTTCGGCCAGCAGACGCCAGGGGCCGAGCGCGAAAGGTGCTGCGGGCAGCGATGTGGAGACGATGCGGAAATCGCGCCTGCGCGATGCATAATCCTGCGCTGCGATGCCCGCCATGGCGATCAGCCCGATCAGCACCGATAATACGGCAACGCTCGACAGGACCGATGGCCCGCCACCGGCAAGACGTTGATAGATCAGCGTTGGCAGGACGAGATAATTCGACGGAATGCCCAGAAAGGCCGGAATGCCGAAATTGCCGACACAGGAGACAAAGGCCAGAGCGGCAGCGCCGATGATCGACGGTGTCATCAGCGGCAATATGATGGTGCGCAGCACGGTCCATTTGCTCGCACCTGCGCTCAAACCGGCCTCGACCAGTTCACGCGGCAGCTTGCGCAAGCCTGCCCGCACGATGAGGAAAACCAGCGGCCCATATTGCACGCCGAGCAGAAAGATAATGCCCCAGACGGAATAGAGCGGATTGCGACTGCCAAGCGGCGGCGCCATGCCGAGGAGTTTAAGAAACTGGCTCGACGGCCCGAATAGCTGGAGCCAGGCCAGCGCCGTTACCTGCGGTGCGATCAACAGCGGCGTTACATAGAAAAGCACGAAGAGATTGCGGCCGCGCATATTGGTGAGGCCCACCAGCAAGGCCGCGGCAATGCCGAAGGCAAGCGCCAGCAACGTACCGCCAATACCGATTTGCAGGGAATGCCATGTCGCAACCCATGTCGACTGGCTGCCCAGCGTCTCAACCAGAACAGATGTCGAAAACTGGCCCTGCGGCGCAACAAGCTCCACCAGCAGCCTGCCCATCGGCAGAAGCGACAGAACCGCCACGATCAGTGTTACGCCAACAATCAGGGCCGCATCGCGGCCCTGAAGGTCTTTCATGATACGCATCGAAATGCCTTATCCGCCAAACAGCTCGGAGAACTGCTTCTTGTCGGCATCAGTCTGATCGAGAACCTTCTGGGTGTCGATAGACATGATGTTGATCTTGGTGCCTTCCGGCAGCCAGGCCGGACGGCCAACGCCTTCCTTGGCAGGCAGATAGCCCTGATCCAGCGCCAGCTTCTGGCCGTCGTCGGAGAGGATGAAGTCAACGAACTTCTTGGCTCCATCGACATTCTTGGCAGTGGCCATGATGGCGACCGGCTCGGTCACGGCAGGCACGCCTTCTGACGGGAACACGAACTCGACCGGCGAGCCCTTGGCCTTGGCGTTGAGCGCCATGAAGTCGACGAGGATGCCGTAAGGCTTTTCACCGCTGGCAACAGACTTCAGTACCGCGCCGTTGCCCTTCACGCTTGCCAGTTCATTGGCCTTGAGATTCTTGAAGTAATCCCAGCCCAGATCCTTGTTGAGCGCAAAACCGCTCAGCAGGTAAGCCGCTGCGCCCGAATAAAGCGGGCTCGGCATGACCACCTGGCCCTTATAATCGGCCTTGGCGAGATCAGCCCAATGTTCCGGCTTCTGCGATGCGCCGGTATTATAGGCAATGCCGGTGGTGATCAGCTTGGAGCCGAAATAGGTCTTGTCGGCGTCATAGGCGTCGGCTGCAAAACCATCGACCTTGGCTTCCGGATAGGCGAGCAGACGCTTGTCCTTCTTCAGGCCTTCCATGGTCACCGCATCGGCGATCAGCAGCACGTCTGGCTGCGGCGCACCGGCGGAAAATTCTGCGGCAAGCTTGGTGAGGAGTTCGCTGGTGCCGGAACGGAAAATCTGCACTTCCGTTTCCGGATTGGCCTTGCGGAAAGCCTCGACGGTTTTGGTCGCATCCGCTTCAGGCTGCGAGGTATAAAGCGTCAGCGTGTCGGCCTGTGCCACAGCGATGGATAGAGCAAGAAGCGCAGGTACGGCGACGGCCCGCTTCAGCATCTTGTTCATGGGGTTTGCTCCTCGAATTTCGGTGTAATGCTCGCCAGCATGGCCGGCAATGCCAGCGCAGCCCTGCCGCGTGCGAACTGATAGCGCGCAGATACTGTTATGGCGATAGGCACGATCATTTCTATTCATGCTGCACCTGTCAAACATCCTGCGTCGTAAATTCGGAAAGCAAAAAAGCCTTCCGGCGGAATCACGTCCATCGGAAGGCTTTTAAGGCATTGAATGTTCTTGCCTATCAGCGATCCGCACCCCTCCAATCTGGAGACGATGCGCATCGCAATAGAGGATTTGCGCTGCGGTTTTATGACAAGCCGCAGGGGTGCAGAAAAATCAAATTACCATTTCTGCGACATGGGCGATCTGCGCGCCTGCTTCGTAGTAAGCTTCGCGAACACCACGGAAATTCTGCGCCTTGGGATCGCTGACCGGCAGTGGCAGATCGTCTTCCTTGATTTCGCCCGAAACGAGCTGCGACAGGATCTTGCCGAACACGGTGCCCGGCACGATGCCGCGACCATTATAGCCCGAGAAGCCGACCACATTGCGCGCCAGACGGTGGAACTTCGGCAGGCTGTCATTGGTCATGCCGATCTTGCCATACCATTCCGCTTCGAACTCGACATTGCCGATCTGCGGGAACAGGCGCTTGAGCGACTTCTTCGCCCAGGCCTTGTGCACGGAAGCGCCCGTATTGCGCAGGGCGCCGACGCTGCCGAACACCAGACGGCCCTGTTGGTCGAAACGGAAGGACGACAGAACTTCCTTCGTGTCCCACGCGCCCTGCCGTTCCGGCAGAATGCTCTTCTTCAGATTGTCGGAGAGCGGCGTGGTTGCAAAATTGAAATAAGGCAGATGCACCAGTTCGGCGCGGACTTCGGCCCATGGCGCATTGGTGTAGGCATTGGTGGCAACGACCACCCAGTCCGCCGTGACCGAACCCTTGGCGGTCTTGACGGTCCACTTGCCGTTCTTTTCTTCAGCGCCAACCACCGGGCTGCCCGTGAAAATCTGTGCACCTGCACCAACTGCCGCATGGGCCAGACCGCGCACATAGGCCAGCGGCTGGATCGTACCGGCGCGCAGATCAAGCAGCGAACCCGCATAGGCCTTGGTGCCGACCTTGGCTTCGGTTTCTCTAGCGTCGAGCAGTTTCACATTGGCGCCACGACGCGCCCATTGCTCACAGCGATCTTCCAGTTCCTTCAGACCCTTTGCGCCCACGGCGCAATGCAGCGTGCCCTGCTTTTCGACTTCGCAGGCAATCTTGTTTTTCTCGATGATTTCGAAAACCAGCTTCGGGCCATTGCCCAGAACATCGAGCAGACGCGCACCGTATTTTTCGCCGAGAACACCCGGCAGATCATCGGGCATCACCCACATGCCGGCATTGACCAGACCCACATTGCGACCCGAACCGCCAAAGCCGATCTCAATACCTTCAAGGACGATCGCCTTCACGCCCTTTTCCGCCAGATGCAAAGCCGTGGAAAGACCGGAGAAACCGCCGCCCACAATCACCACGTCGGCCGTCAGGTCGCCTTGCAGCGACGTGGTCTTCGGAGCAGCCGGAGCGGTCTTTTCCCAAAGACCATGAGAGCGCGGATCGTTCAACATTGAGAGCAACCATTTCATATATTGGAAAACGGGCTATCCACCCGACTGCATCTATTTCACGCCGCGAAAGCCGGATGGACAGCGCTAATTGCGCAACAATTCATTCCAGTTTGGAATGAACCAGTGCCGAATAGTCCGTATTGCCCACCTGCCCGGCGATCCACTGGCAGAACACCTGGGTCAGCGGGTTCTCCAGTTTTCCTTCCGGCACAACGAGATAATAGTCATTCTCCGTGCGCATGGGCTTTTCGAAAAGCAGCACCAGATCGCCATCGCGCAGCTCCTGCTCGATCAGATAAAGCGGCAGAAGCGCAAAGCCGAGACCGGCCAGAGCCGCGCCAATCACCATCGAGAACTGATCGAAACGGTGCCCCCGATAGGCTGACTGCCCTTCGACGCCGCAGCTTTCGAACCATTGCGCCCACATTTTCGGGCGTGTCGCGAGATGCAGAAGCGGCTCGCTTTCAAGATCTTCCGGCGCGGCCGGATGGCGCGCTTCCAGCAGGCGCGGGCTTGCGACGGGCACAATCACCTCGCTGCACAGAAACGTGCAGGTTGCGTGCGCCCAGACCGGCTGCCCATAGTGAATGGCAAGATCGTGCGGTTGTTCCTCGAAATCAAAAACGCCCGAACGCGATGCCACATTGATCGCAATGCCCGGATGTTTCTCGACAAAATCGGGAATGCGCGGCATCAGCCAGCGCGTGCCAAATGTCGGCAAGGTTGCGACGCTGAAGGACGATGTGGACTGCGCCGAAGCCATGGCGCGCAACATCGTATCTTCGGTCTGGTTGAGAAGACGCCGAACTTCCGGCAGAAACTTGCGCCCCGCATCTGACAGGAGAATGCGCTGGCGGATACGCTCGAACAGAAGCACGCCGAGCTGGCTTTCCAGATCCTTGATCTGACGGCTGACGGCGCTCTGGGTGAGATTGAGTTCATTGGCCGCCTGGGTGAAGCTGCCATGCCGTGCAGCACATTCAAAGGCTTGCAAAGTGGCGATGTCCGGAATCAGTCTCCTGCTTAGCTTCATTCCAATCTCGCATTAACATAGTTGCTTTCGGCGCAATCATAACCGGAAAGCGGCTGATATGATACATTTTCATCATAATCCCGTCATGTTTTCGCAATGCTGAATATGACCCCTACAAAGACGATCCAAGTTCTACGGAAGCATACGCCATGAACGCGCAGAAATTCGTATCGCCAGACGCCATTCGCTCCGCCTTTTCGGCTGCGATGTCCGGCATGTACAAGCAAGAAGTGCCTGCCTACGGCACCCTGATGGAACTCGTCGCAGATGTGAACGCCAAGGTTCTGGCGGACGATAGCCATCTGCACGAACGCCTGACGGAAACCGACTCGCTGGAGCGTATTTCCGAAGAGCGTCATGGCGCTATTCGCCTCGGCACCGCTGCTGAACTTTCCATGATGCGCCGCGTCTTCGCGGTCATGGGCATGTTCCCGGTCGGCTATTACGACCTGAGCGCGGCTGGCGTTCCCGTTCACTCCACCGCTTTTCGTCCGATTGACGATGCCGCGCTGAAGCACAATCCGTTCCGCGTCTTCACCTCGCTTTTGCGTCTCGACCTCATCGCCGACGAGAAGCTGCGTGCGGAGTCGGAAGACGTTCTGGCCAAGCGCAACATCTTTACCGCGGGCGCGGTAGCGCTCGTCGAGAAGGCAGAAGCCGAAGGCGGCCTCAATGATGCCGACGCCAAGGCGTTCGTGGCCGAAGTGCTGGAAACCTTCCGCTGGCACGATCACGCCAATGTCTCGACCGAGCTTTATCATCGCCTGCATGATGCACACCGCCTGATTGCCGACGTTGTTTCGTTCAAGGGCCCGCACATCAACCATCTGACACCACGCACGCTCGACATCGACGCCGTGCAGGACCAGATGCCGGAACGGGGCATCAATCCGAAGGCTGTTGTCGAAGGCCCGCCAACCCGCAAGTGCCCGATCCTCCTGCGCCAGACCTCGTTCAAGGCGCTGGAAGAAGAAGTATCCTTCATCGGCAGCGACGGTCAGTGGACCCCCGGTTCGCACACCGCCCGTTTCGGTGAAATCGAACAGCGCGGCATTGCCCTGACGCCAAAGGGGCGCGGCCTTTACGACAAGCTTCTCAACGACACCCGCGCCATTGCCCGTCCGGCCCCGGATGGCTCCAATGCAAGCACCTATGTGAAGGCGCTGAGCGACACATTCGCGGCTTTCCCGGATACATGGGCTGGCATTCGTGAAGCGGGCCTCGGCTACTTCGCCTATTCGGTCAAGGATGCCGCAAAGCTTGCAAGCTTCAAGCCGAACACCGATATCGAGCTTCTTGTAGCCGCTGGCGCGGTTCAGTTCGACCCGCTGACCTATGAAGACTTCCTGCCGGTCAGCGCTGCCGGTATATTCCAGTCCAATCTGGGCGATGACGACACGCAGGAATTCGTGGAAAGCCCGAACCAGAAGCGCTTTGAAGAAGACCTTGGCGCCAAGGTTCTCAACGAATTCGAGCATTACGCCCGTATCGAACGTGAATCCATCGAAGCCGTACAGGCCCGCCTCGGCGGCCTTGAAGCGGCAGAGTAAAGTTAAGACATAGAGAGGAAAGCTATGAACACCGCTGTCAGAAAAGTCGACGTGAAGAAGGAAGCCGCAGAGCTTCTCGCCAAGCTCGGTGTTGACGCTGCCGTTTACACCGCAGGCAACCTTGCTGGTTTCAGCCCGGTCTCGGGCGAGCAGATCGCATCCGTCAAGACCCACAGCAAGGACGACGCTGCCAAGATCATCGACAAGGGCGATGAAGCCTTTCGCGCCTGGCGCAATGTTCCGGCACCGAAGCGCGGCGAACTGATCCGTCTTCTGGGTGAAGAACTGCGCGCTTCCAAGGAAGATCTCGGCCGCCTCGTTTCGATCGAAGCTGGCAAGATCACTTCGGAAGGCCTCGGCGAAGTCCAGGAAATGATCGACATCTGCGATTTCGCTGTCGGTCTGTCGCGCCAGCTCTACGGCTTGACGATTGCAACCGAACGCGCTGGCCATCGCATGATGGAAACCTGGCATCCGCTCGGCGTTGTCGGCGTCATCTCCGCCTTCAACTTCCCTGTGGCCGTCTGGTCGTGGAACGCGGCTCTCGCCATCGTTTGCGGCAACTCGGTTGTCTGGAAGCCGTCTGAAAAGACCCTTCTCACCGCTCTCGCCTGCGATGCGATCTTCCAGCGCGCCCTCAAGCGCTTCGGCGATGCACCGGAAGGCCTCTCGCAGGTTCTGCTCGGTGACCGCGAAATCGGCGAAGTCCTCGTGGACAGCCCGAAGGTTCCGGTTCTCTCGGCCACTGGCTCGACCCGCATGGGCCGCGAAGTTGGTCCGCGTCTTGCCAAGCGTTTCGCTCGCGCGATCCTCGAACTCGGCGGCAACAATGCCGGTATCGTCTGCCCGTCGGCCGATCTCGACATGGCGCTGCGCGCAATTGCTTTCGGCGCCATGGGCACCGCTGGCCAGCGCTGCACGACGCTGCGTCGCCTGTTCGTTCATGAAAGCGTTTATGACGCTCTCGTCCCGCGTCTGCAGAAGGCCTATGCCAGCGTTTCTGTCGGCTCGCCGCTTGAAACCACTGCTCTGGTCGGTCCGTTGATCGACAAGGTTGCCTTCGACAACATGCAGAAGGCCCTCAAGGAAGCTTCCGCTCACGGCGGTAAGGTTCAGGGTGGTGAGCGCGTCGATAGCGGCCATGAAAACGCTTACTATGTGCGTCCGGCCATCGTCGAAATGCCGAAGCAGGAAGGCCCGGTTCTCGAAGAAACCTTCGCTCCGATCCTTTATGTGATGAAGTATTCCGATTTCGACGACGTTCTGGCGAGCCATAACGAAGTTGGCGCAGGCCTGTCGTCCTCGATCTTCACACTGAACCTGCAGGAAGCTGAGCGCTTCCTTTCGGCTGAAGGTTCGGATTGCGGCATCGCCAACGTCAATATCGGCACTTCGGGCGCCGAAATCGGCGGTGCATTCGGCGGCGAAAAGGAAACCGGCGGCGGTCGTGAATCCGGTTCGGATGCGTGGAAGGGCTATATGCGCCGCGCAACCAACACGATCAACTATTCGAAGGCACTGCCGCTCGCACAGGGCGTTTCCTTCGACATCGACTGATCCTGATCAACGGTCAAAAGAAAACCCCGCTCCGGCGGGGTTTTTTTATATCTGCACGTTTCACTCCGGGACTTCGCCCGGATGTCGAAGAGTTTAGTGTAACCGCTCGCTACTTAGGGATACCGGAACACATCCAGTGATTGCTTGTCTGCAAGCATTGTCCATCACACTTCGATTCACACTCGCTCTGTGTGGAAACAAAGTCGCCGTCTTTCAATTTTTCATCCCCAGCATAAGCGTGGCTGACAATATTGAACGAAAGCATTGCGAAGAAAAATGTAAAATATTTTTTCATAAACCCACTCCAAATAAATTTTACAATTTACCTTTTATATTATTACTCTCCGCAATCTATTCCAACAATTCATGATCAATTATCAGATAGCAAAAAGGCGGCTCAATGAGCCGCCTTTTATATTTATCCAATGGCAATATCAGCCCATGCGTTCCGACGCGAACGAGCCAGGGCTCGCCGGAAAGACCACGGTACGGTTGCCGTTGAGGAATGAACGGTGGTGGATGTGGGCGTGGACCGCACGCGCCAGCACCTGCGCCTCGACATCGCGACCGATGGAAACATAATCGGCAGCGCTCTGCGCGTGCGTGATGCGCGCCACGTCCTGCTCGATGATCGGGCCTTCGTCGAGATCGGCGGTGACGTAATGCGCCGTCGCGCCGATCAGCTTCACGCCGCGCTCATAGGCCTGCTTGTAAGGGTTTGCGCCCTTGAAAGACGGCAGGAAGGAGTGATGAATATTGATGATCTTGCCAGACATCTGCTTGCAAAGCTGGTCGGACAGAACCTGCATGTAGCGTGCCAGAACGACCAGCTCCGTGCCGGTATCGTTGACGATATCCATCAGGCGCTGTTCGGCTTCGGGCTTGTTGGCCTTGGTGACGGCTACGTGGTGGAACGGAATGTCATGGTTCACCACGACCTTCTGGTAGTCAAAATGGTTCGACACCACGCCAACAATATCGATCGGCAGCGCGCCGATCTTCCAGCGATAGAGCAGATCATTGAGGCAATGGCCGAAGCGCGACACCATCAAAAGCGTCTTGGTGCGCTTGGCGTTGTCATGGAAATCGAAATCCATTTCAAACGGCGCGGCGACGGGCTGGAAGCCTTCGCTCAGGGTCTCGAGCGCTACGCCTTCTTCCGAAATGAAACTGACGCGCATGAAGAAACGACCCGTATCGAGATCGTCGAACTGGGCGCTATCAATGATGTTGCAACCCTTGGCCGCAAGATAACCCGAAATTGCAGCAACGATGCCGCGGGTGGACTTGCAGGTGACGGTCAGGACAAAATTATGCATCGGACTTCCTCAGTTTTCGAAGGCGCGGGCCAAAGCGCGCGCCTTGAAACTAGTTCACGATGCGGTCTCCGCCATGCCAGAATGCGTAATGCACTGACCGGATTGCGCTATCAAGCAACTTTGGAAGAAAGATTGCTCTTATTTGTTGTGTCTGGATCAAAAAGCGGCAGGCCGTGGCGAAAATGGTGATTTCGAGAACCGGAGCGCAACGTACTTTTGGGTACGTGAGCACCGGAAGCGTAGAAATTGCCATTTACAGGCCGGCATGGCGACTTTTGGATCAGACACTTAAAGATGCGGATTGCGATCCCGATACCGCGCGACCAGTTCCCGGTTCACGTCACCGGAGCCCGGCATATTGGCGCTGAGATAGACCGGAGCGGCACCATCATCCACGAGACGGGATGCGACATCGGCAAAGATCGCATTCAGGATCGTCACGCCAAGCGCGGTGGAAACCGGTCCCACCTTCAGGGCGCTGCCCTCCACTTCCAGCACGGCATCGCCCGCAGGCGCATCATTGTCGAGAACGACATCCGCGAGTGAAAGCAGTTGCGTGCGCCCCTTGGCAATCGCGCTGGAATAGGTGACGGAAGTGACCGCGATCACCGCCGCCCCCTTCTCGCGGGCATAGCGCGCCGCTTCGATTGGTGCGGCATTGACGCCGGAATTGGAAACGACGATCAACACGTCGCCCTCCCGAATGCCATAGCGATCGAGGATCGGCAGCACCGCGCCTTCAATCCGCTCGAAATGCGAGCTGGCAACTGCACCATCCTGCAACATTATCGCGCCACAGAGGATCGGCACGGTGATCGCCAGACCACCGGCGCGATAATGCAGCTCCTCCGCCATCATATGGGAATGGCCGGTGCCGAACACATAGACCCGGCGGTCAGCGCGCGCGGCGGCGGCAATCAGGTCGGCTGCCTTTTCCATCGGCTCGGCCAGACGGTCACGCAGGCTCGTCAGACGGGCAATCAGATCGTTGAAATAGCGGTCTGTTATAGCGGTCATCTGCTTTCCCCTCACCCGGCTGCCTGTTTCACGCCGGAGCGCCAGGTTGTCTTCGCAAACAACCCATCATCAAGATGCACCGCATCCATGCGCATGCCCGGACGCAGCAATCCGCGATCTGCAAGCCGCAGATACCGTGCCGGATAAAGGCTCGCCATGCGCAGGGCTTCAGCCAGCGTCAGCTCCAGTTCGGCCACGCCAAAGCGAACCGCCGAGGCCATATCGAGGTCGGAACCGGCAATGGTGCCATCGGACAGGATCAGCTTGGGGCAGATGCCGCCCGGCACGCGATGCACGGCGCGACCATTGATTTCGAAACTTGTCGCATTGGAGCCGACCAGCGACATCGCATCCGTCACGAAGAACAGATGGGCTTCGCCGCGCTTGGCGCGCAGCGCGAGCCGCAGCGCCATCGGATCGACATGATGACCATCGGCAACGATCCCACACCAGATATCCGGATGATCGAGCGCCGCCCCGGCAAGACCCGGCGCGCGATGACCGATCTGGCTCATGGCGTTGAAGAGATGGGTCACGCTGCGCGCACCGGCATCAAAGCGCTTGAAGGCTTCTTCCGCCGTCGTGTCGCTGTGGCCGATGCTGACCACAACACCGGCATCGCTCAAACGGCGCACCTGTTCGGGCGTGACCTGTTCGGCAGCGACGGTCACAAGCAATGTACCGATTTGCTCCGCCGTATGGATGTAAAGCGCGATGTCAGCGTCATCGACCGGGCGCATCAGCTCGGCCAGATGCGCGCCCTTGCGCGCAGGCGCCAGATGCGGCCCTTCAAGATGCAGGCCTGCGACACCCTTGTCGGCTTTCACCGCTTCGACTGCGGCTTCGATAGCGCGGTCACGCACAATCGTGGTGTCGGTAATGAGCGTCGGCAGCAGGCTGGTCGTGCCGTATTTGCGGTGACCTTCGGCAATCACGAACATGGTTTCAGGCGTCGGCTGATCATTGAGCATACGCCCGCCGCCGCCATTCACCTGCGCATCGATGAAACCCGGCGCAATGACGCCACCCTTCAGGCGCTCGACCTGATGGGCCTCTCCAAGGGCTGCTTCGGGCACAATGGCTTCAACCTTGCCGTCGCTGAAGACAAGGGCGGACTGGTCATGAAACCGCTCGCCATCGAAAATCCGCGCACCGGCGATTGCTGATTTTTTCGTCATACCGTCACCGTGACCTTGTTGAGATTGCGCGGCTTGTCGGGGTCAAAACCCTTGCGGCGCGTCACCGCTTCAATGACGCGGTAGTAATTGATGAGCGAGACCAGCGGATCAAGATGCGGGCTGCCCGTGCTGGCCGATGGCAGGCGGAAGCCCGGCGTTTCGGCATCGGATAGTGTCACGATGCTCGCGCCAAAGGAATGCAGCCGCTTCAGAGCCTGAATATTGGTGTCGAAAGCCTCATCGCGCGGCAGGAAGGACAGGATCGGGAAGCCCTCCTCGACCAATCGCATCGGACCGTGCATCAGCTCGGCCAGCGAGAAAGCCTCGGCGTGGATATTGGCGGTTTCCTTGGCCTTCAGGGCAGCTTCCAGCGCAATGGCATAGGCCGTGCCGCGACCGCCCGTATAAAGCGAGCGCGCATTGAACAGAAGGTTCTCGACCGCTTCGCGCCCATCCGGGCGGGTTGCGGCAAGCGCTTCCGGCAGACGCTGCAAACCGGCACGCAGATCGGCATCGCCGCTGGCGGCAGCCACCACGCCCGAAAGGGCTGCAACGGCGGCAATGAAAGACTTTGTGGCCGCGACGCTCTTTTCCTCGCCAGCATTCAGCGCGAGAACCAGATCCGCCTCTTTCGCAAGGGGGCTGTCCACCACATTGACCACGGCAATTGTCGTCGCACCGCCCTTTTTGGCTGCCGCCTGTGCGGCCACGATGTCGGGGCTGGCGCCAGACTGCGAAACAGTAAAATGCACGCCACCGGCAAGCTTCAGCTTGGAGCCGTAGACGGAAGCAACCGAAGGCCCGATCGAGGCGACCGGAATGCCCGTGGTGATTTCCATCAGATATTTGAAGAATGTCGCCGCATGATCGGAAGAACCGCGCGCTGCCGTCGTGATGACCACCGGTTCATTCTTTGCGAAAATCTTTGCGATCTCGGCCAGCGTACCGGCTTCCTTTTCCAGAAGCGTTGCAACCACCGCAGGCGATTGCTCGGTTTCCTGCAACATGAGGGATGGTTGGTTCACCATGATCATTCTCCAATTTTCAGTTCAGCGACGAAGTCATAGGCGTCGGCGCGATAATGCGAACGGGTGTATTCGACGATACGGTCGTCATCGAGATGCGAGATGCGTTCAATCAAAAGCGCCGGAGCGCCGCGATGTACGCCGAGAAGACGCGCGGTGCCGGGATCAAGCGTAACGGCAGTCAGTCGCTGCAAGGCGCGCACAGGCTTGTAACCGCGCCGGGCCAGCGCACCGTAAAGCGATGCTTCATCGACACGATCCGTATCCAGATAATGGCGCGGCACCACGGCGCGCTCAAAAGCCATCGGCACCCCATCGGCGAGGCGCAGACGGTCAAGCCGCACAATCGACGTATCCACGCCGACGCCCAGCCGGAAGGCTTCATCCGGCGACGGCTTGTCGATACGGTTCGTCACCACGCGCGCGCCCGGCTCCTTGCCGCGCGAAAGCATGTCCTCCGAAAACGATGTCAGCCGCCACAGATGCTGGCTGATGCGCGCTGGACGCTCTGCAACGAATGTACCGCTGCCGCGCCGGGATTCAACGGCGCCTTGCGCCAGCAGTTCCTTATAGGCATTGCGCACCGTGATGCGCCCAAGCCCAAGCTCCTCGGCCAGATCACGCTCTGGCGGCAGACCAACCGCAGGGGCCAGCTTTCCCTCCTCGATCAGCTCACCCAAAATACGCGCCAGATTGCGATAAAGCGGCCCCGTCCGCTGCGGATCGTGCAGGCCGCGCTCTTCAATGGAAGTGATCAAGGTGGTTCTATTCATGGCCGACATGATAGAACCTATATAGAACCAATAGCAAGTGATGTTTTTATGAAATACCCAAGCGCCCATTCCCGCTGGCGATTTTGCCAGTCCATGGGCGTAACAGGGCCGCGCCCGGCGGGACGCAACCGAATAACTCTTCAAATTGGAAGCGGATTGGTTCTAGATTTTATCGACCAACTGCTGGCCTGCAGAGCTGAGTTCGTAGCGCGTGCGCTGGGTGCGCGGATCGCGCTGCGTGATCACGATATAGCCACCGTCTGCGCCAAGCAGGTTCACCTCACGCAGCACCAGCGCATGCGCAACCCCCAGCACCCGTGCGAAACCGCGGCTGTCGGCGGCAACGCCCAGCGCCAGCGCAGCAATAATGCCTGCACCAAGCGAAGACAGGTCCGGCGCATTGCCGGTCAGCTTTTCGACGAGCGCCATATAGTCGGCGGCGGCTTGATCCATCAAGCGGCGACGGGCTGTACCGGCCGGAACGAGACGATCACCGATTTCGAGGTCGGCGTAAAACTCTCGTCGCCGGAGCTGCCAATCGGCACGAGCACATTCATCTCCGGATAATAGCCAGCGATACAACCGCGCGGAATGTCATAGGGCACAAAACGGAAGTCGCGCGCGACGCGTTCCAGACCATCGACGAAGTCACCGACAATATCGGCGCGGTCGCCCGCTTCGACACCTATATCCGCCATGTCGAGCGGATTCATGAACACGACCTGCCGCTCGCCATAGACGCCGCGATAGCGGTCATCCATGCCGTAGATGGTCGTGTTGTACTGGTCGTGGCTGCGGAAGGTCTGCAACACATAACGACCCGGACGCCCACGTGCCTGCTGGTGCTCGATGGCTTCCGGCAGTGCGCCGGTCCAGAAAGTGGCCTTGCCGTTCGTCGTATTCCATTCCAGTTCACGCGCCGTGTTGCGCAGATGGAAACCGCGCGGCACACGCACACGCTTGTTGAAGTCGTAGAAATCAGGCAGCACCCGCGCAATGCGGTCGCGGATCAGATCGTAATCGTCGGCCATTTCCAGCCAGTTGACAGGCTTGGGGCCGAGCGTCGCATTGGCCATGCCCGCAATGATTGCCACTTCCGACCGCAGATGCGGCGAGGCTGGCGCATTGATGCCGCCAGATCCATGCACCATACTCATGGAATCCTCGACCGTGACGATCTGGGCAACGCCCTTGGAATTCAGGTCGATCTCAGTGCGCCCAAGACATGGCAGAATGAACGAATCCTGCCCCGGCACCAGATGCGAATGGTTGAGCTTGGTTGCGATATGCACAGTCAGGCGTTGGCTCGACAGCGCTTTCGCAATGATCGGGCTGTCCGGCGTCGCGCGGGCAAAATTGCCACCGAGGCCAATAAAGGCCTGTGCCGTGCCGTCCAGCATCGCGCCAATGGCGCCGATGACATTATGGCCCGGCTCACGCGGCACATCGAAACCGAATTCCTTTTCCAGCGCATCGAGAAATGCGCGCGGCGGATTTTCGTTAATGCCAACCGTGCGGTCGCCCTGCACATTGGAATGGCCGCGCACCGGGCACAGGCCAGCGCCGGGCCTGCCGATATTGCCGCGCAACAGCATGAAATTGGTGATCTCGCGGATGGTGATCACCGAATGGCGATGCTGGGTCACGCCCATGGCCCAGGTGCAGATCACGCGCTCGGCATCCATATAGATCTGCGCGGCCCGCTCCAGAGACTGCCGCAGCAGACCGGACTGATCTTCGATCTCCTCCCACGTCGTCGCATCCACGGCGGCGCGATAGGCCTCGAGTTCGGCGGTATGCGCGCTCAGAAAATCCCGGGCGAGAATGGACGGCTCACCTGCGGCGAGCGCTGCGTCATCCGCTGCGAATACCGCCTTTGCCATGCCGCGAAACGCCGCCAGATCACCACCCAGACGCGGCTGGAAATAATCGCTGGCAATCGCTTCGCTGCCGCCATGGAGCATTTCGAGCTTGTTCTGCGGATCGGCAAAACGCTCCAGCCCGCGCTCGCGGATCGGGTTGAACACCGCGATGCGCGCGCCGCGTTCGGCAGCACGGCGCAAATCGCCCAGCATACGCGGATGATTGGTGCCGGGGTTTTGCCCGACGACGAAAATCGCATCGGCCTGCTCGAAATCCTCAAGCAGCACCGTGCCTTTGCCGACACCGACCGACTGTTTCAGCGCCACACCGCTGGCTTCGTGGCACATATTGGAGCAATCGGGGAAATTATTGGTGCCATAGGCACGCACGAAAAGCTGATAGAGAAAGGCAGCCTCATTGGAGGCGCGGCCTGACGTGTAGAACTCAACCCGGTTGGGATGATCGAACGCACGCAGAAGCGCGCCGATGCGCTCCAGCGCCTCGTCCCATTCAACCGCCTCATATTTGTCGGTCGCCGCATTATAGCGGAGCGGATGCGTCAGACGGCCGGTATTTTCCAGATCGTAATCGGTCCATTTGCGCAATTGCGAAACCGTATGGTCCCGGAAGAAAGCAGGCGTGGTGCGCCGGTCGGTCGCCTCCCAGGCCACCGCCTTGACGCCGTTTTCACAAAATTCGAAGGACGAGCCATGTTCCGGATCGCCCCAGGCGCAACCGGGACAGTCGAAACCATCAGGCTGATTGGCCTTGAGCAAGGCACGGGCGCCCGTCAGCGGCGCGCCGCTGGCCAGAAGCTGCTTGCCGCAGCTTTTCAGAGCCCCCCAGCCACCGGCAGCACTTGAGCTTTTGCCGATAAAGCCGGTTTTGGAACCCTTGCCATCCTTGCTCATGTCTCAATCCTTGTTCCACTGCGAACGTATCATGGAGACTATTAGCATAAGCAAAATAGCCCCACCCTTCAATTGACGACCAATTGATGTCGGTGTTTTGTAGCTTCGCACTTGATTTCAGTCGCGCGATCCTTCATGCGAGTGGTCAAGAAAACTTACCACAAGGGGCAAGAGTAATGTCCAACATCGTTGAAATCGCCGATCTGAAGCGGCTCGCCCAGCGCCGTGTCCCGAAAATGTTTTTCGATTATGCGGATTCGGGCGCATGGACTGAGTCGACATATCGTGCCAACGAGGATGACTTCAAGAAGATCAAGCTGCGCCAGCGCGTGCTGGTCGACATGACCAACCGTTCGCTCGCAACGACCATGATCGGTCAGGATGTGGCCATGCCGGTCGCGCTCGCGCCGACAGGCCTCACCGGCATGCAGCACGCCGATGGCGAAATGCTGGCCGCACAGGCCGCTGAGGCTTTCGGCGTGCCCTTCACGCTTTCCACGATGAGCATCTGCTCCATCGAGGATGTTGCCTCGGTGACCAAGAAGCCGTTCTGGTTCCAGCTTTATGTGATGAAGGACCGCGACTTCGTGAAGAACCTGATTGGCCGTGCCAAGGCCGCAGGCTGCTCGGCTCTCGTGCTGACGCTCGACCTGCAAATCCTCGGCCAGCGCCACAAGGATATCCGTAACGGTCTGTCCGCCCCGCCAAAGTTCACCCCGAAGCATATCTGGCAGATGGCGACCCGTCCCGGCTGGTGCCTGGGCATGATGGGCACGCAGCGCCGCACCTTCCGCAACATTGCCGGCCACGCCAAGAACGTGACCGACCTGTCCTCGCTTTCCTCCTGGACGGCGGAACAGTTCGACCCGCAGATGAACTGGAATGATGTGGCCTGGATCAAGGAACAATGGGGCGGCAAGCTGATCCTCAAGGGTATCCTTGATGTTGAAGATGCGAAGATGGCCGCCAAGACCGGCGCCGATGCCATCATCGTCTCCAACCATGGCGGCCGCCAGCTCGACGGCGCACCGTCGTCCATTTCCATGCTGAAGCCGATTGTCGACGCCGTGGGCGATCAGATCGAAGTGCATGTCGATGGCGGCATCCGCTCCGGTCAGGACGTGCTGAAGGCCCGCGCGCTTGGCGCACAGGGCGTCTTCATCGGTCGCCCCTTCCTCTATGGCCTTGGCGCCATGGGCAAGGAAGGCGTCTCGCTGGCGCTTGAGATTATCCGCAAGGAACTCGACGTCACCATGGCGCTGTGCGGCAAGCGCGATATCAACACGATCGACGCATCGGTCCTGCATTCGGTCAACTTTTAAGCGACCACGCTTCCTTTTCCCTCACCCTGAGGAGCCTCTCCTGAGCCTGTCGAAGGAGAGCGTCTCGAAGGGCGAGGGAAAATGGCCTCAGCGCCTGCCCTCGTCCTTCGAGGCTTCGCTTCGCTCCGCACCTCAGGATGAGGGGAGTGCGTGGCGGCGGCTTCAATCAGCAGATAAATTGAGAAAGCCCGGCAGTGCCGGGCTTTTGCTTTTTATGCACGCGATGACGGCGCTTTCGAGAGCAGCACCGTGCGAATGGCGAAGCTGGAATGGATGCGCGCCACGCCCGGCAGGCGCGACAGGATTTCCTTGTGAATGATTTCATAAGCCGCGGCGTTTTCAGCTTCGACGCGCAGAATATAATCCGCATCCCCCGTCATCAGATAGCATTCCTGCACTTCCGGATGCCGCCGCACGGCTTCTTCAAAGCGGTTGAGATATTCTTCCGTCTGCCGGTCGAGCGTTATGCGCACAATGGCGACCAGCCGCTCGTCACCGCCCGATGAGCCGACGATGGCCGTATAGCCACGGATGACGCCGCCTTCCTCCAAAATCTGCACCCGTCGCAGACAGGCGGACTGGGACAGCCCCACCTCGGCGGCAAGCTGGCTGTTGGTCATGCGCCCGTCGCGGCGCAGACAACGAATGATGTTCCGGTCTATACTGTCGAGTGTCGCCATGCATATTCTTCGAATGAAAAGCTAAAACGTGCGCAGGATGTGCCAAAATTCGCATAATCTGCGACAGATAGCAAAAACATTCGAATAGTCTTCGATTAATATATCTCAATGCCCGTCTGGATGCGGCAATGCATCCGGCGGATAAGGGGCAATAAGAATTGCGCAATGGATATGGTTGATATGTCGATGCATTTTTCGAAAGAGCAAAGCGATCTCGCCGCTGGCGGCGTGTTGACCATCGATCTTGCGGCGTTGCGGCACAATTATTCCGCCGTTGCGCGGCATATCGCGCCGACCCGCGCGGCAGCGGTCGTCAAGGCCGATGCCTATGGCCTTGGCGCGCAGCGCGTTGCGCCCGCCTTTTACGAAGCGGGCTGCCGGGACTTCTTCGTGGCGCATCTGGGCGAAGCCATCGCACTGCGGCCTGTGCTGAACGCCGATGCGACGCTTTATGTGCTGAACGGCCTGCAACCCGGCACCGAAGCCGCCTGTGCCCGCGAAGGCATTGTGCCGGTGCTCAATTCTCTGGAACAGGTTGAAAACTGGGCCAATCTTGCGGCCAGCAGCGGCAAGAAACTGCCAGCGCTCCTGCAAGTCGATACCGGCATGTCGCGTCTTGGCCTTTCGGCCAGGGAACTGGACCGGCTGGCCGACAATCTTTCGCTGCTCGACGGCATCGATGTGCGGTTCATCATCAGCCATCTGGCGAGCGGCGATGAACCGGCAAACCCGGCCAATGCGAGCCAGCTTGCCGCCATGCGCGCAGCACTGGCGCGCCTGCCGAAACTGCCCGTCGCCTTTGCCAATTCCGGCGGCAGCTTCCTTGAAAAATCCTATCATTTCGACCTCGCACGCCCCGGCGTCGCGCTTTATGGCGTCGATCCGGCCACGGAGCACGAGGCGGAAAACCGGATCGTTCCGGTGCTGACATTGTCGGCGCGCGTCATTCAGGTGCGCGACGTGGAAAAGGGTGCGGCCATTGGCTATGGCGGCACCTATATCGCCGAAGGCCCCATGCGGATCGCCACCATTGCGGTGGGCTATGCCGATGGCTGGTTCCGCGCGCTCAGCAACAAGGGTTCAGCCTTTTACGGCGACACCCGCCTGCCCATCGTCGGGCGCGTTTCGATGGATTCCATTACCCTTGATGTCAGCGCTCTGCCGGAAGGCACGCTCAAGCTCGGCAGTCTCGTGGAACTGATCGGCCCGCATCAGCGTCTGGAAGACGTGGCGAGCGAATGTGACACGATCCCTTATGAAATTCTGACAGCGCTCGGCAACCGCTATGCCCGTATTTACGTGGATAGCGCGCGTTCGAGCCAAAATGCATAACAAAAAAGAGGCGAACATGCAGATTACCGTACTCGGCAGCGGCGTCATCGGCGTCACAACGGCTTACTATCTGGCCAAGCTTGGCCATGAAGTGACGGTCATTGACCGCGAGGAAGGTCCGGCGCTGGAAACCAGCTTCGCCAATGCCGGTCAGGTTTCGCCCGGCTATGCCTCGCCATGGGCGGCTCCCGGCATTCCGCTGAAAGCCGCAAAGTGGCTGTTCCAGAAGCATGCGCCACTCATCATCCGCCCAACATCCGATCCCAAGCAGTATGTCTGGCTGATGCAGATGCTCGCCAACTGCACGGACAGCCGTTACAAGGTCAACAAGACCCGCATGGTGCGCGTGGCGGAATATAGCCGCGACGTCCTTGTTGATCTCCGCAAGGATACCGGCATCGAATATGACCAGCGCATGCAGGGCACGTTGCAGCTCTTCCGCGAGCAATATCAGCTCGACAGCATCGGCAAGGATATCGAAGTGCTACGTCAGGACGGCGTGCCATTCGAAGTGCTCGACCGTGACGACTGCGCCAAGATTGAACCGGCGCTGGCCCGCGTGAAGGACAAGTTTGTCGGCGGCCTGCGCCTTCCCCATGACGAAACCGGCGACTGCTTCAAGTTCACCAATGCGCTGGCCAAGATTGCCGAAGGCATGGGCGTCAAGTTCCGCTTCGGCGTGAATATCAAGTCGCTGGTTCTGTCCGGCGGACGCGTTTCCGGTGTGGAAACTTCAGACGGCATTCTCACGGCAGACCGTTATGTGGTCGCGCTCGGCAGCTATACGCCTGCGCTCGTGAAGTCGCTTGGCCTCAATGCGCCGATCTATCCGGTGAAGGGCTATTCGATCACCGCACCGATCATCGACGAAGCCCGCGCGCCCGTCTCGACGGTTCTGGACGAAAGCTACAAGATCGCTATTACCCGCTTGGGCGACCGCATCCGTGTCGGCGGCATGGCGGAAGTGTCCGGCTTCACCAAGGATCTGCCGGCTGCCCGCCGTGCAACGCTTGACCTGTCGGTCAGCGATCTGTTCCCGGGCGGTGACCTCAAGGCCGCGACCTTCTGGTCCGGCCTGCGCCCGATGACACCGGATTCCACACCGATCATCGGCGGAACCCGTTACGACAATGTGTTCATCAATGCCGGTCACGGTACGCTGGGCTGGACCATGTCCTGCGGCTCCGGCAAGCTTCTGGCCGATCTGGTCAGCGGCAACAAGCCGGATATCCGCGCCGACGATCTCGGCATCTCGCGCTACAACTAATAATTACCGCCTGCGCGCCGTTGTGTTTCTCCGCATTTCCGAACGCATCGAAGCGGGATCAGAAATCAGTCCAGTGGACTGATTTCCCCGCGTTGGCGCTTCGCACTTTTGCTGGAAATGCTCTAGAAACTCGGCGGCGTGCAGGCGCTGACAACCTCGCAGGCTGTCGGCCCGATGCAGCGAAAGCGATGCGGCAGTTTTGAGGAAAAATAATAGGCGTCACCCGGCCCCAATATGCGCCGGTCGCTGCCGACGGTCACCTCGATGCGGCCCGATATGACAATGCCGCCCTCCTCGCCCTCGTGCATGAGCAGCACCTTGCCCGTGTCGGAGCCCGGCTCATAGCGCTCCTTCAATATCTGCAACGAGCGCGCAAAAAGATGGTCGCCCACCTGCCGGTAGGAAATGGGGCCTTTGCCGATTTCCACCAGCTCTTCCGCCTGATAGAATACCTTGTGCGGCGTATCCGGCTCCAGCGCGAAAAACTCGGCCATGCCGATCGGAATACCATCGAGAATACGCTTGAGAGCGCCGACCGACGGATTGGACTGATTGGCCTCGATCAGCGATATGGTCGAGTTGGTCACACCAGCCCGTTTGGCAAGCTCGCGCTGCGACAGATTCTGCCGCATGCGCACATAGCGCAACCTTCCGCCGATATCGATGCTCATCGGACATTCCCCTTCTGTTTATGATGTTCGATATAGCATAATTTTCTGAAATCAGCGCCATAAAATCAATAGCTTAAACATTTGAAGAAAAGGGCTTGTTGCCCTTCGCAAAGCGTGTCCTGTTGGCTTAAAATAGGAGGTTACCATGCTCACCAAAACCAACGCGCCCAGCCTTGAAAACTTCTGGATGCCGTTCACCGCAAACCGGCAATTCAAGGCCGCTCCGCGCCTGCTCGCCAGCGCATCGGGTATGTATTACACCGACACCGACGGCCATCAGGTTCTCGACGGGACGGCTGGTCTGTGGTGCTGCAATGCCGGCCATGGCCGCAAGCGGATTACTGAAGCCGTTGAGCGCCAGATTTCCACGATGGACTTTGCGCCCACCTTCCAGATGGGCCACAATATTGCATTCGATTTCGCCGAAAAGCTCGCGGCCATCGCGCCGGGTGGTCCGGCTGCGCAGCTCGACCGCGTATTCTTCACCAATTCCGGTTCGGAATCGGTCGATACGGCGCTGAAGATCGCCATCGCCTATCAGCGCGCCATCGGTCAGGGCACCCGCACCATGGTGCTGGGCCGCGAAAAGGGCTATCACGGCGTTGGTTTCGGCGGCATTTCGGTTGGTGGTCTGGTCAACAATCGCCGCGTCTTCCCGCAGATCCCTGCCGACCATATGCGCCACACGCTCGACATCGAGCGCAATGCCTTCTCGAAGGGCCTGCCTGCGCATGGCATCGAGCTGGCGGATGATCTGGAACGTCTGGTTCAGCTGCACGGCGCTGAAAAGATTGCCGCGGTCATCATCGAACCGATGTCCGGTTCGGCTGGCGTCGTTCTGCCGCCGAAGGGCTATCTGGAGCGCATCCGCGCCACCGCCGACAAATACGGCATCCTGCTGATCTTCGACGAAGTCATCACCGGTTTCGGTCGTCTCGGCACGCCGTTTGCCGTTGATTATTTCGGCGTTGTTCCGGACCTCGTCACCACCGCCAAGGGCCTGACCAACGGCGCTATTCCGATGGGCGCAGTCTTTGCCGCTCGCAAGGTATATGACGGCCTGATGACCGGCCCGGAAAACGCAATCGAGCTTTTCCACGGCTACACCTATTCCGGCCATCCGGTCGCTTGTGCCGCTGGCCTCGCAACACTGGAAGTCTACGCCGAAGAAGGCCTGCTGACCCGTGGCGCGCAGCTTGCCGATCATTGGCAGGAAGCACTGCATTCGCTGAAAGATGCGCCGAATGTCGTCGACATCCGCAATCTCGGTCTGGTCGGCGCCATCGAGCTGTCGTCGCGCAAGGACGCGCCGGGCGCACGCGCCTATGACGTCTTCGTGGATTGCTTCAAGAAGGGCCTGCTGATCCGCGTCACCGGCGATGTGATTGCACTGTCGCCGCCGCTGATCGTGGAAAAGGAACAGATCGACACAATCGTTTCGGTCATCCGCGACGCCCTGAAGCGCGCCGCTTAAAACTTCCAACCAATGCGCGGTGTGATCTCCACCCAGATCATACCGCCACTTGGCCGCCGCTCCCATTGCGGCGGCTTTTTTCTTTTCTAGTGGTCTTTGTGATTCCAACATTTGCTCAGCGCTTGAACCGAGGGATGCAAATGTTGGAATCAGACCACTAGGTCAACCCTGCGACGGCGTGAACCTAGCCACCAGCGCGTGGCTGTCGCCGGGATAGGTAAAGCGCACATGCGTCACCGGCAGATCGGCATTCCAGGTCTGGCGTTCAACGACCAGACAGGGGGAACTAGGCGCAATATCGAGCAATGCAGCATTTTCCGGCGTGGCAGCTGTGGCGCGAATGGAGTGCTGCGCGCTGCTCCACGGCACGCAGGCCACGAGCCAGGGACCGGGCGAGTGTTCGGAAAAATCCGCTGCTGCCGCATCCGGCACCGCGTCCAGATTGATGATGCGTTCTTCCAGCGCGAAAACCCGCTGTCCGGCATGATGGCGGCAAACCAGATCGATGATCTGCGTGTGGCGCGGAATATCGATCTTCTGCGCATCGGCTGGCCCACTCAGACGGTCCCAGCGCTTGAGCAGTTCGAACCGGTATGGCGCGCCGAGCGCTGCAACCTCATCGCGAATATCATGAATTTCGAGAATGGCGGCCTGCGAACGCGGGAAGGAAACGAAGCTGCCAGACTTGCGCTTGCGCTCAATCAGTCCGGCCTTGGCAAGCTGGGTCAGCGCCTTGTTCACCGTCATGCGCGAACAACCATATTGTTCGGTCAGCTCGTGCTCGAACGGGATACGGTGGCCGGGCGCCCATTCCCCCGACAGGATGCGCGATTCAATATCGTCCAAAATACGCTGATGCAGTGAAAGCACCGGACCGTCTTTTGTCGCTGAATCGCCATCCGCCATACCACGTCCCCTTTGTTTTCCCGCTTTTGCCGGAAATGCGTCAGGCAAGCAACTCGCCTATCGCCTTCTGGAAAGCACGCTCGGCCTGATCGCGCAAGCGGTGACGTCCGCCCTCCACCTGTTTCACGCCGCGTACCCACACATCACTGACCTGCGCGCGACCGGCAAAAATCCAGCCATCCAGCACGGCATCGCCCTTGGCGTGCGGCAAACGTCCGGTATCCAGCGCGACAAAATCCGCCGAAGCGCCAAGCTTCAATCCGTCATCGGCGCGACCCATCGCGATGTTGCCGCCGCGCACCGCACCATCAAACAGAGCGCGCCCCGTGGAAGCTTCACTTTCGGCCAGCACATTGCGGGCGCGATGATGGAGGCGCTGCGAATATTCCAGCTGGCGCAATTCGTCGCCAATACCGATCAGCACATTCGAATCCGAACCGACACCGAACTTGCCGCCCGCTTCCGCAAACACCGTTGCATTGAAGGTTCCGTCGCCGAGATTGGCTTCCGTCACAGGGCAGAGACCGGCAATCGCCCCGGCCTTGGCCATGCGTCGGGTTTCGTCGTCGGTCATATGGGTTGCATGGATCAGGCACCAGCGCGAGGACAGGTCCTGATTATCGAGAAGCCACTCGACCGGGCGCTTGCCCGACCAGGCAATGCTGTCTTCCACTTCCTTCACCTGCTCGGCCACATGGATATGAACTGGCGTTTCGGGCAGAAGCTTCGTCACAAGGCTGAGTTCATCCGGCGTCACGGCGCGCAGGCTGTGCGGCGCAACGCCTAAAACCGCGCCGTCGAAACCCGTCAGCGCCTGTTTGCAGCCTTCAATCAGCCGCGCAAAGCGGTCCGGATCATTGATGAAGCGGCGCTGGCCTTCATTGGGCGCGCTGCCGCCGAAACCCGAATGTGCATAGAAAACCGGAAGCAGCGTCAGGCCGATGCCTGCCGCCTTCGCGGCAGCGACAATGCGGTCAGCCATTTCGGAGAGATTGGCATAGGGTGTGCCGTCGCGATCATGATGCAGATAATGAAACTCGCCGACGCGGGTGAACCCGGCCTCCAGCATATCGACATAAAGCCGCAAAGCCACGGCTTCCGCCTGTTCGGGCGACATGGTGAGCGCGAATTTGTACATGATCTCGCGCCAGCTCCAGAACGAATCGGCAGAGGGACCGCGCTTTTCAGCAAGCCCCGCCATCCCATACTGGAACGCATGGCTGTGCAGGTTCGGCACGCCTGCGACAATCGCCGCGTGGCGTTCATCCCCTGCCCCGGCAGCCTTGTCGGCCTCAAGAGAAGCGATCTTTCCATCGGCAATGCCAATGCGGACATTCTCGGCCCAGCCATTGTCGAGAAGCGCCTGACCGGCATGGATAAAACGCAGTTCGGGCGTAGCAGCTGACATGAATAGGTTCTCCTCAAATGTTCCCGCACAGACCAGCTCAATATGTTGCCATTCCAACGCGAAAAGCCGTGTCACAGTTTTCAGGCTAGAATGCCATCTTTCAACAGTTCGCTTGTCTGCGCATTTTTCTCTTGGCTGTTTCAGTAATATGTATATACATTATCAAAAAACAGGGGAAGCGAGAAAACGCTCATGCTCAAAAATTCAAGCACCGTTTTTATCAATGCGCGCATTGCGACGCTGGACGAAGACGCGGACGGCCTCGGCCTCATCGAGAACGCAGCACTTGCCGTCAAGGACGGTTTGATCGCCTATGTCAGCCCGCAGTCGGCACTGCCGGAAGACTATGCGACCTTTGACAAAATCGATTGCGAAAACCGGCTGATCACGCCGGGCCTCGTCGATTGTCACACCCATCTTGTTCATGCCGGAAATCGCGCGCATGAATTCGAGCTGCGCTTGCAGGGCGCTTCCTATGAGGAAGTTGCACGGGCCGGTGGCGGCATTGTTTCCTCGGTCAAGAACCTGCGTGCTGCCAGCGAAGACGATCTGGTGCGTGAGACCCTGCCCCGTCTTGATGCGCTGATTGCGGAAGGCGTGACCACCGTCGAGGTCAAATCCGGTTACGGTCTCGATCGCGACAGCGAAATCAAGTCGCTGAAAGCCGCCCGTCGGCTTGGCGAAGAACGCGACGTGGCAATCCGCACCACTTTCCTTGGCGCGCACGCACTGCCGCCGGAAATGAATGGCGACAAGGCTGCCTATATCGACAAAATCGTCGATGACATGCTGCCTGCCATTGCAGCAGAGCATCTGGCCGATGCGGTGGATGGTTTCTGCGAGGGCATCGCCTTCCTGCCGGATGAAATCGCCTGCGTGTTCGATGCGGCCAAGGCGCATGGCATCGCGGTCAAGCTTCATGCCGACCAGCTTTCCAATCTGCATGGTGCGGCCCTTGCCGCGTCCTATGGCGCATTGTCCGCCGATCACGTTGAGTATACCGATGCGGAAGGTGCTGCCGCCATGGCCAAGGCCGGAACAGTGGCCGTGCTGCTTCCCGGCGCTTATTACTTCATCCGCGAAACCCAGAAGCCGCCGGTTGAAGCCTTCCGCGCTGCGGGCACAAAGATGGCGCTTGCCACCGACAACAATCCGGGCACATCGCCGCTGACCTCGCTTCTGCTCACCATGAATATGGGCGCAACGCTCTTCCGCATGACGGTTGATGAATGTATCGCAGGCGTCACCCGTGAGGCTGCACGCGCCCTTGGCATTCTCGATCAAACCGGCACGCTGGAAGTTGGCAAGGATGCAGATCTCGCCATTTGGAACGTCGAGCGCCCCGCCGAACTCGTCTACCGCATCGGCTTCAACCCGCTGTGGAAGCGGGTTTTCAAGGGCCGAATTTAGAGCGCATTTCGATCTGATTATATCAGATCGGCGCTCTAACTCTTTGTTTTAACACGCATCTTTTCCGAAAACCGTTTCACACTTTTCGGGATGCGCTTCAATATCGTCCGTATGGGCATAGCCCATACGGGAACCCAACGGAGCCTTTCATGACCATTATCCTCAAGCCCGGTTCTGTTCCGCTTGAAACGCTGGAAACAATCTATCGCGATGCGGTTCCCGTCCGCATCGACCCCGCATTTCATGCCGGTGTCGAAAAGGCAGCCGCGCGCATTGCAGAAATCGCAGCAGGCGACGAGCCGGTTTACGGCATCAATACCGGCTTCGGTAAACTCGCCTCAATCCGCATCGCGCCCGGCGATGTGGCCACGCTTCAGCGCAACCTGATCCTGTCGCATTGCTGCGGCGTCGGCGATGCGCTGCCGGAAAATATCGTGCGCCTCATCATGGCGCTGAAGCTGATTTCGCTCGGTCGCGGTGCGTCCGGCGTGCGGCTTGAAGTCATCACACTTCTCGAAGACATGCTGGCAAAAGGCGTGATCCCGATGATCCCGGAAAAGGGTTCTGTCGGCGCGTCCGGCGACCTTGCGCCGCTGGCCCACATGACTGCCGCCATGATCGGCGAAGGTGAAGCCTTCTATCAGGGCGAACGCCTCTCCGGCGCAAAGGCGCTGGAAAAGGCTGGCCTGAAGCCGGTCGTGCTTGCCGCCAAGGAAGGGCTGGCGCTGATCAACGGCACGCAGACATCGACGGCCCTCGCACTGGCGGGTCTGTTCCGCGCTCATCGCGCCGCGCAGACGGCTCTGATCACCGGCGCATTGTCCACCGATGCCGCCATGGGATCGGATGCGCCGTTCCACGAGGAAATCCATACGCTGCGCGGTCATAAGGGCCAGATTGATGCTGGTCGTGCATTGCGCGCCCTGCTCAACGGTTCTGTCATTCGCCAGAGCCATCTTGAAGGCGACCAGCGCGTGCAGGACCCCTATTGCATCCGTTGCCAGCCGCAGGTCGATGGCGCTTGCCTCGACATTCTGCGACAGGCCGCCCGCACGCTGGAAATCGAAGCCAACGCAGTTACCGACAATCCGCTGGTTCTCTCGGATGGACGCGCCGTATCGGGCGGCAACTTCCACGCCGAACCTGTCGCCTTCGCCGCCGACCAGATTGCGCTTGCCGTCTGCGAGATCGGTGCAATCGCCCAGCGCCGCATCGCGCTGCTGGTCGATCCGGCGCTGTCCTTCGGCCTGCCGGCCTTCCTCGCCCGCAAGCCGGGGCTCAATTCCGGCCTGATGATCGCGGAAGTCACCTCTGCCGCACTGATGAGCGAAAACAAGCAGATGGCGCATCCGGCGTCCGTCGATTCCACGCCAACCTCCGCCAACCAGGAAGACCATGTGTCCATGGCCTGCCATGGCGCGCGCCGCCTGTTGCAGATGACCGCTAATCTCAATGCCATTATCGGCATTGAGGCGCTGACCGGCGGATTGGGCGTCGAGCTGCGCGAGCCGCTGACCACCAGCCCGGAACTGGCCAAGGTCATCGCCGTGTTGCGCGGGCGCGTGCCGACGCTGGAAGACGACCGCTATATGGCCGACGACCTCAAGAATGCCGCCGATCTGGTGGCTGACGGTGCGCTTGCCGGTGCGGTTTCGAGCGGCATCCTGCCCGCGCTGGAGGCGTTATCATGAGCCCGTTTGAAGTTCGTCAGGGAATATCGCCGGTCATTATCGGCCTGCCGCACACCGGAACCGATGTGCCGCAGGATATCTGGGCGCGTCTCAACGACACTGGCAAAATTCTTGCCGATACCGACTGGCATATTCACAAGCTCTATGACGATCTCATCGACGACGCGACCATGGTGCGTGCAACCTTCCATCGCTATTGCATCGATGCCAATCGTGATCCGGCGGGCGCAAGCCTCTATCCGGGACAGAACACCACGACGCTGATTCCGGAAACCGACTTCGACGGACTTTCGATCTGGAAGGATGGAGAAGCGCCGACCGAGGCCGATATTGCCGACCGCACAGCGCGTTTTCACAAGCCCTATCACGAGGCGCTGGCCGCCGAGATCGAGCGCGTAAAGGCGATCCACGGCGTTGCCATCCTCTATGACTGCCATTCGATCCGCTCGCATATTCCGTTCCTGTTTGAAGGTAAATTGCCCGATTTCAACATCGGCACGGATATGGGCAAGACCTGCGATCCGAAGATCGAGGCGGCAGCTGTCGAAGTAACCGCCAAGGCAGATGGTTACACGTCGATCCTCAATGGCCGTTTCAAAGGCGGCTGGACGACGCGCCATTACGGCAAGCCGGAAACCGGCGTCCATGCCATCCAGATGGAGCTTGCCCAATCAACCCATCTTGCGACCGAAGCCGTTCCCTTCGCCTATGATCAGGCCAAGGCGGACAGGCTGCGCGTCCATCTCAAAACCCTTTTGCAGCGACTGGAAAAAATCGCGCACGAACTCAAATCCTGAGGAGAACACCATGTCGAACCCACGCCATAATGAGCGCGAAGTCCGAGCGCCGCGCGGAGACGAACTCAACGCCAAGAGCTGGTTGACCGAAGCGCCGCTGCGCATGCTGATGAACAATCTCGACCCCGACGTGGCCGAGCGCCCGCATGAGCTGGTGGTCTATGGCGGCATTGGCCGCGCTGCCCGCACCTGGGACGATTTCGACCGCATCGTTGCAACCCTCAAGACGCTCAATGAAGACGAAACCCTGCTCGTGCAGTCGGGCAAGCCGGTTGGCGTTTTCCGCACCCACAAGGATGCGCCGCGTGTTCTGATCGCCAATTCCAACCTCGTGCCGCATTGGGCAACCTGGGATCATTTCAACGAACTGGATAAGAAGGGTCTCGCCATGTATGGCCAGATGACCGCCGGTTCTTGGATCTATATCGGTGCGCAGGGCATCGTTCAGGGCACTTACGAAACCTTTGTCGAAGCCGGTCGCCAGCATTTTGACGGCAACCTCACCGGCAAGTGGATTCTGACCGGCGGCCTCGGCGGCATGGGCGGCGCGCAGCCTCTGGCGGCAGTGATGGCTGGCGCCTGCTGTCTCGCCGTCGAATGCGACCAAACCCGCGCCGATTTCCGTCTGCGCACCCGTTATGTCGATGAGAAGACCCACAGCCTCGACGAAGCGCTGGCCAGGATCGATGCCTGGACCAACGCAGGTGAGGCAAAGTCCATCGCGCTGATCGGCAATGCGGCTGAAATCTTCCCGGAACTCGTCAAGCGCGGCGTGAAGCCGGATATCGTGACCGACCAGACCTCCGCGCATGATCCGGTGCATGGCTATCTGCCGCTCGGCTGGACCGTCGCCGAATGGCGCGCCAAGCAGGAGAGCGATCCGAAAGCCGTCGAGAAAGCCGCGCGCGCTTCGATGAAACTGCATGTGCAGGCGATGGTCGATTTCTGGAATATGGGCATCCCGACCCTCGACTATGGCAACAATATTCGCCAGATGGCACTGGAAGAAGGCCTCGAAGACGCCTTTGCCTTCCCCGGCTTCGTGCCGGCCTATATCCGCCCGCTGTTCTGCCGCGGCATCGGTCCGTTCCGTTGGGCGGCCCTTTCCGGCGACCCGGAAGATATTGCGAAGACCGACGCCAAGGTGAAGGAACTGCTGCCGGACAACAAGCATCTGCACAACTGGCTCGACATGGCGAAAGAACGCATCGCGTTTCAGGGCCTGCCAGCGCGCATTTGCTGGGTTGGCCTCGGCGACCGCCATCGCCTCGGCCTTGCCTTCAACGAAATGGTCCGCAATGGCGAGCTGAAAGCGCCTATCGTCATCGGCCGCGACCATCTCGACAGTGGCTCGGTCGCCTCGCCAAACCGCGAAACGGAAGCCATGAAGGACGGTTCGGATGCCGTTTCCGATTGGCCGCTTCTGAACGCCCTCCTCAACACCGCTTCGGGTGCAACCTGGGTGTCACTGCATCATGGCGGCGGCGTCGGCATGGGCTTCAGCCAGCATTCGGGCATGGTCATCTGCTGCGACGGCACAGAAGATGCGGACCGCCGTCTGGAGCGCGTTCTGTGGAACGACCCCGCCACGGGCGTCATGCGTCATGCCGATGCAGGCTATGAAGAAGCGCTCGACTGGGCCAAGCAGCAGGGCCTGCGCCTGCCCGGCATTCTGGGGAATTGAGGTCGAATGGCCGTCACTCTTCTCAAGGCCGAAAATCATCGCCGCATGCCGTGGAAAAACGGCGGCGGCGTGACGGTTGAGATCGCCGTCCACCCGCAAGGCGCGTCGGTCGATGATTTCGACTGGCGCATCTCCATGGCGACCGTCGCAAATGACGGCCCGTTTTCCGTCTTTCCCGGTATCGACCGCACCTTGTCGGTGCTGGAGGGCGACGGCATCCTGCTCGATGTCGACGGACAGCAGAGCACCCTCACCCGCGACAGCGCGCCCTTGGCCTTTGCGGCAGACAGCCATTCGGCTGCGCGCCTGATCGGCTCCGCCATTACCGATCTCAATGTCATGACCCGACGCACGCGCTATATGCATCGCGTCCGCCGCATCAGCGGGAGCAATGCTGCGGCGACATTGGAAACCCGGATCACAGGCGAAACGCTGCTTATTTTCTGTGCAGAAGGAGAATTTGCACTCCAGACCGACACGGGAATCGCGCATCTCGGTCCACATGACGCGGTGATCCTGGCTGCGCCTGTCAAAAATTCCGTTGAACTTAAAGGTAAGGGAGACCTGTTCCTGATCACGATTACTGCAATCGGATCAGACGCTTAAATAAATTTCCGCCAGAAATGCCCGCAAAGAAATCTTTGTCTGCCTCTCTGGACAGGAAATACGGTCCTGCTAATTTGCTGAGATCGATATGTATAGGCTTATAAACACATAAAAGGGGTACTATTCATGAAAAAATCGTGGTTTGCCGGTGTTGCGCTGGCAGCATTCGCTTTCGCATCGGCAGCACATGCTGAGACCGCCGTTTCCATCGGCTTTTCCGGCTGGACGGGTTTTGGCCCGCTGACGCTGGCCAAGGAAGCTGGCATTTTCAAGAAGCACGGACTTGATGTGACGCTGAACAAAATCCCGCAGGCGAGCCGCCATCTGGCGCTGGCATCGGGCGACATTCAGTGCGCCGCCACCACCGTTGAGACCTGGATCGTCTGGAACGCTGTTGGTGTGAAGTCCAAGCAGATTTTCCAGATGGACAAGTCCTATGGTGCTGACGGCATTGCAGTGCGCGCCGACGTCAACTCCTTCGCCGATCTGAAGGGCAAGACGATTGCTGCTTCTGCACCGGGCACCTCGCCTTACTTCCTGCTGGCCTTCATGCTCGCCAAAAACGGCATGACCACCAAGGATGTGAAGGTCGTCAACATGGAGCCGGGACCGGCAGCACAGGCTTTTGTGGCTGGCCAGAACGACGCCGCCATGACCTATGAGCCTTATCTTTCGACAGTGCGTGCGGCACCTGACAAGGGCAAGATTCTCGCCACGACGCTCGACTATCCGGCTGTGACGGATACGGTTGGCTGCACACCTGCCTTCCTCGAAAAGAACCCGGAAGCTGCCAAGGCGCTTGCCGACAGCTATTTCGAAGCGCTGGACATGATCGCTGCCGACAAGGACAAGGCCTATGAAATCATGGGCAAGGACGTGAAGCAGTCGGGCAAGGAGTTTGGTGCCTCTGCCGAATATCTGCGCTGGCAGGACAAGGCCGCCAACCACAAGTTCTTCGATGGCGAGTTCAAGGAATTCACCGCTGAAGCAGCTGATCTGCTGTTGCAGGCAGGCGTGATCAAGTCGAAGCCGAACCTCGATGACATCGTCGATACGAGCTTCATCAAGTAAGATCGCTTTCTGGAACACAGCCCGAAAGGCATGAAACGCTTTTCGGGCAAAGCGTTCAAAACAGATAGTGAGTGCTGTTCCGGGCGGCGACGCCCGGACCGACCTCTCCCCTTCCGTCTCTCTTTGAAGACGGGCGCGCGACTGAACGGACAATGACATGCAGCCTTTGCAGCCGATAGGCAACACGACCCGGGTCTTACTGGGCATCCTGTTTTTCATTCTATTTTTTGTATTCTGGGGCATTGCCACGCTTGGCGGCTTTGTCTCGGCCACCTTCCTCGCCGATCCGATCACCATGGTCAAAGACGGCTACGACCTCATCGCCAATCAGGGTTTCCTGTCCGATATCGGCATGACGGTCTGGCGCGTGCTGGGCGGCTTCGTGCTGGCAAGCCTCGTTGCCATTCCGGTCGGTGTGGCCATGGGCGCCTACAAGCCCATCGAAGCGCTGCTGGAGCCTTTCGTCTCCTTTGCGCGCTATCTGCCTGCTTCGGCTTTCGTGCCGCTCCTGATCCTCTGGGCTGGCATCGGCGAAACCCAGAAGCTGCTCGTCATCTTCATCGGCGCGGTGTTCCAGATCATCCTCATGATCGCGGTCATCGTCGCCAATACCCGCCGCGATCTGGTGGAAGCGGCCTATACGCTCGGCGCGTCCAACAGCGGTATCATCCGCCGCGTGCTGATGCCTGCCAGCGCACCCGACATTGCCGAAACGCTGCGTCTCGTACTCGGCTGGGCATGGACCTATGTGATCGTGGCCGAACTCATCGGCGCATCGTCGGGTATCGGCTATATGATCATCAACAGCCAGGCGCTGATGGCCACCGGCCAGATCATTTTCGGCATCATCATCATCGGCGTCATCGGCCTGATTTCTGACCTTGCCTTCAAATATTTCAACCGCTGGCTCTTTGCATGGAGGTTCGCATAATGGCTCCCAAGACCGATCAGGAACTGGTTGTTAAGGGCGTCAGCCGCACCTTCCCCGGCGTGCATGGCGGCAAGCCGACGCTCGCCCTGCAAGCAACCGATCTCATCATTCCAAAGAACGACTTCGTCACCATTCTCGGCCCTTCGGGCTGCGGCAAGTCTACGCTTCTGCGCATCATCGCCGGTCTCGACAAGCCGACGACGGGCACGGTGACGCTGGAAGGCAAGCCGGTTACCGGACCGGGTGCTGATCGCGGCATGGTGTTCCAGTCCTATACGCTGTTTCCATGGCTGACCATTCGTCAAAATGTCGGTTTTGGCCTGCGTGAAAAGGGCCTGCCGGAAAAAGAGGCCCGCGAAATCGTCGATAGCTATATCGACAAGGTGGGGCTGCGCGGCTTTGAAAATCACTGGCCGAAGCAGCTTTCGGGCGGCATGCAGCAGCGCACCGCCATTGCCCGCGCATTGGCCAATGATCCGAAAATCCTGTTGCTCGACGAGCCCTTCGGCGCGCTCGACAACCAGACACGTGGTCTGATGCAGGAACTGCTGCTCGGCATCTGGGAGCGCGAGCACAAGACTGTGATTTTCGTCACCCACGATATCGAAGAAGCGATCTTCATGGCCACCCGTGTGGTCACGATGACCGCACGCCCCGGCAAGATCAAATCGATCACGCCGGTCGATATCAAGCATCCGCGTTCCTACCACGTCAAGGCAAGCCCGGAATTTTCCGAACTGCGCCTCAAACTGACGGAAGAAATCCGCAGCGAAGCCATTGAAGCAGCCAGGCAGGCTGCCTGAAAATAACGGTTTCTTGAGATTATCGGGTGAATTATGAAAGGGCTGCGACATTCGTCGCGGCCCTTTCTTTTCAGGACAGATTCCACCATGGCCGTTACAGCAGAAGACCTCGAGAACCGTATTGTCTACGTCAACGGTGACTATGTTGCCGCGCGCGATGCCCGCATTTCCATTTTCGACCGAGGCTTCCTTTTCGGCGACGGCATTTATGAAGTAACCGCCGTGCTGGAAGGCAAGCTGATCGACAGCGGCCCGCATATGACACGCTTGCGCCGCTCCACCGGCGAAATCGGCATTCCGATGCCGTTGAGCGAAGACGAAATCGTCGCTATCGAGCGCGAGCTGGTGCGCCGCAACAATCTGACCGAGGGGCTGGTCTATCTCCAGATCACCCGTGGCGATGGCCGCGACCGCGACTTTGTGCCGGGTAAAGGCATCAAGCCATCAGTAGTTCTGTTCACGCAGGAAGCCAATCTGCTCGACAAGCCTGCGCTGAAAACCGGCGCGCGCGTGCTTTCGCTGGATGATCTGCGCTGGAAGCGCCGCGACATCAAGACGGTGTGCCTGCTGCCGCAAGCGCTCGCCAAGGAAATCGCCAAGAATGCCGGTTGCGATGAAGCCTGGATGATCGAGGACGGCTATGTCACCGAAGGCGCATCATCCACAGCCTATATCGTGACCAACGACGATGTTGTCGTCACGCGCCCCAACAGCAACGCCATCCTGCCCGGCTGCACGCGCCTGTCGCTGCTGCAACTGATTGCGGAGACCGGCATGAAGCTGGAAGAGCGCCTTTTCACCATCGACGAAGCCTACGCGGCCATGGAAGCTTTTCTCACCAGCGCCGGCACATTCGTCACTCCGATCACCGTCATTGACGACAAGACCATCGGAACCGGCAAGCCCGGCCCTGTCGCCCAGCGCCTACGCGAGATCTATCTCGACCACGCCCGCCGCACCGCGATCTGAAAACGAGGACGGACCGGAGCATTTTTCCCTCATCCTGAGGAGCTGTCCTGAGCCCTGAGCCCGTCGAAGGGTCGAAGGAAGGCGTCTCGAAGGGCGAGGGAAAACGCACAACGCCTGCCCTCGTCCTTCGACCCTTCGACGGGCTCAGGATGATGATCCGCACCTCAGGATGAGGGGGTAAGCATCGCGCTTAAAGCAGAACCGCGCCGGAATTGCTTCCGGCGCGGTCTGGAGCTTCGCCCGCCCCCCGACGGCGAAGCCGCTAAAACATGTGACGCTGGCCTCCTTTGCAGGCCGCCAGAGTCAGAACATCAGCGCTTCTGGTTGTAGACGTCGATACAGACCGCACCCAGCAGCACGATACCCTTGATGACCTGCTGATAGTCGATACCGATGCCGAGGATCGACATGCCGTTATTCATGACGCCCATGATAAGCGCGCCGATCACTGCACCTGTCACACGACCCACACCGCCATAAGCCGATGCGCCGCCGATGAAGCAGGCTGCGATCACGTCGAGCTCGAAGCCGATACCGGCCTTGGGCGTTGCCGTATTCAGGCGCGCCGCGAAAACCAGACCGGCCAGAGCTGCCAGTACGCCCATATTGACGAAAGCGAGGAAGGTCAGTCGTTCGGTCTTCACGCCGGACAGCTTGGCTGCATGGCGGTTGCCGCCGACCGCATAAATCTGGCGACCGATCACCGTGCGATTGGTGAGAAACGCATAGGCCGCAATCAGCACCGCCATGATGATCAGCACATTCGGTAGTCCGCGATGCATGGAAATCAGGAGCGACAGATAGGCAATAGCCGCAAAGAACAGAATGTTCTTGATGACAAACAGGCCAAACGGCTCTGTTTCCACTTCATGCGCAATATGGCGCTGACGCGACTTCACATTCTGCCAGATCATGAAAGCGGCCAGCAGCACGCCGATGATCAGCGAGGTCAGGTACACGCCGCCTGCCGTGGTGCCGAAAATTTCCGGAATGAAGCCCGACGAGAGCTTCTGGAACACGACCGGAAACGGGCCGACCGACTGGCCGCCGAGCACCGCCAGCATCAGGCCCTTGAAGACCAGCATGCCCGCCAGCGTCACGATGAAGGACGGTATGTTGAAATAGGCGACCCAGAAGCCCTGCAACGCGCCGATCAGACCACCAACCAGAAGGCAGAGAATGGCGGCAATCGGGAACGGGATGCCCCAATGCACCATCATAACCGCCGCCAGTGCGCCGATGAAACCGCACACCGAACCGACCGACAGGTCGATATGGCCGGTCACGATAATCAGCAGCATGCCGAGCGCCATGATGACGATATAACTGTTCTGCAGAACCAGATTGGTCAGGTTCAGCGGCTTCATCAGCACGCCGCCCGTGACGATCTGGAAGAAGATCATGATCGCGACGAGCGAGAGTAGCATCCCGGATTCGCGCAGATTGTTCTTGAGATAACGCCCAACGCTGCTTGTCTGGCTGCTTCCGATAATATTCTCGCTCATTGCCGTTTTCCCTTGTTCCGCATGATGGCGCGCATGATGTTTTCCTGCGTTGCATCTTCGCCGGCGACTTCGCCGACGAAAGCGCCTTCATGCATGACGACGATGCGGTCGCAGATGCCGATCAGTTCCGGCATTTCCGAAGAAATGACGACCACGCCCTTGCCGCTCTCCGCCAGTGAATTGATGATGGTGTAAATGTCGTATTTCGCGCCGACATCGATGCCGCGCGTCGGCTCATCGAGGATGAGCACATCCGGTCCCGTGAACAGCCATTTCGACAGCACGACCTTCTGCTGGTTGCCACCCGAAAGCGTGCCGGTCTGCTGAAAGACATTGTGGCTGCGAATGCTCATCTGGTTGCGATATTCACCAGCAACCTTCATTTCGCGAATATCGTCGATGACGCCCTTCGGGCTGACGCCGCGCAGATTGGCCAGCGAAACGTTGCGCGCAATGTTTTCACCCAGAACGAGGCCGAGCTTCTTGCGATCCTCGGTCACATAGGCAAGCCCGGATTTGATCGCCCGCGCCACGGTGGAAATATCAGCGGCCTTGCCGTTGATGCGCGCCTCGCCGGTGATATTCGTGCCCCAGGAACGCCCGAACAGGCTCATCGCGAATTCAGTGCGGCCAGCGCCCATCAGGCCTGCAATGCCGACGATTTCGCCCGCCTTGACCTTGAACGACACGTTCTTGACCGAATGCCGCTCCGGATGCAGCGGATGATAGACGGACCAGTTGTCGACCTCCAAAATCACGTCCCCGATCTTCGGGTCACGCTTCGGATAGCGGCTTTCCAGATCGCGATCGACCATCTTGCGGATGATATCGTCTTCCTCGACCTCGCCTGCATGACAATCAAGTGTCGCCACGGCCTTGCCGTCGCGCAGCACTGTGATCTTGTCGGCAACTTCGCGAATTTCATTCAACTTGTGCGAGATCAGGATCGACGTGATGCCCTGCGCGCGAAACTCCTTCAGGAGCGTCAGAAGCGCTGCACTGTCCGTTTCGTTCAGACTGGCCGTCGGTTCATCGAGGATCAGCAAGCGCACGCGCTTTGACAAGGCCTTGGCGATTTCCACCAGCTGCTGCTTGCCGATACCGATATCGGTGATCAGCGTATCGGGCGATTCCGACAGGCCGACCTTTTTTAAAAGTTCCCGCGTGCGCATATGCACGGCACTGCGGTCGATGACGCCACGGCTCGCCGGTGGATTGACCAGGAAAATATTTTCCGCAATCGACATCAGCGGGATCAGCGCCAGCTCCTGATGGATGATGACGATGCCCAGCGCTTCGGAATCATTGATGTCGCGAAACTGCCGTTCTTCTCCGTCGAAGAAGATCGAGCCTTCATAGCTGCCATGGGGGTAGACACCCGAGAGCACCTTCATGAGTGTGGATTTGCCAGCGCCATTTTCGCCGACAAATGCGTGAATCTCCCCCGGCATGACCGTGAAATTGACGTCGCTCAACGCCTTCACGACCCCGAAGGATTTGCTGATGCCGCGCATTTCAAGAATAGGTTTGCCAGCCGCGTTGTGCTGGCTTCCCTGCTCCTCAAGCGGGACAGGATTGGCTACATTCATCGCTCACTCCCGACAGAGCGCCTCGCATCCCTCCGGATGCTCAACACGACGCTCCAAACCCTGTTGAACCCTGCCCATCCGAAGCCCCGTTGCCGTTGCTTTGACTGATGGCGCAGGATTTCCGAATGCCATTGCCTTCAGGCTAGAGCCTTGTTTCAGAATGTGTTTTTAAACACGCACTAAAAAAGACAACGCTGTCAATCTAACGGCCTACCCCAGTTCAAAACTGAGGTAAGCTTGGGATTGAGGCAATGGCATTACAGAAATTCGATGCTGTTTCAGGCGAAACCGGAACACTGCCGGATTTTCGGCCCGAAACCGCGCATATGCAAGGTGGTGTCGAACGCGCCGTCAAGCTGCACCATCGGGCGCGTCCGCCTCCACTCTTTTTCAAGCATAATCTTAATCGATCCTCGTTTCACGAGGGTCGAACTATGCTCTGGAAGTCCAGATTACTTGATCTGGTCTTCCTTGTAGTAACCGCTGTCGATCAGAACCTGCTTCCAGTTCGACTTGTCGACGATAACCGGCTTCAGAAGATAGGCCGGTACGACCTTGACGCCATTGTTATAGGTCTTGGTATCGTTGACTTCCGGTTCCTTGCCGCTCATCAGCGCGTCGACCATATCGACGGTGACCTTGGCCAGTTCGCGGGTGTCCTTGAAGATCGTCGCGGTCTGTTCACCGGCGAGGATCGACTTGACCGAAGGCACTTCGGCGTCCTGACCGGAAACGACCGGCATCGGCATGTCGCCGCTGCCATAGCCGACGCCCTTCAGCGAAGACAGGATGCCGATGGAGATGCCGTCATAAGGCGACAGAACCGCATCGACGCGCTTGTCCGAATAGAAGGCGGACAGGATCGAGTCCATGCGTGCCTGAGCCGTCGCACCATCCCAACGCAGCGTTGCAACCTTGTCCATGCCGGTCTGGCCGCTGGCAACGACAACCTTGCCGCTGTCGATGTAAGGCTGGAATACGGACATGGCGCCGTTGTAGAAGAAGTAGGCGTTGTTATCGTCCGGCGAGCCGCCGAAGAGTTCGATATTGAACGGGCCCGGCTTGTTCTTGAGGTCCAGAGCCGTTTCAATCGACTGTGCCTGAAGCACGCCGACCTGGAAATTGTCAAAGGTCGCATAGTAATCGACATTCGGCGTATCGCGGATCAGGCGGTCATAAGCGATGACCTTGATGCCTGCATCATGCGCCTTGGCCAGCACGTCCGACAGCGTGGTGCCGTCGATGGACGCGACAACGAGAACCTTGGCGCCCTTGGTCACCATGTTTTCGATCTGCGCCAGCTGGTTCGGCACATCGTCTTCAGCATACTGAAGATCGGTCTGATAGCCGCGTTCCTTCAGAACCTTGACCATGTTGTCGCCATCCGCGATCCAGCGAGCCGACGACTTCGTCGGCATGGCGACTGCCACAAGACCTTTGTCTTCGGCGCGGGCGATGCCCGTGAAGGCAAGCGCGGCCATCGCGACTGCCAGGGTTAGAGTTTTCATGCCTGCCATTGTTACACTCCCAAAAATTGGGACAGACTTCTCCACGAAGCCTGCCGTTCTCCCAAACTCCCGCTCCCCGCCCAAATTGTTGGCCAGCAGTTTGCGGAATGCCTCCAAGACCATGCCCGAAACCGGACATGCCTAAACCCAAACAAATTACGCGCCTCCTTCAGCCCGCAATTGCCTCCCATGCCGCGACAGCGCGCCTGGCGCGCTCACGCACATCGGCAACCGTGAAACCAGCCTTGTAAAGGCTCGATCCGAGACCAAAACAGCTCACCCCTGCCGCGACATAGGTTGCGAAATCGCTTTCCGATACGCCGCCCACGGCGCCAAACGGAATATCCTTCGGCAGGACGGCGGAGACCGCCTTGATTCCGTCTGCGCCCAGCACACTGGCCGGAAAGAATTTCAGCGCCGATGCGCCTGCACGGATCGCCGAAAAGGCTTCCGTCGGCGTGAACACGCCTGGCATCGTCACCATGCCATGACCGCCCGCGCGGCGAATGACATCCGGCTCGACATTGGGGCTGACCATCAGCCTGCCGCCAACATCGTGCAGCCGGTCGACATCCTCGACGCTCAGCACTGTGCCAGCACCGATCAGCACATTGGCAGGCGCGAGCTTCGCAGCCTTGCCAATCGACACGAACGGATCGGGCGAATTGAGCGGGATCTCGATGGCTTCAAAGCCCGTCTCGATCAGCGCCTCGACGATTGCTTCGCTTTCCTCCGGACGAATGCCGCGCAGGATCGCGACCAGCGGATAGCGCAGTTTCGGCCATGCAACACGCGCGCTCATTGGGCACCTCCCGCAAAAGCGTGCTTTGCCGCCATGAACAGGCCGTCGCGCACCAGTTCGTCCGCCTCGACGCGCTTGACTGTCAGCCCGGCAATTTCAAGTGCGCTTGCATAAAGCCCGCCCATCATGCCGTCGGACAACAGCAGCACCTGTTGCGGCTTGCCGTAAAGCGTGCGCCCGCCTGCAACTTCCAGCCCGATCAACAGGCCGGAAAGCCGCGCCAGCTGGTCGGTCGGCTTGCGGTCATGCACAAGCCAGCCCGCGCGAACCGAAAACAGCGCATTGGCGATCAATTCCGGCGTTTCGAGCGAGGCTTTGACGCCCGCCGCAAAAGCCGCTCCAGCCGGATCGACTTCGCCAGCGCCTTCCAGCGCACCGGCCAGCACCGACTTGTCTTTCAAAAGCGCGAACAATTCGCCCGTCATGAAGGTCCGGTAATCGGCGAGACCACCATCGGCAATCCGCACCCATTTGGCATGGGTGCCGGGCATGACGACAACGGCATCATGCGTGCCCCCATGCACAAGACCGAGCAGTTTTGTCTCCTCGCCGCGCATGACGTCGGGAGCAGCTTCGTCCCGCCGCGCAACGCCCGGCAGCATGATGACGTGACGGCGTGCAGGCACGCGCACCGCAGCCTTCACAATGCCGTCCAGCCCGGCAGGCAGGCTCATATAGGGTGCTTCGATCCAGCCGGTCCGCGAACCGGCCATGCCGCAGATCACCACCGGCAGATCGGCAGGCGCGCCGAGCGTGGTCAGATGCCGTTCGAGCGTCGGCTCGAAACCGGCTTCCTTTGCCCGCAGCAAACCGTCATCGCCCCGGCTTTCACCCAGCACGGCACCGTCCGCATCCAGCGTCCAGAGCCGCAACCGGGTGGTGCCCCAGTCGGCGACAGCAGCAAACGGCTTTTTATCAACAGCCATTCCGGCGAGCCTCAGTGGTTGTCACGCGGCAGGCCGCGCGTATGCGCGATATCCTGATACTTGATCGCGTTTTCGAGAACCGCGCCAGTTTCCATCTGGCCGACAACGGCGCGCTGGATTTCCTGCCAAGGCGTCTGGCTTTCCGGATATTTGAAGCCGCCAGCGGCTTCCAGAGCCTTATGACGTTCGGCCAGTTCCTCATTCGAAATCAGAATATCAGCAGTGCCGCGACCAAGATCGATGCGCACGCGATCGCCGGTCTTGAGAATGGCCAGACCGCCGCCCGCAGCAGCTTCCGGCGAGGCATTGAGGATCGACGGCGAACCCGACGTGCCGGACTGACGACCGTCGCCAATGCATGGCAGCGAGCTGATGCCCTTCTTCAGGAGATAGTCCGGTGCGCGCATATTGACGACTTCCGCTGCGCCTGGATAGCCGATTGGGCCAGCGCCGCGCATGAACAGAACCGTATGCTCGTCGATTTCCAGCGACGGATCGTCGATGCGATGATGGTAATCTTCCGGTCCGTCGAACACGACCGCCTTGCCTTCAAAAGCATTCGGGTCCTTGCTGTCGGAGAGGTAGCGGTTGCGGAACTCATCCGAAATAACGCTGAGCTTCATGATCGCCGACGAGAAGAGATTGCCGCGCAGCACGCGGAAACCGGCATGCTTTTTCAGCGGCTGATCGTAGGTTTTGATAACATTGCTGTCTTCAATCGTGGCGTTCTTGCAGTTTTCGCCAATGGTCTTGCCGTTGACGGTCAGTGCATCCTCGTTGATGAGGCCCTGCCCCATCAGCTGATTGACGACCGCCGGCACGCCACCGGCATGGTAATAATCTTCACCAAGATATTCACCGGCTGGCTGGAGATTGACCAGAAGCGGGATTTCCTCACCGTATTTCTGCCAGTCGTCCACGGTCAGCTCAACGCCGACATGGCGGGCGAGCGCGTTCAGATGGATCGGCGCATTGGTCGAGCCGCCAATGGCGGAATTGACGCGGATGGCATTGACGAAAGCGTCCTTGGTTAGAACGTCCGAAGGCTTGAGATCTTCATAGACCATCTCGACGATACGGCGGCCCGTCAGATAGGCCACTTCCTGACGGTCACGATACGGCGCCGGAATAGCGGCGGAACCCGGAAGCTGCATGCCCAGCGCTTCGGCAAGCGAGTTCATCGTGGTTGCCGTGCCCATCGTGTTGCAATAGCCGGTCGACGGGGCCGAGGAAGCAACAAGCTTCACAAAGCCCTGATAGTCGATCTCGCCCTTGGCCAGAAGTTCGCGCGCCTTCCAGACGATGGTGCCCGAACCCGTGCGTTCGCCGCGGAACCAGCCATTGAGCATCGGGCCAACCGAAAGCGCAATCGCCGGAATATTGACGGTTGCAGCAGCCATGAGGCAGGCAGGCGTGGTCTTGTCGCAGCCAATCGTCAGCACAACGCCGTCGAGCGGATAGCCGTAAAGCACTTCCACGAGGCCGAGATAAGCAAGGTTGCGGTCCAGACCGGCGGTCGGGCGCTTGCCGGTTTCCTGGATCGGATGAACCGGAAATTCGATGACGATACCGCCTGCCTCACGCACGCCTTCGCGGACGCGATTGGCCAGTTCCAGATGGTGACGGTTGCAGGGCGACAGGTCCGAACCCGTCTGCGCGATGCCGATGATCGGACGGCCCGACTGCAATTCTTCCTGGCTCAGGCCGTAATTCATGTAGCGCTCGAGATAGAGCGCCGTCATGTCGACATTGTCAGGATTGTCGAACCATGCGCGCGAGCGGAACTTTGGCGTTTTCGGAGTGACGGGCTTGTTCATGTCTTTGTCCTGCTGGGTAAGAGGCCGCCTTGCGACAACCTCGTTTCCTAATCTTCGAAAGCTTCAACCGCGTGCCGCTTTCCGAACAGGAAGGCGTCGGCGACGTGGGTCAGCGGAGCGAGATCGACATCCGAACGCCCCTCACCAATCAATTGCACAAAATGCTTGTAAAGGCGCTGATATTCACGGTCGGGCTCGGCCATTTTTTCCGTGCCCGCAATGGTCAGGCGGCTGCCACCATGGCTGAGCAAAAGCGTGCCCTTGTCGGTTTCAACACGAATGTCCCAGGTCTGCGGCCCGGTCTGACGCCAATCCAGTTCAAATGAAACCGGAATGCCGCTTTCCGTCTGGAATTGAAGGTCAGCCGCAATCGGCGCTGCGCGATTTTCCGGGAAATAGAGGTCGGACTGCGTAAGGAAGAAGCGCTCCGGCAGAATATGCGTCACGATGGAAAGCGCATTGATGCCCGGATCGAACACGCCAAGCCCGCCCGGTTCCCAGATCCACTGCTGGCCGGGATGCCAATGGCGCACATCTTCCTTCCAGGCGACAGCGACCGAACGGATCACCGCGTCTTTCAGAAAATCACGGGCCGGTTCCACCGCTGCGGCTTCGCGCGAATGCCAGGTGGCATAAAGCGTCAAGCCTTCCGTCGTGGCCAGACGGTCCAGCGCCTGCACTTCGGAAATGGTCGCACCCGGAGGCTTTTCCAGCATCACATGCTTGCGGGCCTTCAGCGCGGCATAGGCCTGCGCGAAACGGCCCTGCGGTGGCGTGCACAACGACACGGCGTCGATGGCGACACCCGATGCCAACAGCTGATCGATATCCGTAAAAGACGGCACACTATCCAGCCCGGCATTGCGGCTGGCGACAGCGGCCAGCGCGATACCGTCCACCGCCTCGATGGACGGCAAATGCTGGTCGCGCGCGATCTTGCCAAGACCGACAATTGCTAAAGCGATGTTGGACGAAGCTGGCATCTTGCTACTCACAATGCGCTGACGGCGATTTTCTCCGCCGCAGCCTGTGCCTTTGTCGCCTCAGCGAGCTTGTTGACCAGCGGATAACGGAACGGCTTGGCCGAAATCTCGAACTGGTCGCCGGTTTGCGTCTTCACACCTTCCGAGAAGGACAGGGTCGCCGTGCCGAAGAAATGCACGTGAATATCGCCCGGGCGGCGGAACAGCTCGTATTTGAAATGATGGTGTTCCAGATTGGCGATGGTGTGCGACATGTTCGCTTCACCCGACAGGAACGGCTTTTCGAAGATCACCTCATTGCCGCGACGAATGCGCGAAACGCCTTCCACATGATCCGGCAGCGCGCCGACATAAAGCTCCGGTCCAAGCGACGCCTGACGCAGCTTGGAATGAGCGAGCCAGAGATAATTCTGCTTTTCGGTCACATGATCGGAAAATTCGTTGGCGAGGCAGAAGCCAAGGCGGTGCGGCTGACCATCCGGGCCGATCAGATAAATGCCTGCAAGCTCTGGCTCTTCACCGCCATCTTCGGCGAAGGAAGGAGAAACCAGTTCGCCGCCGGTCGCGACCAGCGCGGAACCATCACCCTTGTAGAACCATTCCGGCTGAACGCCGGTTTCGCCGGGCTTAGGCTTGCCGCCTTCGACGCCCATCAGGAACATGCGCATCGAATCGGTCGGCTTTTCGGCAGCCTGCGCCGCCTTGTGCATCTTGTCGCGACCATCGGCGGAACCAAGATGCGTGAGGCCAGTGCCTGCAACAATCAGGTGAGCCGGATCGGAATGGGTGATCGGCAGGCCTACGCGACCCGCAGCCAGCGCAGCGTCGATATCGACGGCTTCGCCCTTGCCACTGCGCTCTACCTGCTCCGCAAGGCTAATGCCCGCACCAATTGCCGCCCAGGCCAGTTCATAGGTCGTCGAAGCGCCTTTGACGATATGTGCCGCACCATCATCCCCGCATGCAGCCACACGCGTTTCACCGCCCGCATCGCGGAACTGTACCAGACGTAACATTGAACCTCCCTAACCGCGAAAATATCGCGGGCACTCCATACCGGCTGATTAAACGCATGCTAACGCTTTGCGGCAACTTCTATTATTAATATGACTATTTTGCCAAGACCTGCTTTGTCAAGCAAGCTGAACCGCCCCATACACAGACGGACGATATGAGGCGCCTATATAAGTAATGAACCATTTGATTTTACTTATATAATGGCAGAAATGCCTGTTTGTCGCAGCCAAAATTTATTGTGATCCAGCGAAAGACGCTTGCTATAAAGTAATATTATATGCTTCATAAACAGGAAGGCCGGGAGGGCCTTTTTATTGGGAGGAACAATCATGAAACGCAGTATCGCCGCCCTGTCGGCTGTCTTTTCGTTCGCCTTGATTTCAAGCGTGTCGGCGGCATCGCTGACGGTCGGCTTCTCGCAGATCGGCTCTGAATCGGGCTGGCGCGCCGCAGAGACAGCCCTGACCAAGCAGGAAGCTGAAAAGCGCGGATATACGCTGAAATTCGCCGATGCGCAGCAGAAGCAGGAAAACCAGATCAAGGCCGTGCGTGGCTTCATCGCACAGGGCGTGGATGCGATCCTGATCGCACCGGTCGTCTCGACCGGCTGGGACGCCGTCCTGAAGGAAGCCAAGGAAGCTGAAATTCCGGTCGTTCTGCTCGACCGCCAGATCGATTCCCCGGAAGATCTCTATCTCACCGCCGTGACTTCCGATCAGGTCCATGAAGGCAAGGTTGCCGGTGAGTGGCTGGTGAAGGACGTGGGCGACAAGTCCTGCAATGTGGTCGAACTTCAGGGCACGACCGGTTCGTCGCCTGCGATCAACCGCAAAAAGGGCTTTGAAGAAGCGATCAAGGGTCACGACAACATCAAGATTTCCCGTTCGCAGACCGGCGACTTTACCCGCACCAAGGGCAAGGAAGTCATGGAAAGCTTCATCAAGGCTGAAGGCGGCGGCAAGAACATCTGCGCTGTCTATGCCCATAATGACGACATGGCCGTCGGCGCCATTCAGGCGATCAAGGAAGCAGGCCTGAAGCCGGGCACCGACATCAAGATCGTGTCGATCGATTCCGTGCCTGATATCTTCCAGGCCATGGCCAATGGCGAAGCCAATGCCACCGTGGAGCTGACGCCGAACATGGCCGGTCCGGCTTTCGATGCGATTGAAGCCTTCAAGGCCAAGGGCACCGTTCCGCCGAAGTGGATCCAGACGGAATCCAAGCTTTATACGCAGGCTGACGATCCGAAGGCTGTGTACGAAGCCAAGAAGGGCCTCGGCTACTAATCTTCGTGTCATTCGGGCCGCCAGCTTTCGGCGGCCCGGGTTTCCCTTCGGCGCGGCCTGCTTCGGCTTGCTCCGGCGAAGGGTATCGTTGCAATTCGCAAACGGAAGACTGCCATGGCTCGCCCTGAAACAGGCGCTCAACAGGCGTCGGTTATACCGCTTCTCGAAGCTCGCTCGATCACCAAATCCTTTCTGGGCGTCACCGCACTTGACCATGTCGATTTCGCGCTGCGTCGCGGCGAAATCCATGCCTTACTCGGTGAAAACGGTGCGGGTAAATCCACACTCATCAAGATTTTGACCGGCGCCTATCATGGCTTTGACGGCTCGATCCTTCTTGACGGAGAGCCCATTGCGCCAGCCTCCGTGGCGGAGGCGCAGACGCTCGGCATCGGCACCGTCTATCAGGAAGTGAACCTGCTGGAGAACCTCACTGTCGCCGAAAACCTGTTTCTCGGACGCCAGCCGCGCCGTTTCGGCTTTGTCGATCGTCGGCGTATGGAAAAGGACGCAACCACCCTTCTCGCGCGCTACGGTCTCGGCATCGATGTCAGCGCGCCGCTCTCGGCCTACTCCGTCGCCATACGCCAGATCATCGCGATTGCACGCGCCGTCGATTTGTCGGGCAAGGTGCTTGTTCTTGACGAGCCGACCGCCAGCCTTGATGCGCGCGAAGTCGAAATGCTGTTCACCGTGCTGCGCCAGTTGAAGGCTGAAGGGCTCGGCATCATCGTCATCACGCATTTTCTGGATCAGGTCTATGCGATTGCCGATTGCGCCACCGTGCTGCGCAACGGTCGTCTGGTCGGCAGCCGCAACCTGTCGGAACTGCCGCGCACCGACCTCATCTCCATGATGCTCGGCCACCAGTTGCAGGAAACCGTGCGCCGTCAGCTGACCGAAGAGGTGAGCGACGACACGGTCGCGCCCATCCGCTTTTCTGGCTACGGCAAGAAAGGCAGCGTTGCCCCGTTCGATCTCGCCATCAAGCCCGGCGAAGCTGTCGGCATTGCAGGCCTGCTGGGTTCGGGCCGCACCGAAACCGCCCTTCTCATGTTTGGCGTCGATGAAGCCGATAGCGGCCAGCTCACCGTCGATGGCAAGGAGATAAAGCTGCCCTCACCCGTCGCGGCCATATCGGAGAGGTTCGCCTTCTGCCCGGAAGAACGCAAGACAGACGGCATCATCGGTGATTTTTCGGTGGCCGAAAATATTGCGCTTGCCGTGCAGGGCAAACGCGGCTGGTCAAAGCCGCTGTCTTCGCGTGAAAAGGCGGCGCTGGCCGACCGCTATATCAAGGCGCTCGATATCCGTCCGCCCGATCCGCACAAGCCGATCAAGTTTCTGTCCGGCGGCAACCAGCAAAAGGCCATTCTGGCGCGCTGGCTCGCCACCGATCCACGCCTTCTGATTCTCGATGAACCGACGCGCGGTATCGACATCGGGGCGCATGCCGAAATTCTCAAACTGATCGGCGAACTTTGCGGACAAGGCATGGCGCTTGTCATCATCTCGTCCGAATTCGAAGAACTGGCCGCCGTCGCCAATCGCGTGGTGGTTCTGTCGGACCGCCGCCATGTCGCGGAATTGCGGGGTGAAGAAATCACCGCCGACAATATCGTGCGCGCAATAGCAGAGACCGGCCCGAAAATCGCTTCTGCAAGCCAGAAGGAAGCCGCAGCATGATCGCCCGCATATCCAGAAAATTCAAAAGACTGGCGCCGCAGCTTGCAGCCCTCATTCTGATACTTGCCGCAAACACTATCATCTCGCCCGGCTTCCTTGATGTTTCGTTCCAGAATGGCCGCCTTTACGGCAGCCTGATCGACATTCTGGTGCGCGCGGCACCTGTCGCCATTCTGGCCGTCGGCATGACGCTGGTGATCGCTACACGCGGCATCGACCTTTCCGTCGGCGCGGTCATGGCGATCAGCGGCGCTTTCGCCGCATCGCTGATCGTCGCGGGCTATCCGCTCGCTATCGTCATTCCGGCTGCTCTCGGCGTCGGCCTGCTCTGTGGCCTGTGGAACGGCTTTCTGGTTGCCGTCTTCGATATACAGCCGATTATCGCAACCCTGATCCTCATGGTGGCCGGGCGCGGTATCGCCCAGCTCATCACTGAAGGCGCAATCCTCACCTTCAACAATGACGCCTTCGCCGCACTTGGTTCCGGCTCGTTTATCGGCATACCCATCCCGGTGCTGATCTGGATTCTGGCCGGGCTGGTCGTCGGCGTTGCAGTGCGCTCCAGCGCGCTCGGTTTTCTGATCGAGGCAACCGGCATCAATCGCCGCGCTGCCATGCTGGCGGGCGTCAAGGCACGCTTCCTGCTGTTCAGCGTTTATGCCGTTTCTGGCGTTGGCGCAGCGCTTGCAGGCTTGATCGCAACCGCCGACATTCGCGGCGCGGATGCCAACAATGCCGGTCTGTGGCTTGAACTCGATGCCATTCTGGCCGTTGTCATCGGTGGTACGTCACTCAATGGCGGGCGTTTCTCGATCACCGCCTCGCTGCTCGGCGCGCTCATCATCCAGTCGATCAACACCGGCATTCTGATGGCGGGCTTCCCGCCGGAATTCAACCTCATCATCAAGGCAGGCATCATCATCGTGGTGCTCACCTTCCAGTCGGCGGCCATCGTCAACCTGATCGGTTTCCTGCGCTCGCAGCGTAAGGGCGGCGCGGCCAATCGCACCCATCAGAACGCACAGCCCCGGCAAGAGGCCCGGCCTCAGCGAGGAGCAGGACAATGAGAATTCTTCGCAACCTGCCCTTTCTGACCACGGTGGCGATTTTCCTGATCGCCTATGCGATCTGCGCCGTGCAGTTCCCGAACATGCTGTCGACGCGAGTGATCGGCAATCTGTTGACCGACAATGCCTTTCTCGGCATTGCCGCCGTCGGCATGACCTTCGTCATTATTTCCGGCGGCATCGATCTCTCCGTTGGCTCGGTGATTGCCTTCACCAGCGTTTTCGTTGCGGTTCTCGTCGGCAAGCTCGGTGTGCATCCACTTGTGGCATTCGGGCTCGTTCTCATCATCGCCGCTCTTTTTGGCGCATGGATGGGCATGATGATCCATTATCTTGGCATCCCGCCTTTCGTCGCGACGCTGGCTGGCATGTTCCTCGCGCGCGGCGCGGCCTTCCTGATCTCGACGGAATCCGTGCCGATCTCACACCCTTTCATCGACACGTTGCAGGGGCTCTATTTCCGGCTGCCGGGCGGCGGCAGGCTGACATTCATCGCCATGCTGATGCTGGCTGTGTTTGTCGTCGGCGGCATTCTCGCCCACCGCACGCGCTTTGGCGCAAACATCTATGCGCTTGGCGGCAACCAGCAATCGGCAGAACTGATGGGCGTTCCCATCGGCCGCACAACCATCGGCATCTATACGATGTCAGGCGTGCTTTCCGGCCTCGCCGGTATCGTCTATACGCTCTATACCTCGTCCGGCTATTCGCTGGCGACGGTGGGCGTGGAACTGGATGCCATCGCATCGGTGGTCATCGGCGGAACGCTTCTGACCGGCGGCGCGGGACTGGTTGCGGGAACATTTGTCGGTATTCTGATACAGGGGCTGATACAGACCTATATTGTTTTCGACGGCACGCTGTCTTCCTGGTGGACGAAAATCGCAATCGGTATATTGCTGTTCCTGTTCATCGCCCTGCAACGAGGACTGTTGTGGTTCTCGGATCTCAGACTAGCGCGGCAACGCATGAAGGAGGCCTGAATTGGGATTGCTGGAAACGGCCATAACCGGACGCAAGCGGCATAACAGCCACGCTGTCGTCGTGGGGGAACTCGGGCGCGGCATTGTCGCGGGCACCATTCCCGAAGGTTCGATCCTGCCCGGTGACAACGAGTTGTCATTGCGCTTCGGCGTTTCCCGCACGGTCCTGCGCGAGGCGATGAAAACGCTTGCCGCCAAGCGCCTGATTGAACCCAAGGCCAAGGTCGGCACCCGCGTTCTGGGCCATGCCAGCTGGAACTTCTTCGATCCAGATGTTCTGACATGGCGCTTCGAGGCGGGCTTCGATGAAGTCTTTGTCGACCATCTGGCCGAAATGCGCATGGCGCTCGAACCAGCTGCCGCAGCCGCCGCAGCCGAGCGCGCCACCAGCGACGAAATCGTCGAACTCTATGCGCTCGCCGCGAAATTCGATAATCCGCAGCACACGCCGGAAACCATTGCCAAGGTCGACCTGGAATTCCATCTCGCGGTTGCGCGCATGTCCGGCAATCCGTTCATGCGCTCTGTCAGCGGGCTGATCGAGGCAGCACTTGCCGTGTCGTTCCAGCTTTCCTCACCAGCCGCATCGCGGGAAGGCATTGCCGAATGCGCGGCCAATCACCTGCGTATTGCGCATGCCATCGCATCCCGCGATCCGCAAAAGGCCCGCGCAGCAATGGAAAGCGTCATCAAACTTGGTGTGGAACGCATCCGCAACGTCATCTGACGAAGAAGCGGATAAAAATTACGCGGCGTTTGAAAGAAATCCGTCACGTCCTATAACTAGTGTGGGCTTAGTTATTCGCCGGAAAGAAATCGGATTCCTTCCGCCCATTTCATACGAGGTGCACCCGCACCATACTCACGACAGGGTTTTTCATGTCTTATCTTGCCGCTTCCGACCGCTACGACAAGGCCAATTTCCGCCGTGTCGGGCGCAGTGGTCTCGTCCTGCCTGCCATTTCGCTCGGCCTCTGGCACAATTTCGGAGACGGAATTCCGCTCGACCGTCAGAAGGCGCTGCTGTTCAAGGCCTTCGATCTTGGCATCACCCATTTCGATCTTGCCAATAATTACGGCCCGCCTCCCGGCTCGGCAGAACGCAATTTCGGCCAGATCCTGAAAAGCGACCTTGGCCGTTATCGTGACGAGCTGATCATCTCCAGCAAGGCTGGCTGGGAAATGTGGTCCGGCCCCTATGGACGTGGCGGCGGCTCGCGCAAGGCAATCCTTGCAAGCCTCGACCAGAGCCTGTCACGTCTCGGCCTCGACTATGTGGATATTTTCTATTCGCACCGTTTCGATGCCAATACGCCGCTGGAAGAAACGGCTGGCGCGCTGGCCAGCGCTGTCGAACAGGGCAAGGCGCTTTATGTCGGCATTTCGTCCTATTCGGCTGGCAAGACGCGTGAAATCGCCAAGATTCTGGCAGCGCGCAACGTGCCGCTTCTGATCCACCAACCGTCTTACAATCTGTTCAACCGCTGGATCGAAAAGGATCTGCTGTCGACGACCGACGATGTCGGCGCCGGTGTCATAGCCTTCACGCCGCTGGCGCAGGGTCTGCTGACCAATCGCTACCTCAACGGCATTCCGGCGGATGCGCGCATCAACCAGCCGGGCAACAAATCGTTGCGCCCGGTGCATCTGAGCGACGACAATATCGAGCGCGCCCGCAGCCTCAACGAAATCGCCAAGAAGCGCGGGCAGAGCCTCGCCCAGATGGCGCTGGCCTGGGTGCTGCGTGATCCGCGTGTCACCTCCGCGCTGATCGGCGCAAGCTCGCCGGAGCAGATCGTTGAAAACGTCAAGGCGCTGGACAATCTCTCCTTCTCGGCAGACGAGCTGATAGAGATCGACAAATATGCGGTCGAAGGCGGCGTGAACCTTTGGGAAAAGCCTGCCAACGACGAAGCGGTGTGATCACCCACCATTCGAAGAAAAGCCCGGTTGTAACCGGGCTTTTTTGTTATTCGACCTTCAAGTCAAAAGCGGGATTGCTGCGCAGCGTATTGCTGACGGTGCAGATTTCTTCGGCCAGTTCGGCGATGTGTCGCTTCTCTTCGGCTGAAAGATCACCATCGAAGTGAAATGCGATATGGAACCGCTCGATGCTTGACGGGCTTTCATGTGTCTTGTCGCCCTTAACCTCAACACGAACATCGGCCAGCTTTTCGCGCAAACCAAGCTTGCCTGCAGCAATGCGTGCGCTCAGCGCCATGCAGGCGGCGACCGATGCATAAAGCAGATCAAGCGGGTTAAAACCCGGCTGGCTCACACTCGTCACCAGCTCGACCTTGCCGCCTGTTGGTGTGGTGATCACCGGCAACTGGCCTTCCGGCATTTCGGCAACCGCACCCGTCTCGCGGGTTCTGACCTTGAGCTCGCTCATGACTTTCCTCGTTCAGCCGGAGACTTTCACATAGTCGACAGCTCGCGCCAGCCAGCAACTGACCGAAGCCTCGATAATATCGCCCTTGTCATTGCGACGGAAGACAAGCTTCCATTCGCCCGGCGACGGCGCATCCATCGAACGTTGCACCGGCATAAGCCAGACATCGGCACCCACGGCATAAAGCGGATACATGTCGCTTTTGCCGAGAAACCCTTCGAACGCACCGTAGATCGCGCCGCCTTCGGCCACAAGAAGCAAGTCCGCATCAAGCTCTTCATTGCGGAAACGCCCAAGAATGTCGCGCCTGGCCTCGCCCGTCACACGGCTCATGGTGAGGAACAGGTTTTCATCCGCGCGCGCGAGATGGATCGTATCGCCCTCGCGGCGGATCGTGGTCATGGAGGAACGCGCCTCGTCCTTGCTCACTACATCCATCACTTCCGGGCCGGTCCCGAAACGCGCTTTCATGCGACCGCGCCCGGCATCCTCAAGGCTGAGCACCAGACCGGTTTCAGCGTCGAGCCACGACCCGAACCAGCCCGCATCGGCTTCGACCCGTTCCGGTTCCGGCGATGGCACACCGAGCGCAAGCTTCATCAGCTTGGCCGCGAGATCAGAAGCTCCGCCTTCGAAATTGAACATGGCGATGGTGGAAATCCGCTCATCGGCGCAATGCCAGCGCTGGCAGCGCCAACCGCGTAGCGCGCCGCCATGGCCGGTGAGCCGCTTGCCGCCCACTTCCTCGAATTTGAGGCCGAAGCCGTAAGGCGCTGCCGCGCCATCGCTGAAAACCTGCGGCCCGCTCAGACGGCGATAAAGGCCGTTCTCGTCATCGCGCGTTGCATCGATGAACTGTTCCCAGGCGATCATGTCGTCCAGCGACGCGCAAATTCCCGCATCGCCCATCCAGTGGATGCGGTTGGTGGCAGGCAGGAAGCCGCGCACCGTATCGCCTTCATAGCCGGTGCATTCGGTGAATTGCGCCGTATCGGTGATCTGCTCCGCCGTCTTCATGCCAGCCGGTTTGAAAATCCGCTCCGACAGAAGATCGACCAGTGAGCGGCCCGTATGGGCTTCGATCAAATCCGCCAGAATGCGGAAATTGCCATTGCTGTAGGAATAATGACTGCCCGGCGCAAAATGCGTCGTCTTCAGGCGTTTCAGCAGCGATTGTGCATCTTCGGCCAGAAACACACCTTCCGGGTCGCCGCCGCAAAGCACCGTCAACGCCCAGTAATCGCGCAGGCCCGACTGGTTGTTGCACAGGGTGCGCAGGCTCGGACGCTCATCCTCGAAACCGGCGAGATAGGCGGCCAGCGCGTCGTCCAGCACTTCCGGCTCGCCGACGCTGTCGAGAAGCACCCCACAGGTAAACTGCTTGCTGACCGAGCAGATCGGCATCCGCGTTTGCGCCGTCATCGGCTGGCGCGCACGCAGATCGGCAAAACCCCAGGCATGGCTGAGGACGACTTCGCCGTCCTTGACGACGGCGACGATACCGCCGGGGCCTTTATAGTTCTGCGGGATGGTGTCTACGAAAGCGCGAAGGGCAGGAAGATCAAGATGCGGCATGATGGGTCTCGGACGACTCGGATGAAAATCAACAGCCGTCACGAGGCATCATTTCAGCCGATCAATCAAGGCCATAGCCGCATGCGGATTATGCGCCTTATAGCCGCTGATAACATAGAGATAAACATCGCGCGCCACGCCGTCATCCACGGCAGGTTCGATGGTGCGCAGACCGCCCGGGGCCTTTCCGGCGGCAATCGCCTTGGCCCTTGTCGCCCATTGATCAAGCTCGGCTTCGCTATAGCCGAGCGGCTCGCCTTCCTTGGTTCCCATGATCCGCAGATAGGCGAAAGGGGCTGCCAGATCGGCAAATTGCGGAAAGGCGCTATCACCGGCAATGACGGCTGCAACACCATATTCCCGCAACAGCGCGGTGAACTCGGGCGAATTGAAACTGTCGTGGCGCACTTCCACCGCATGGCGCAGGTCGCGTCCGTCAAGACGCTTTGGCAAAAGCTTGAGAAAGGCTTCGAAATCCACCGGATCGAATTTCTTCGTTCCCATGAACTGCCAGTTGACGACGCCAAGCTTCTCCTTCAGCTCCATCACGCCGCCGGTCAGAAAGCGCTCAATGCTTTCGCCAGCTTCGGCCAGCACGCGGCGATTGGTCGAAAAACGTGGCGCTTTCAGTGAAAAGACAAAGCCGTCTGGTGTTTCGTCATGCCACTTGGCGAAGGTCGTCGGCTTTTGCGGGCCGTAATAGGTGGAATTGATCTCGATCGAGGTCAGCTTGCTCGACGCATATTCCAGCTGACGCTTCTTCGCGAGCTTCTCCGGATAAAAGCTTTCGTCCCACGGCTCGAATGCCCAGCCGCCAATGCCGACATGAATTTTGCCAGAGTTTGCTTGCGCCATCTTGTCCTCCCGACATGAGATCATCTGTTTTGCTCATCATGTTTAGTCTGTATTCACGCCGGGGGCTATGCTGTTATGCATATGTTTGACCGGGAGGGGCCGAACAATATCAACTGCGTGTGGTGCATCCAAAGGGCCCTACGGTTCGCCCCGCCATCCAAAGAAGAGACGAACAATCGTCCGAGATTTGAGAGTGAGGAAATGCATCAGATGACCAGCAAACCCAATACGCGTACCGGGGGCCAGATATTGGTGGACGCGTTGCGCATTCACGGCGTGGACCGTGTTTTCTGCGTTCCCGGAGAAAGCTATCTCGCCGCGCTCGACGCTTTTCACGACGTACCGGATGAAATCGATCTGATCGTCTGCCGTCAGGAAGGCGGCGCTGCCTATATGGCTGACGCCCATGGCAAACTGACCGGCAAGCCCGGCATCTGTTTCGTCACGCGCGGACCGGGCGCAACCAACGCCTCCGTCGGCGTGCACACTGCCTTTCAGGATTCCACGCCGATGCTCCTGTTCATCGGTCAGGTGGCCAGCGACCAGGTGGAGCGCGAAGCCTTTCAGGAAGTCGATTACCGCCGCATGTTCGGCCAGATGGCCAAATGGGTCGTGCAGATCGACGATGCCGCCCGCATTCCAGAACTCGTCAGCCAGGCCTTTCATCGCGCCGTCAACGGACGCCCCGGCCCGGTTGTGATTGCCCTGCCGGAAGACATGCTGACATCCTATGCCGCCGTCAGCGATGCCCCGGCCTACAAAAAGGTCGAGATGCATCCGGGTCAGGACCAGTTGCAGGACATGGTGCAGCTGATCGAAAAGGCTGAACGCCCGCTGATGATCGTCGGCGGTGGCGGCTGGGATCAGGACGCGGTGCGCGACCTGCGCACATTCGCCGAAAACATGCATCTGCCGGTGGCCGCTTCCTTCCGCTGTCAGGACATGTTCGACAACACCCATCCGCTTTATGCCGGCGAAATGGGCACGTCGATCAGCCCGAAGCTGGCGCAGCGCGTGCGCGACAGCGACCTTCTCGTGGTCATCGGCGCGCGGCTCGGCGAAATGACCACGCAAGGCTATGAGCTTGTCAGCATTCCGGTGCCGCAACAGAAGCTCATCCACATCCATCCGGGTGCTGAAGAGCTGGGCCGTGTCTATCACGCCGATCTGCCGATCAATGCCAGCATGCCGGCTTTTGCCCGCGCTGCATCGAAGCTTGCCCCCATTGCCGCTCCACGCAGCAAGGCATGGGCCGAAACGGCCAACGCCGATTATCGCGATAATATGAAAACGCCGGTCATACCGGGCGCGGTGCAGATGGGCGAGATCATGGAATGGCTGCGCGCACATCTGCCTGCCGATTCCATCATCACCAATGGCGCTGGCAATTATTCCGCCTGGCCGCATCGCTTTTACCAATACCGCACCTATCGCAGCCAATTGGCGCCCACCAACGGCTCCATGGGCTATGGCGTCCCGGCTGCGGTATCGGCCAAGCTGGCCGCACCGGAGCGGACCGTTGTGGCTTTTGCCGGTGACGGCTGCTTCCTGATGAACGGTCAGGAACTGGCGACCGCCGCGCAATATAATGCCAAGGCGATTTTCGTGGTGGTCAATAACGGCATGTACGGAACCATCCGCATGCATCAGGAGCGCACCTATCCGGGTCGCGTTTCCGGCACGGGCCTTGCCAATCCGGATTTCGCCGCTCTTGCACGCGCCTATGGCCTGCATGGTGAAACGGTCGAAGCGACAGCCGATTTTGCAGCCGCTTTCGAGCGCTGCGAACAATCCGGCAAACCTGCTTTGATCGAAATCCGCATCGATCCGGAAGCGCTTTCGCCAAAAATGTCGCTCAGCCAGATGCGGGAACAAGGCCTCGCGAAACAGAAGTAATCCAAAGCCCCGGTTCGTCCGGGGCTTTTCCTTTGTTACCTACAACTTTTGTCGCACTGGCAAACTTTCCAGCTGGACTCCGCTTTAAAAGCCCCGCATACCCACTTTACGTTGCGTAAAGTGGAGGGGGACCATGAACACGCTTAGTCTATCCATTATTTTGTTTGGTTGCATCGCGCTCGCCGTGGCATGTTTTATCGCCTTTACCGGCGTCAATCTCTGACGTCAGGGCCACGCCAATCACGGCTGCAAAAGGCTTTCGCCCAGAAAATCGCTTGAGAATTCCCGCACGGCGCGAACCATGAAATCGCTGATGACGCGGATACGCGGCGCTGCCATGACGTCGACATGGCAGCTCATCCAGTATTCGCGCACCAGATGCATGTCGCGGGGCAGAACTGGCACCAGTTCAGGATGTTTGCTGGCGATAAAGAAGGGAAGCACACACAGGCCATAGCTGGTCTGTGTGGCGAGGAGTTGCGCGTGAATGCTGGAGCTTTGATAGGTGCAGCGCTGGCCGGGCAGAATCTCGCGCATATAGTCCAGCCCCGGTGTAAACACCATGTCCTCGATATAGCCGATGAAGGGATGGCGGGCCAAATCCTCTTTGCTGCGGATTGGCGGATGCCGGGCCAGATAGTCGCGGTGCCCGTAGATAAACAGCCGGTAGGATGTGAGTTTGTCGCTGTGATAAGGCCCGTTGCGCGGCATGTGCAGCGTGATCGACAGTTCTGCCTCGCGGCGCGACAGCGACATGATCTGCTGGATCGTCACCACTTCCACGAACAGGCTCGGATAGGATTGCGCCAGCACCGGCAGGCGATCAGCCAGAAAGAAATTGCCGAAGCCTTCAAGCGTCGAAAGACGCACGACACCCGACAGCGCCGCCAGATTGCCGGTGGCCTCGGTCTGGAACTTCATGGCCTCGCGTTCCATGACTTCCGCAGGCTCGACCAGACGTTCCCCCATTGGCGTCAGCAAATAACCACGCGGGTTGCGCTCAAATAATTTGGTCGCCAGCGCCTGCTCCAGCCGGTCGATGCGGCGCAGCACCGTTACATGGCTGGTGCGCAATTGCCGCGCTGCGGTTGAGAGCTGTCCCGTGCGCGCAACGGCCAGAAAATATTGCAGATCGTCCCATGTAAACTGCCGCATGCCTGGCTCCCAAAAGACTGCCCGCATTTCTTCAAACGCATCTGTACATTTCTGAACAGACGCTGTTCAAAAATTGTTGTTCTTGTACGCATTTGTCAATGCTACCGTTCGAATTGAAAGCCCGAATGGAGGAACAAATCGGGCGGAAGCATAAAGACGACTGGTCTGAGGAGGCCAATTGTCCCGCCTGTAACAAGGCCGCTTCACTGGAGGATACCGTTCGATTTTATCGAGGGGTTAAGGGAATTATTGGGAGGAGTATTTTATGAAGCGTCTTGCGATCGCAACGGCAGCACTGCTGGCTGCAACGGCCATATCTTCGGCAGCTGAAATTTCCGATGGTAAAGTCAAGATCGGTATTTTGAACGACCAGTCGGGCGTCTATGCCGACTTCGGCGGCAAATGGTCTTATGAGGCCGCCAAAATGGCCGCCGAGGATTTCGGCGGCAAGGTGCTCGATGCGCCGATTGAAATCATCACCGCCGACCACCAGAACAAGCCTGACGTCGCGTCAAACATCGCGCGCCAGTGGTACGACACAGAACAGGTCGATTCCATCATGGAACTGACGACCTCCTCCGTCGGCCTTGCCGTACAGGCATTGTCGAAGGACAAGAAGAAGATCACTATCAATACGGGTGCCGCCACGTCGGAACTGACCGGCAAGCAGTGCACGCCTTACGGGTTCCATTGGGCCTATGACACCCACGCGCTTGCGGTTGGCACCGGCGGTTCGCTCGTGCAGCAAGGCGGCGATACATGGTTCTTCCTGACCGCCGATTACGCTTTCGGCTATTCGCTGGAAGAACAGACCACGAAGTTTGTGGAATCGAAGGGCGGCAAGGTGCTGGGCTCTGTCCGCCATCCGCTATCCACTACGGATTACTCCTCATTCCTGCTGCAGGCGCAGTCTTCCGGCGCGAAGGTTGTCGGTCTCGCCAATGCGGGTCTCGATACCTCCAACGCGATCAAGCAGGCCGCGGAATTCGGTATTGTCGCAGGCGGACAGCGCCTCGCCGCCCTGCTCTTCACCCTGTCGGAAGTGCACGGTCTCGGCCTCGAAGCCGCACAGGGCCTGACCCTGACCGAAGGCTTCTACTGGGATCGCGATGATGAATCGCGCGCATTCGGCAAGCGCTTCTTCGACCGCACCGGCCGTATGCCGAACATGATCCAGGCAGGCACCTACTCCGCCGTCACGCAATATCTGAAGGCGATCAAGGAAGCGGGTACGGACGAAACCGAAGCCGTCGCCAAGAAGCTGCATGAAATGCCGGTTGAAGACGTCTTTGCCCGTCACGGCAAGGTCGGCCCCAACGGACGCATGATCTACGACATGTATCTGATGGAAGTGAAGAAGCCGGATGAAAGCAAGGCCCCTTGGGATTACTATAAGGTGCTGGCCACGATCCCCGGCGATCAGGCTTATATGAAGCCGGAAGAAAGCGGCTGTCCATTGGTAAAGCAGTAAGAGGCTGATTGGATGGAAGCTTCGACTGTGAGAGATACGGCTCTGCGTGAGGCAGGGCCGTCTGGTTCGGACAATTCGCGGCAGGGTTCTGGGCGTCATGTTTTGTCGGCGCGGGGACTAGGTAAGTCGTTTGGCGGCTTTTACGCGGTGAAGAATGTCGATCTTGATGTGGAACATGCCCGTGTTCATGCGCTGATCGGCCCGAACGGGGCTGGCAAGACGACGGTGTTCAATCTCCTGACCAAGTTTTTGCAGCCGACAAGCGGCGAGATCACGCTTCTGGGCGAAACGATCACCAAAACCGATCCGGCCAAAGTGGCGCGGATGGGGCTGGTGCGCTCGTTCCAGATTTCGGCCACCTTCCCGCATCTGACTGTGCTGGAAAACGTCAAGGTGGCGTTGCAGCGCCCGAATGGCCTTGCCACGCAGTTCTGGCGCGCGCTCTCGGCGCTGGATCGGCTGGACGCGCAGGCAATCGAGCTTCTGGAACGCGTCGGCCTTGCCGATGCCCGTCATGCACTGGCTGCCGATCTCTCCTATGGCCGCAAGCGCGCGCTGGAAATCGCCACCACACTGGCGCTCGATCCGAAAGTGCTGCTGCTCGATGAGCCGATGGCCGGCATGGGCCATGAAGACGTCCACACCATTGCAGCCCTCATTGCCGATGTCGCGAAGGATCGCGCCGTTTTGATGGTGGAACACAATCTCAAGGTGGTGGCCGATATCGCCCACCATGTCACGGTGCTGCAACGCGGCGAGATCCTCGCCTCCGGCAGCTATGCCGACGTCTCGAAGGACGAGCGCGTGCGCACCGCCTATATGGGAACCGAACATGAATAAAGGCCAACCGCTCCTGTCCGTGCGCGGACTGAATGCCTGGTATGGCGAAAGCCATGCCCTGCATGGCGTCGATCTCGACATCTGGCCGGGCGAAACCATCACGCTTCTGGGCCGCAACGGCGTCGGCAAGACGACAACCTTGCGCGCCATCATGGGCATCATCCGCAAGCGCACCGGCACGATCACGCTGGACGGTCGGGATATCATGCGCGTGCCCTTGCACCGCATTGCCCATGCGGGTCTGGGCTTCGTACCGGAAGAACGCGGCATCTTCGCCACGCTCAGCGTGCATGAGAACCTGTTGCTGCCGCCGGTCGTCGCAAAAGGCGAGCAGAGCCTGATGTCATTGGACGAGATTTACGCGCTTTTCCCGAACCTGCATGAACGGCGCAACAGCCCGGGCACCAAACTGTCGGGCGGCGAACAGCAGATGCTGGCCATTGCGCGCATCCTGCGCACCGGCGTGAAGGTGCTGCTGCTGGACGAGCCGACCGAAGGTCTGGCGCCTGTCATCGTGCAGCGCATCGGCGATGTGCTGGTGGAACTGAAGAAGCGCGGCATGACCATCCTGCTGGTCGAGCAGAACTTCCGCTTTGCCGCCAAGGTCGCAGACCGCTTCTATCTCATGGATCATGGCGTGGTGACGGAGAACTTCCCGACCGCCGAGCTGCCCGACCGCATGGCAGCCCTGAACGAAGCCTTGGGAGTCTGACATGACAATGATCTTCGGTATTCCCCTGCAGGCGCTTCTCGGGCAGTTACTGGTTGGCCTCATCAATGGCTCGTTCTACGCCATGCTGAGCCTTGGCCTTGCCATCATCTTCGGGCTGTTGCGCATCATCAATTTTGCCCATGGCGCACAATATATGCTGGGCGCTTTTGTCGGCTATCTGCTGTTGAGCTGGCTTGGCATCGGCTATTGGCCAGCGCTTGTTCTGGCTCCGATCATCGTCGGTCTCGGCGGGGCGATCGTCGAGCGCGTGGCGCTGTCACGGCTTTATAATCTCGATCCGCTCTATGGCCTGCTCTTCACCTTCGGCCTGGCGCTCGTGATCGAAGGCACGTTCCGCTATTATTATGGCGCTGCCGGACAGCCCTATGCGGTGCCGCCATCGCTTGCTGGCGGGCATAATCTCGGCTTCATGTTCCTGCCGAACTATCGCGCCTGGGTGGTCGTGGCCTCGCTGATCATCTGCCTTGGCACCTGGCTTCTGATCGAAAAGACCAAGCTTGGCGCTTATTTGCGCGCCGCCACCGAAAACCCAACACTGGTCAAAGCCTTCGGCATCAATGTGCCGCTGCTTCTCACCTTCACCTATGCGCTGGGTGCGGGTCTTGCAGGCGTTGCCGGCATCATGGCGGCCCCGATCTATCAGGTCAGCCCGCTGATGGGCTCCAACATCATCATCGTGGTTTTTGCCGTGGTGGTTGTCGGCGGCATGGGATCGATCCTCGGCGCCATCATCACCGGCTATGTGCTGGGGCTGGCCGAAGGGCTCACCAAGGTCTTCTATCCGGAAGCCTCCAGCATCGTCATCTTCGTTATCATGGCTATCGTTCTTCTGGTGCGACCCGCCGGACTGTTCGGGAAGGAGGCCTGATATGGCTGATACCGCTCTTAAAGCAACGGCTGCAAGCCATGGTGCTGCTTCATCCCGCAAGCCTGCGATCAACAGCCTGTCGGCCATAATCCTCGTCATCGCCATCGTCGCACTGGCCGCCGCACCCTTCGTGGTCTATCCGATCTTCCTGATGAAGATGCTGTGCTTTGCGCTGTTTGCCTCTGCCTTCAATCTGCTGCTTGGCTATACCGGCATTCTCTCGTTCGGCCATGCGGCCTTCTTCGGGGGCGCGGCCTATATCACCGCGCATACGGTGAAGGAATGGGGCGTGACGCCGGAAGTGGGGCTGATCCTCGGCGTTCTTGCCGCTGCAGCGCTTGGCCTCGTCATCGGCTATCTGGCCATTCGCCGTCAGGGCATCTATTCGACCATGATCACGCTTGCGCTGTCGCAGATGTTCTTCTTCTTCTGCCTGCAGGCGGCCTTCACCCATGGCGAGGACGGCTTGCAGGGCGTGCCGCGCGGATATCTGTTCGGCTTCATTGATCTCAACAACCAGATGAACATGTATTACTTTGTGCTGGCCGTGTTCGTGCTTGGGGTCTTCGCCATCTGGCGCATCACCAACTCGCCCTTCGGCATGATCCTGAAATCGGTGCGCGAGAACGAAAACCGCGCCATATCGCTCGGCTATTCCGTCAATCAGTACAAGCTGGCCGCATTCGTCATGTCGGCAGGCCTTGCGGGCCTTGCAGGCGGCATGAAGGCACTCGTCTTCCAGTTTGCAACGCTGACCGATGTCGGCTGGCAGATGTCGGGCGAGGTCATCCTGATGACGCTGCTTGGCGGCATCGGCACGCTGATCGGACCCATCGTCGGCGCCGCCTTCGTCGTCGCCCTCCAGAACTATCTCGCAACATCCGACTTCCCAGTCACAATCGTCACCGGCCTCATCTTCATGGCATGCGTCATCCTCTTCCGTAAAGGTATCGTCGGAGAGTTCTATGCCT